>NZ_CP099222.1:3704249-4030312 GCF_029717145.1 Citrobacter freundii | reverse complement strand
AAAGATCATCATGCCGGCACTGGCGACACCTGCCAGAAAGCGGATCGCCATCATCAGTGCGGGCTGAGTATAAAACGCCATCGCCAGGATAAGTCCGGTGGTCGCGAGCGCAGACGCTAATAGCATCGGACGCAGGCGTGAGGGCTGGTGGAACAAGGCGAAGGAAAACAGCAGGCTGCCTGCCAGATACCCGGCGTAGTTGGCGCTGGCAATCCACGAGAGTTGGCTAAAGGTAAACTGACCTTCAGTCAACAGCACCGGCAGCATTGGCGTATACAGAAAGCGGCCAATCCCCATGCCCAGTGTCAAGACCAGCAGGCCAAACAGCGCGATGCGGATGGAATGATGATTTGAACCAGGACTTCCCTGCGGCATGCAGACGCTCACTTCACGCTGTTATGTGGATATTTGTTATATTACATATGCAAATGATAATTTAAAGTTAAATGATGCGAGGTTACCGTCAGAGGATTTTCTTCAGGTCCATTTCTTCCTGGATCCGTTCGCTGTAGGCGATATGGGTGCGGATCGCCTCTTCAATACCGGCGTTGTAAAACGCAGGTCCCAGTTTTTCGATAATAAAATCAATAAAGAACTCGGCATCGAACTGCTCAAGGTCGAGATCGAAGTGGTCGCTGCAATACGTTTCCAGTTCGTTGCGCAGGCGATCGCGCTCCGCGGATGACAGGGTGATTTCAGCCATTTTTTCTCCTTAAAAATTCGGCAGCGTGAGCAGAGACGGTAGTTGCGACAACAGATATAACACCAGCCCGATAGAACCGCCAACCAGCGTGCCGTTGACGCGAATAAACTGCAAATCTTTGCCGATGTTGAGCTCAATTTGTTGCGACATCTCCCGTGCATCCCAGCTTTTGACCGTGTCGCTGATGTGGCGCGTCAGGAAGGTAGCGAACTCCGGAGCGACTTTTTTCGCAGCCTGCTCCAGGTGTTCATTCAGCGACGCACGCAGGGCACCATCGGCAACCAGCGTTTCGCCAAACCACTGTCCGGCGCTGGCAATGCGTTGTTTCACGCGAGAATCATCGGCGTTAATGTCGGTTTTCACCCACTGACGCAGATCCGCCCACAATTCGCCGAGATAGCGGTTAAAGGCTTCGTCCTCTTTCAGGTAGCTTTTGAGGCTTTCTGCACGTGCGGCCATGTCAGGATCGTGTTTGAGCTTATCGATCAGGTTCAACGTGGCGCGATCGAAGGCGTGGCGGATCTGATGCGCCCGATCGTGACTGATGTCATCCAGCAGGGAGTTGACCGCATCTGAGACCAGCTCGGCGCTGTGTTCACCGAGCCATTCGGTTGGCAGGATCTTCGCTTTGAGCGGATGTTCGGTCTCCAGCCAGCGCACAATCTGCTGGGCGATAAACGCCCGCGAACTGTCGCGCTGTAGCAGGGCGATCAGCTGCGTAATCAGCGTGTCGAGCAGCACCTGGTGGCGGTTGTTTTTGGTCATGCTTTCCAGCATTAATGCGCTAGTGCCGGAGAGATCGACCTTGTCGATAGCCTTATGCACCGCGCGTTTGATCAGCCGCTGGATGCGGGCGTCGTCGGTCAGTTCGAGAAATCCGCTCATGATCTGCAGCAGATGCTGGCCGATGCGCCGGGCATTTTCCGGTTGGCTGAACCAGTTGCCAATGAGCAGCGCCGGTTCATGGCGGCGAATCAGCGCCACCAGTGACTGGGTGTCGAGGAATTTTTCCTGCACGAACTGACCCAAGTTTTCGCCGATGCGGTCTTTATTACGCGGGATAATCGCCGTATGGCGCGAGATAAACGGGATCGGTACCCGGCGAAAAAGCGCGACCACGGCGAACCAGTCCGCCAGCGCACCTACCATCGCCGCTTCGGCAATCGCTTTGATCCCGAGCACCCAGAAGTTGGGTGGCAGAAACAACGTGATGACGAAGGTCGCGGCAGCAATCAGCAGCAGAGAGAGCGCCAGTCGCTTGGCGCGTTTGAGTTCAGCAATTTTATTCATAGACTTAAGGATAGAGCCAGACGGGGGGAACGTGCAAAAATTGTGGCACGCCTCCCATTTTTAGACTGAATGATCTTATCCTGGGATCCAGTTGTCCCACGCGGGTAACGGACCGAGTTCCGCCACCAGAAAATCGATAAACGATCGTACCTTCGGATTACTGTACTTGCTGGGAAAATACAGCGCATACAGGGCGTGGGTTTCACAGGTGATGGTGCCGTCGAGCATCAGCGGCGTGACCTCTTCTTTTTGAATATGATCGCCAATCAGATAGGTGGGTAAATACGCCACGCCCTGATCTTCTAACACCGACTTCAATAACACCAGGCTGCTGTTGGCCTGGATCGGCATATGCAGCTTCAATTGGTGCAAACGATCCTGCTCGTCTGCCACTTTAAGCACTGGCGTGAGGCCGGGGTAAACCAGGCAATCATGATTCACCAAGTCGCTGCGGCGCTGGGGCATCCCTTTTTTTGCGAGGTATCCCGGCGACGCGCAGTACGCCCAGCGGATGGGGACCAGTTTACGCATGGCGTAATTCTGCGGCGGCGCGGTGGAGATGCGCAGGGCGATGTCGAAATCGGTTTCGTTCAGATTGACGAAGTTATCGTTGAGATCGATGTACAGATTCACATCCGGGAACTGGGTACGATATTTATCCACCAGGTTTACCAGTCGCGAATAACCAAAGGCAATGGAACAGGTGATGCGTAATTCGCCCTGCGGGCTGTGGTAATAACCGGAGGTAGTATTCAGCGTTTCATCAAACTCTGTCAGTAGCTTATTGGCGCGGTTAAATAAATATTGCCCGGCATCGGTCAGGGTAATACTGCGGGTGGTGCGTTTAATTAACGTTGTCCCCAGCGTGTCTTCCATTGCCGTCAGGCTTTTGCTTACCGCGGAAGGCGAGACGTTGAGCTGCGCGGCGGCCTCCGATAACCCTCCGCAGTCAACGATTTTGACGAAAAATTCCAAATGCTTGAGTGAAATCGGCGTACCCATAATTTCCTTTAATTCACAAGTGATTTGCAAAAACGGTACGAATAGGCCGTTACATTCGCATTTTAAACATGCAACTATTGAATCACAGGAAACAACTCGCTGGCAAAATGAAAAAATAACAGGTTAAGTGAGTTGCATCACAAAATATAAGGAGGCAGGCCTGAAACGCATCAAGTTGTGAATGTAGTCTCATTAAAAATTATATAATTTAAAAGGTACCCATTATGTGGTCACGACTCGAACCCTACAGATCGTCGATTATTTTATTATTTGCTCTGGTTATTGGCGGCTTATTAGGTATTTATGCCCCGACGTTTGCCAGCACACTCCAGCCAGTCGGTCAGATATTCTTAAACCTGTTATTTATGATCATCGTGCCGCTGGTGGGGATCAGCGTCATGTCTTCTATCGCCAGTATGACCGACCTGAAAAGGCTGGGACGCATTATGGCGATTATCTTTATTGTTTCGATCGCGATGGCCTTTATTCCGGCTGCCGGGATTGTGGCGCTGGCGCTATGGTACAACCCGGCGCAGGGCGTCACTATCGATCTCTCGCAGTCCGTGCAGGCGGGCAGTGGCAAGATGGATTTTGTCAGCATGATCACCACCAATGATTTTATCGGACTGTTTTCGAAGTCCAATATTCTGGCGCTGATCGTCATGGCGATCATTGCCGGTGTGGCGATTGGGCAATCAGATCAGGCGGGGAAACGCATTGCGTCACTGCTGGAAGATGCCAATACCGTGATCATGAAGATCGTCTCTATCATTATGAAAGTGGCGCCGATTGGTCTTGGTTGCTATTTCGCTGCGACCATGGCCAGTCAGGATTCCGCGCTGCTGTTAACCTTTGCCCGCGCCATTGGCCTGTTTATGGTCGCCACGCTGGTCTACTTTGTTTTCGGCTCAATTCTCTATTCGTATATTGGTGGCGGTGTTCCGGCGGTCAGAGCCTTCTGGCGTAATGCGATTGAACCTTCCGCCACCGCGCTGGGAACCTGTTCTTCACTGGGCACATTACCTGTCACGTTGCGTGCTGGTAAGGCGATGGGGATTAACCCGGAAATCGTCGATGTCTCTATTCCGTTATTGGTTAACCTGAACAAAGGCGGCGTGGCGATGATTGCCGCGCTGAAAATTGTCTTTATTTATTCCGTGCTCGGCATACCGTTCACCACCGAGACCTTCTTCCTGACCATGCTGATTGCCGTGCTCTCCGCCATTATCGTCGGCGGCGTACCGGGCGGCGCGTTTCTGGGTGAGATCTTTATTGTCACCACGCTCGGGTTGCCGATGGAAGCGATCCCGATGCTGGTGGTGCTGGGTACGATTACCGATGCGCCCGCCACGCTTATCAACGTGATCCATGATTTGAACGCGGCACAAATTGTTGAGCGGTTTGCTGGAAAAAAGCAGAACGACGCTGAAATCAACGCGACCGCCGCGGCGGTATAGGTTTGCACACGGATTAAGAAACAGGAGATGTTATGAAAGACGCAATGAAGATTGAAACCCAACTGGTCGTCGCCGGACGTGACAAACGTTACACCCAGGGGGCGGTGAATCCGGTTATCCAACGCGCTTCTTCGCTGGTGTTTGATACCGTGAAGGATAAAAAATTCGCTACCGCCAATCGCGCTAACGGGGAACTGTTTTATGGTCGTCGCGGTACGTATACCCACTTCGCTTTTCAGAAGGCGATGAGCGATCTGGAAGGCGGTGCGGGCTGTGCGCTGTACCCGTGCGGGGCCGCGGCGGTTACCAACGCGATTCTGGCGTTTGTACAAAGCGGCGATCATATCCTGATGACCGGCGCGGCCTATGAGCCAACCCAGGATTTCTGTAATAAGATCCTGAGTAAATTCAACGTGGAAACCACCTATTACGATCCGCTGATTGGCGCAGGTATCGTCGATTTTCTGCGCCCTGAGACGAAAGTGGTGTTTCTGGAATCGCCCAGTTCAATCACCATGGAAGTCCAGGATGTGCCGGGAATGGTGAAGGCGATCCGCGCAGTGAACCCTGACATCGTCATCATGATCGACAACACCTGGGCGGCGGGCGTACTGTTTAAGGCGCTGGATTTCGGCGTGGATATTTCCATTCAGGCGGGGACGAAATACACCATTGGCCACTCGGACGGCATGCTGGGCACGGCGGTGTCCAACGCCCGCTGCTGGGATCGTCTGCGTGAGAACTCGTATCTGATGGGGCAAACGCTGGATGCCGACACGGCGTATAACGGCAGCCGCGGACTGCGTACGCTGGCGGTACGTCTGAAACAGCATCAGGAAAGCAGTATCCATATTGCCCGCTGGCTGTCGGCAAGACCGGAGGTGGCGCGGGTGAACCATCCGGCGTTACCGGAGTGTCCGGGCCATGAGTATTTTCAGCGCGACTTTGCCGGTAGCTCGGGCCTGTTCTCGTTTATCCTGAAAAAGCGCCTGACAGATGAACAGATGGCGAATTTCCTCGATAACTTCTCGCTGTTCCATATGGCCTATTCGTGGGGCGGATTCGAGTCACTGATTCTGGCTAACCAGCCGGAGGAGCTGAACAGCATTCGCCCGGCCGGGGATGTCGACTTCAGCGGCACGCTGGTCAGGGTGCATATTGGCCTGGAAGATGTCGGTGATTTGATTGCCGATCTGGACGCCGGGTTCGCGCGTATCGCGTAATGTGATGTGATAAATGCCGGCTGCGGCGCCAGCACCTTATCCGGCCTACCACGATGGCGTAGGCCGGATAAGCATGGCTGGTTAGTTTTCCGTGGCTAACGTCGTGGCCTCGTGCTGACGTACCCGCTTCAACAATCCGGCGAGCGTGAATATCACGACAATACCTGCGACAACCGCCAACAGGTGAAACGAAATCCTGCCGCCGTTAAACCACAGCCAGCGCCCGATCTCGACAGAAACCGCCATTACCGTCAGGATCACCATATTCAGCGATGCGGAGACCGTGCCCTTCGGCAGGTTGTTGGAAAACAGCGTAAAACGGAACAGCGTCGGGAAAATCATCCCGATACCAAATGCATACAGACTGGTGCCCAGCACCGACCACAGCCAGACGTGCGGCCAGAGTAAATTGCCACCAATCAGTATCGCCAGCCCGCTCAATTGGACAGGTGCCGCCCACCAGATAAAGCGCGGCCTTGTCGGGTCCTTCACAAATCGCACCACTACCATATTGGCGACAATAACCGCCCCAAATACCGGAGCCTGCGCCCAGGCAAACTGCGAGGTGGTCATGCCGCCCGCGTCGATCAGGATCACCGGCGATACCGCCACCCAGCTCATCATCGGGATGTAGCTCAGCGATAGCGTGGCGGCCCCAAACAGGAACACCCGGTTGCGAAATACATCGCGAAAATCCCGCAGTACGCCGCGTGCGCTGAACGGCACCGAGCCGCGCTGCACCGTTTCTGGCATCGCCAGCAGCAGGCCAATAAAGGCGACCAGGCCCATCGCGGCAATGATGGCAAACAGAACCTTCCAGTGGACAAAGTGCATCAGCGCTGCCCCGGAGAGCGGGCCAATTACCGGTGCCACCAGCACAATGGAGGTGATGATGGCCATCAGCTTGATGGCCTTTGTCTGGCCAAATGCCTCCTGCACCGTGACGTAGCCGACGGTGGCGATAAAGCAGATGCTGGTGCCCTGCACAACGCGTGCAATCAGAAACTGCGTCATTGAGGTGGTGAACAGTGTAGCCGCGCAGGCAAGGGTGAAGATGAGCGCGCCGGTAATTAGCACCGGTCGGCGACCAATTCGATCGGAAAGCGGACCTAACAACCACTGTAGCGCCATCCCACCCGCCAGATACAGGCTAACCGCAGCCGGTGCCAGGCTGACATCGGCGTTGAAATCCCGCACGACATTAATGATGCCGGGTTGGATCAGGTCCGTTGACAGGTAGGCGGCGAAGTCGTACAGAATCAGCGCGATGGGGAAAAACAGCGTCGTGGCGCGTTGCGAGAAAAACGCGAAAATCCGTTGCATAAAACAGCTCCTTGTCGGGAGAAAACCCTCAACGGGAATAGCGAGATCGCACCTCGGGTAGCGTCAGTTGAATGGAAAATAGACATCCGCAGTGTAATGCGAATGGGCGCGTAAGCAAACGCGTTTTTGCGGGGAGTGTTCTGAGAAAATGTCTGCCTTGCAGAGGGCGGTATTTACTGTGGATAGTGCCTCGCAGACATAAAACGTGTTGAATGAGAGTCATAAATTTAGCCGTTATAGTCGCGCCATCTTTTTCCTCGGACGATGGATCTCCATGAAAAAAACACCGACCTCAACCCCGCATGATGCGGTCTTTAAAACATTTTTACGTCATCCGGAGACTGCCCGGGATTTTCTACAGATTCATCTCCCTGATGCGTTACGCGAAATATGTGACCTGCAGACACTAAAGCTCGAGTCTGACAGTTTTATTGAGGGGGATTTACGCGCGTATTACTCCGATGTGCTGTGGTCGCTGAAAACGACGGAAGGGGATGGATATATTTACGTAGTGATTGAACATCAGAGTACACCGGATGCGCATATGGCGTTCAGGTTGATGCGCTATGCGATAGCGGCCATGCAAAAACATTTAGATGCCGGACACCCGCAATTACCGCTGGTGGTGCCGATGCTGTTTTATCACGGCGCTAAAAGTCCGTATCCCTGGTCACTGTGCTGGCTGGATGAATTTGCCAATCCAACATTGGCTCGTCGGCTTTATGCCGCAGCGTTTCCGCTGGTCGATATTACAGTTATTCCGGACGATGAGATTGTGCAGCATCGCCGTATGGCGCTGCTGGAATTAATACAAAAACATATCCGTCAGCGCGATCTTATGGGATTGGTCGAGAACATTGTTTCTCTGTTAGTTACCGGGTCCACTAATGACAGCCAGCTCAAGACGCTGTTTAATTATATTTTGCGAACCGGTGATGCACCTCGCTTCAATACGTTTATCAGTGCGATTGCCGAACGTTCACCGCAGCATAAGGAGCATTTGATGACGATCGCGGACAGATTGCATGAGGCGGGATTTAAAAAAGGATGGCAGGAAGGCAAACAGGAAGGTAAACAGGAAGGTAAACAGGAAGGGCTGATGGAGGGGCGGCGTGATGAAGCATTGCGTATTGCCCGCACCATGTTGACCGACGGTATCGATATCAACACGATACAAAAAATTACCCGGCTTTCCGCTAAGGATATCCAGGGGTTAAACCAGTAGACAGAGGCGAAGCCGGGTGTGCCGATTTACTCTATCGCCACCATCACCGCCTCTCCGAGTTTCTGCATCACTTCCCGGTGCTTTTCGTCTGGTGGCAGTGCGCAGTTGATGCGTACGCAGTTGCGATACTTTCCTGACGCCGAGAACAGCGAACCTGGCGCGACCTGGATTTTCAGGCGGCAGAGCTGTTTGGCGACGCAGACCATGTCGACCAGTGGTGGCAATTCGACCCACAGCATAAAGCCGCCTTTTGGTCGGGTGACGCAGATCCCACAGGGGAAGTATTCCCGTACCCAGCAGGTGTAGATTTCCATATTGCGCTGGTAGATCTGGCGCATGCGCCGGACATGGCGATGATAATGACCCTCGCGCACAAAGGTTGCCGCCGCCAGCTGCGTGGCGGGAACGCTGGTGCCGATGACGGCGTATTTCATGTGCAGCAGTTTGTCATGATAGCGACCCGGAACCACCCAACCCACGCGCAGACCCGGTGCCACAGATTTGGTAAATGAGCTGCACAGCAGCACCCGACCGTCGCTATCCCAGGAATGAATTGTGCGTGGACGCGGATACTCCGTCGCCAGCTCGCCATACACATCATCTTCAAAAATCACAATGTCGTGACGCTGGGCGAGGGCGAGTACCGCTCGCTTGCGGGCATCCGGCATAATAAATCCGAGGGGATTATTGCAGTTGGGAACCAGCAGCACCCCTTTAATCGGCCACTGATCCAGCGCCAGCTCCAGGGCTTCAATACTGATCCCGGTATCCGGATCGGTCGGGATCTCAATCACTTTGATGCCAAGACCGCGTAGCAGCTGCATGGTGCCGTAATAGGCGGGGGATTCCACAGCGACGATATCGCCGCGCTGGCAGACCGTCAGCAGCGCCAGCGACATTCCGCTCTGGCTGCCGCTGGTGATTACGATATCGTCCGCACTGACCACCGAACCGCCGTCCAGCATCAGCCGGGCTATCTGTTGGCGCAGTTCCCGACAGCCGGGCAGCTCGTCGTAACCCAGCACCGCGCGCAGATTATGCTGCGCCACGCGGCTTAACTCGCGCCACAGAGGTTTCAGGCTGGGTTGATTAATATCGGGAACGCCGCTGCTGAAAGGGACGATTGATGCGTCTGCGTGACCTGCCAGCATGTCCAGCACCTGATCCCACTGGGTTATCTCCACCGGACGCTGTACCGGACGCGACATTGGCGGCACCGGCGGCTGTGCTTTACGCGGGGCGACAAAATAGCCAGAGCGCGGCTGCGGGGTGATCAGCTGTCGCTGTTCCAGCATCTGATATGCCTGCTGTACGGTGCTGATGCTGACCCCATGTTCCTGACTCAGGCTGCGCACCGACGGCAGCTTTTCGCCATGGCGATACAACCCCTGCTCAATGCGTTCGGCCAGCAGACTGGCCAGATATTGGTAACGCGTCATGCTGTATCCCTCATGGGTACCATACAGATCAAAAAACCAGTACAGACTGGCGTGAAAAAGGCGATGCATGATCCTTTTTAACCAATCTGTATGTTAAATAAAAGTACTTTGTGAATCTGTATTGTATCCCCCTGGATCCGCGAAGATAACGTCTCAGATAAGACGGGGAGGCGGGTATGGAATTTCATGAGAACAGAGCAAAGCAGCCATTTATTGGTTTGGTGCAGGTCTGGAGGGCGATTAAACGCTGGCATCTGCGGGCGCAAACGCGGCGCGTATTGCAACAGATGAGCGATGAGCGGCTAAAGGATGTCGGGCTGCGACGCGATCAGGTGGAGTAATTGTTCTTTCATCGACAGAGGCTGTCAGTGCCGGATGGCGGCGTAACCGCCTTATCCGGCCTACAAAATTTAATCCCTGATCGTCAAGTTGTGAAGCTATTTCCAACAATCCAGGTATAATCGTAAGATAATTGTAGATACATTTTTGTATATACAATTAGGGATAAAATACATGCCAATGGAGTTTGAGTGGGATGCAAACAAGGCACAAAGTAACCACCGTAAACATGGTGTTCGCTTTGAGGACGCGGTACTCGTTTTCGACGACCCCCGGCATTTGTCCAGATAGGATCGTTATGAGAACGGTGAGTACCGGTGGCAGACCATCGGTCTTGTTCATGGCATTGTGGTTATTCTGGTTGCCCATAGCGTTAGGTTTGAAAGTGGCTTTGAAGTCATTCGTATCATCAGTGCCAGAAAGGCAGATCGTAAAGAGAGGAATCGTTATGAGCATGATTAAACATAAACGTGGCAGCGCATCCGCGCTGAGTGCTCAGCATGAGGCGGAACTGAAGGCGCTGGCGAATAAACCGGATGATGATATTGATTATAGCGACATTCCGGTGACTGAAGATGAGCAGTGGTCAGAGGCTAATCGCGGTACGTTTTTCCGTCCGTTGAAAACTCAGGCATCGGTGCGCATTGATGCCGATGTGATGGAGTGGTTAAAGCGCCCCGGGAAGGGTTACCAGACGCGGCTAAATGCTATTTTGCGCGAGGCTATGCTGAGAGAGCAAAACAAGAAATAGCCCTATACCGAGGTTGTGAGTGCCGGATGGCGGCTGCGCCTTATCCGGTCTACGGGAGAAGGCTTTGTAGGCCCGGTAAGCGTAGCGCCACCGGGCAATTCAGCAGGGGATTACTTCTTCAACCCCGCAAATGCCGCCCGAATCTCGTCTTCCGGTAAATTAATGCCGATAAACACAAGCGTGCTGTGCGGCTGTTCGTCGCCCCACGGGCGGTCCCAGTCGGCGCTGTACAAGCGCTGGACGCCCTGAAACAGCAGGCGGTTGGGTTCGCCTTCGATCCACAACATGCCTTTGTAACGCAATAGTTTCTCGGCAGATTCCAGCAGCAGGTTTTCCATCACCCTGGACACATCGCTGATATTCACCGGGTAATCCAGTTCGACGACGATCGAGGAGATATCGTTTTGTTTGTCGGCGATAAAGTGGAAGCGCGGTTTGGCGCTGACCACGTTCTCTTCCAGCATAAAACCGTTGGTGTCGAACAGCTGCGCGAGGTCGATGTCGCCATGAGTGACGGTATACACCGGCGCGCGGGCGTTGATGCGCGCCAGGCGCTCACGCAGTTTCTCGCTTTCACCTGCTACGTCGGTTTTGGTCAGCAGGATGCGGTCGGCGTAGCCAACCTGCGACTGGGCGATGGTGAACTGGTTCATCTGTTCGTCGGCGTGCACCGCGTCAACCAGCGCGATCACGCCGTCCAGCAGGTAGCGTTCGCAAATCACTTCATGGGAGAAAAAGGTCTGAATAATCGGGCCGGGATCGGCCATGCCGGTGCACTCAATCACCAGACGGTCAAAATCGATCGCCCCCTTGTCGAGGTTGTCGAGCAGGTCTAACAAGGCGTCTTCCAGTTCACTGGAACGGGTGCAGCAGATGCAGCCGTTGGTCAGGGTTTTGATCTGCGTGGCGCGGTCGCCAATCAGCTGATCGTCCACCGAGACTTCGCCGAATTCGTTTTCGATAACGGCAATTTTGTAACCGTGCTGCTCGTTGAGAATATGGCGCAGCAGGGTGGTTTTACCCGCGCCGAGAAAACCGGTGAGTAGGGTGACTGCAATCGGGGTCATTCATTTCTCCTTCTAACAGCAACTGCTTCCGCCGCTACCGTAGCGGGCTTCCTGGCGCTCGCGGAAGAATTCTTCGTAGGTCATGTACGGCTTATCGGGATGGTTGGTCTTCATATGCTCGACGTAGTTGTCGTAGTCCGGAATACCAATCAGCATTTTTGCCGCCTGACCGAGATACTTTTTTGCCTGACCTAAAGTACCAAACATTCTGCCGTCCTGTTAATGAATAAAGCCGGATGGCGGCTTGCGCCTTATCCGGCCTACGTTAACTGCATTCTGTAGGCCGGGATCGCTGCGCGCCTCCCGGCATCAGGTTAGTGGTGTGAAGAGGTCTTCACGCCGCCTTCCGGCACCGGTACATACGGCGTCTCTTTATCAGAGCGGCCGTTGATGGCGCGGGCTTTCTGCCAGGTACGGAACCCGTAGAAAATGATGCTGTACACCACCACCAGGAACAGAATACTCAGGCCTGCGTTGGTGTAGTTGTTGATGACGATATGGTTCATGTTGGCAATCTGCTGTGCGGTCAGTTCACCGCCGTTAGCAATCTTCTCTTTGTACTGACTTGCCATGAAGAAGAAGCCTTCCATCTGCGGGTTGGTGCTGAACAGTTTCAGACCCAGCGCCCAGGTGGTGCAGATCAGCAGCCATACGGCCGGAACCACGGTGACCCAGATGTATTTGGTGCGCTGCATTTTAACCAGTACCACGGTGCCGAGAACCAGCGCCACGGCGGCCAGCATCTGGTTAGAGATACCGAACAGCGGCCACAGGCTCTTCACGCCGCCCAGCGGGTCAACCACGCCTTGATACAGCAGGTAGCCCCACAGGCCTACGCAGCCCGCAGTACCCACAACACCGGCAACCAGGGAGTCGGTTTTCTTCAGGAACGGGACGAAGTTACCCAGCAAATCTTGCAGCATAAAGCGGCCAGAACGGGTACCTGCATCCAGTGCGGTCAGGATGAACAGCGCTTCAAACAGAATACCGAAGTGGTACCAGAAGCCCATGTCAGCCATCGGCAGCACTTTGTGGAACACGTGAGCGATACCGACAGCCAGCGTCGGTGCGCCACCGGCGCGGTTCAGAACGGACGGTTCACCAATGTCTTTCGCGGTTTGCAGGATCTGCTCAGGCGAAATCACGAAGCCCCAGGAGCTGACGGTTGCCGCTGCCTGCGCGGTCACGTCTTTCAGCTGCGCCATAATCAGCGGCGCGTTCTCGCCACCCATTTCATGCAGGTTTGGCATGGTGATGCCAAGGCCCGCAGGCGGGGTGTTCATCGCGAAGTACAGACCCGGTTCGATGATGGAGGCGGCAACCAGCGCCATAATTGCGACGAAGGATTCCATCAGCATTGCGCCATAACCAATGAAACGCGCATCGGTTTCACAGGCCAGCAGCTTCGGTGTGGTACCGGAGGCGATCAGCGCGTGGAAGCCAGACACCGCGCCACAGGCGATGGTGATGAACAGGAACGGGAACAGTGCCCCTTTCCACAGCGGACCGGTACCGTCAACGTACTGGGTCATCGCCGGCATTTTCAGCTCTGGGTTAAGGATAACGATACCGACAGCCAGACCAACGATAACGCCGATTTTCAGGAAGGTGGCCAGATAGTCGCGCGGGGCGAGGATCAGCCATACCGGCAGCAGCGCAGAGATAAATGCGTAGCCGATAAGCGTAAAGGTAATGGTGGTGTCTTTAAAGGTCAGTGCCGGGCCCCAGTACGGGTCGTGGGCAATCACGCCGCCGAAGTAAATGGAGGCAACCAACAGAACAATACCAATCACCGACACTTCGCCCACACGTCCCGGGCGCAGGAAGCGCATGTAGATCCCCATGAACAGCGCGATCGGTACGGTTGAGCAGACGGTGAACACACCCCACGGGCTTTCCGCCAGCGCTTTCACCACGATCAGCGCCAGCACTGCCAGGATGATGATCATGATTAAGAAGCAGCCGAACAGCGCGATGGTTCCCGGTACCGGGCCCATCTCTTCTTTGATCATCTCACCGAGAGACGCGCCGTTACGGCGAGAAGAGATAAACAGCACCATGAAGTCCTGCACTGCACCGGCCAGCACTACGCCCGCCAGCAGCCACAGCGTACCAGGCAGGTAGCCCATTTGCGCGGCCAGTACCGGTCCAACCAGCGGACCTGCCCCGGCGATAGCAGCAAAGTGGTGACCGAACAGGACGTTACGGTTGGTTGGGACGTAGTTCAGACCGTCGTTGTTGATGACCGCTGGCGTGGCACGCGTGGGGTCAAGTTTCATCACTTTCTGGGCGATGTACAGACTGTAGTAACGATAGGCCACCAGATAAACAGAGACAGAGGCGACCACGATCCACAGGGCGCTGATGTGTTCACCCCGACGTAATGCCACTACCGAGAGGCAAAATGCACCGATGATTCCGAGAATCACCCAGGGTATGTGCTTGAATAACTTTTTCGTATCCATAGTAAAACCTGGTATCTAATTAATAATTGGCCGAAGCCGCGTGAGTTTGAGTGTGTGTTTGAGGAGATAAGTTGACTGCTATGTTGGGAGGATCTTGCCAGAGAATTACGCGCGTAAAGTAAGGTAAATATGTGAGTGGTTATATGTCAGCTTAAGCGGTCCCAAGTGTCAGCGAGCGGTTCCGGGGAGCGGTAAACGGGGATGATTATGTGATTGAGATCACTAAAAAACTCCTTTAGAGCCCTTACGGAAGGCGGTATCGACGATTCGTCGATGCTGCGATCGATTCAGGAAGCACGAATTCCGTAAAGTTTTCTCTTTTCAGGCCGAAAATTCTGACATCTGTCTAGCGGAAAGAGAAAACATGTTAAAACGAATGAAGATTGTTACCAGCTTACTGCTGGTATTGGCGCTGTTTGGCCTTTTACAACTGGCCTCGGGCGGGTTGTTCTTTAATTCACTGAAGAATGACAAGGAGAACTTTACCGTTCTGCAAACCATTCGCCAGCAGCAGTCTGCGCTGAATGCGACCTGGGTTGAACTGCTGCAAACGCGAAATACCCTGAACAGGGCAGGGATCCGCTACATGATGGATCAGAGCAATATCGGCAGCGGCGCCACCGTGGCGGAGCTGATGCAGGTGGCGAGCACTGCGCTGAAAATGACCGAGAAAAACTGGGCAACCTATGAATCGCTGCCGCGCGATCCGCGTCAAAGCGAAGCCGCGTTCCAGGAGATCAATCGTACCTATGACATCTACCACGGTGCGCTGGCAGAGCTGATCCAGTTGCTGGGCGACGGCAAGATCAATGCGTTCTTTGATCAGCCGACACAAAGCTATCAGGATGGCTTTGAGAAGCAGTATATGAACTACATGCAGCAGAACGATCGTCTGTATGACATTGCGGTTGAAGATAACAACAGCTCTTACAGCCAGGCGATGTGGGTGCTGGCTTGCGTGCTGATTACCGTGCTGGCGGCCATTATCGCCGTCTGGTTTGGCATTAAGTTCTCGCTGATCGCCCCGATGAACCGCCTGATTGACAGCATTCGTCATATTGCCAGCGGTGACTTGGTGAAGCGCATCGACGTGGAAGGCTCCAACGAGATTGGGCAACTGGCCGAGAGCCTGCGCCACATGCAGAGTGAGTTGATGAGCACCGTGGGTGATGTGCGTAACGGTGCTAACGCCATTTACAGCGGTGCCAGCGAGATTGCGATGGGCAATAACGATCTCTCGTCACGTACTGAGCAGCAGGCGGCTTCGCTGGAAGAAACCGCGGCCAGCATGGAAGAGTTGACGGCAACCGTGAAGCAGAACGCCGAAAACGCCCGTCAGGCCAGCCATCTGGCGCTGAGTGCCTCCGAAACGGCGCAGAAAGGCGGCAAAGTGGTGGACAATGTGGTGCAAACCATGCGTGACATTGCCTCCAGTTCACAGAAAATTGCCGACATTATTAGCGTGATCGACGGCATTGCCTTCCAGACTAACATTCTGGCGTTGAACGCCGCAGTAGAAGCGGCACGCGCAGGTGAGCAGGGCCGTGGATTTGCGGTGGTCGCCGGTGAAGTACGTAACCTGGCCCAGCGCAGTGCGCAGGCCGCGCGCGAGATCAAGAGCCTGATTGAAGACTCGGTCAGCCGCGTGGATGTCGGTTCAACGTTGGTTGAAAGCGCCGGTGAAACCATGGATGAGATCGTCAATGCGGTGACCCGCGTGACCGATATCATGGGGGAAATCGCCTCAGCATCTGACGAGCAGAGCCGCGGTATCGATCAGGTCGGTCTGGCCGTTGCCGAGATGGATCGTGTAACCCAACAGAACGCCTCGCTGGTGGAAGAGTCCGCTGCCGCCGCGGCGGCGCTGGAAGAACAAGCCAGCCGTTTGACCCAGGCCGTTGCTGTGTTCCGTATTCAGCACGATCAAAAGCGTCCGCGTGATGTTGCTGCCGCAAAACCGGCATCGACAACCACTCAGACGCGTAAAGCCGTGGCGACGGATGCGGGTGAGAACTGGGAAACGTTCTAAGCCTGTAATGCCGGATGGCGCTATTGCTCATCCGGCTTACCGGGAAGGTATGTGTAGCCCGATGCTATCGGGCTACACGTCATTACTCCTGACGCGGGTCGCTAATCGGCTGGCGAACCAGGAAGATATAAGCGAACGCCCCTACCATCGTCACGCAACCACAGATAATCAGCGCCAGACGGAAAGAGTTAGTGGTATCCACGATAAATCCGGTGACAATCGGTGCGAACGACGCACAGATAAAGCTGGCAAAGTTCTGAATACTGCCCACGGACGCGGTCATACGGGAAGCCACTGCGACGTGGATCAAACCCCAGCAGGACGTGCCGGCGAAGTGGATGCAGAACAGCGCCATCCCAATCAGTAACACGGCGGCCATTGAGGTTGTCGCCTGCGGTACCACGAAGGTGAATGCAGCAGAGCAGAACATCCCGGCAATGATACAAATCTTACGACTCTTAATCGGCGCCATGCCGCCTTTCACCAGCCAGTCGGTGACAAAACCGTTAATCAGCATGCCAGCTGCGCCAAACAGGAACGGGATCGCGGCCATGAGCCCGGTACTTTTTAAATCCAGGTTATAGGACGTTTGCAGGTAACCCGGCAGCCAGGCCAGATACAACCATGCCGTGTAGTTGATGCCGCTAAAGCCCAGCATCATGCCCCACATGGTACGGTTACGGAACAGGCTGCGCCATTCGGCAAAGCTCAGCGGATCGCGGCGGGCATTGACGCTACCGGCGTTCAGGTACGCTTGTTCGGTGGCGCTCAGTTCAATCTGCTCGCGGTTGCGATACAGCATGTACCAGCCGATGGCGAGGAAAATACCCAGTACGCCGATAGTGATAAACATCCAGCGCCAGCCCATCACCAGCATCATCGCGGCCAGAATCGGTGGGCTAATGGCGACACCAATCGTTGAGGCAGCGTTGAATAACCCCATTGGGCGGCCGCGCTCTTTAATGTTAAACCAGTCGTTGATCACCTTCACGCCGCACGGGTTCATTGGCGCTTCACCAATCCCCATCCCGATACGTACCAGCACAAACTGAGTGAAGGTATGTACCATGCCGGACATCGCCTGAAACAGCGACCAGAAGAACATGCCAAGCCCCAGCATAATGCGCGGGCCTTTGCGATCCAGCAGCGGACCGCAGGGCAGTTGCGCAATACCGTAAGCGAGAGAGAACACGGACAGCAGGATGCCGATTTCGGTTGCGCTGAGTCCCAGTTCTTCACGAATTGTCAGGTTAGCTACTGACAGTGAACTGCGGTCGAGATAATTAATGACCGCCGCAAAAAATAATAAAATCATTGCTGTGGTCTGAATACGTTTTATTCGACTGCTGCGTTGCACCATGCCGTCTGGCGGGACATTAATATCCGCAGATGACGAGGTGCCAAACGAAGAACTCGGGTCGAGGGTAATATTATTTTTTTCCACGCCGGACTCCTGAACCTCAATAATTTATTTTTACACGGTGCCAGACCGTGCTGTATTGAAAAATACCAGTGATAAATCACGTTATTCATCACCGCTCACGAAATTTTTTTAATGCAGTCGACTTAGCGTGAGCATAGGCAAGAGGTTTTTTCTGGCGTTTTTATTTTTATAAAATCGTGCTCCCGGTAGTGGTTTGCTGTTTTTTATCCGTTCTTAATGGGTGCTGTCACTGGTTTGATTGATAGAGCGAATCATCGATTGTTTGGCTGAATTCAAATGGTTACAGAGTGCCAGGGTGGCATCCAGGTCGCTGCGGCAGATCAGCGCGCTGAGAATGGTCATATGCTCATCGATGGCAATGATGTTGCGCTGCTTGAGGTCGCTTTCGTCCCACTGATAGTGGAAGTGGAAAATCACAGAAATTATCTCAAGTGACTGATTGAAAAAGATATTATCAGCAGCGGAAAGCAGCAGGGCGTGGAACTCGCGGTCTAACTGCGAGAACATACGAAAGCTACTGCCAATGCTGTCGCGCAGCATCCGGTGGCGCTCGAGCAGCGTTTTGGCCTGTAGCCAGCGCGGGTCGTTGTCGGGCAGATTCAGGAAATGTTGCAAAGAATGCGTTTCCAGCATTTCGCGCAGTTCGAACAGTTGTTCGGCATAGGCTTGGTCGAACTGCTTCATGCTCCACTGACCGCGTTTTTCGTTTTTAATCAGGTTGTAACGTTCGAATTTTAAAAGGTATTCCCGCACAACGACCGGGCTGACGCCCGCTGCTCTGGCAAGCTGCAGCTCGGAGAACGTTTCGCCTGCGCGCAACTGGCGCTGGTTAATCATAGTGAAAAAGGCCTGTTCAAAAATACGATTTTGCTCAGCCATGGAGGCCGTAGTGCAATCAAAACCGTCGTCATGATCCGGTTTGCGTACGATTACGTAGTGGCTACCCACCTGAGTCAGCACACCGCATTCAGCTAAATGGCCCAGCATATGGCGCACGGTGGTGCGGCTGATGTTGTACATCTCTGCCAGCGCGCTTTGCGAAGGAAGTGGGGAAGGAATATGACCCCGCGCCATATCATCAATTATCTGGTTAATCACATTGTGGCGTAGATTCTGTGAACGGCTCATGGCGTCTCCTTTTTACCTATTAAAACCCGATTTAAAACATTTTTATGCGTTGGGTTTCACAGATTATGTTTCTGCTTGCGCCAGTATTTTTATTTTCATCGATATCTGAGGCAACAAAAAAACAGGAGAGCAGAATCATGTCTACGATGAATACACTGATTTGCCAGGAACCCAAAAAATTAGTCTGGAAAGAACGTGATATACCTATTCCGGGTAATGGCGAAGCATTAATAAAAATAAAGTCTGTCGGGATTTGTGGGACCGATATTCATGCATGGGGTGGCAATCAACCTTTTTTCAGCTATCCACGCGTATTAGGCCATGAAATATGTGGGGAAGTTGTCAGTCTGGGGCGGAATATACAAAATCTGGAAATAGGCCAGCAGGTTGCGGTTATTCCTTACGTTGCGTGCCAACAGTGCCCGGCGTGCCAGAGCGGGCGCACCAACTGCTGCGAGAAGATTTCGGTGATTGGCGTGCATCAGGATGGGGGCTTCAGCGAATACCTGTCCGTGCCGGAGACCAACTTGCTGGATGCGCAGGGCATTGATCCGCAGGCGGCGGCGCTGATCGAACCGTATGCCATCAGTGCGCATGCTGTGCGTCGGGCTGCCGTGGTGCCTGGCGAGCAGGTGCTGGTGGTGGGAGCGGGGCCGATTGGTCTTGGCGCAGCGGCGATTGCCAAAGCCGATGGCGCGCAGGTGGTGGTGGCGGACACCAGCCCTGCCAGGCGGGAGCATGTAGTCTCCCGCTTAGGATTACCGGTTATCGATCCCTCTGCTGAGGATTTTGACGCGCAGCTACGCGCGCAGTTTGACGGTTCTCTGGCGCAAAAAGTGATTGATGCGACGGGGAATCAGCATGCAATGAACAACACGGTGAATTTGATTCGTCACGGCGGCAGCATTGTGTTTGTTGGGCTGTTCAAAGGTGATTTGCAGTTTTCTGACCCAGAATTCCACAAGAAAGAAACCACCATGATGGGCAGTCGCAACGCCACGCCGGAAGACTTTGCCAAAGTCGGTCGCCTGATGTCGGAAGGTAATCTGACGGCGGACATGATGCTGACTCACCGTTACGCGTTTGCCACGCTTGCAGAGATCTACGAGCGGGATGTGATCAACAACCGTGAACTGATTAAGGGCGTGATCACCTTCTGATAAGGTTGCCATGCAGCGCCCGGAGGTGTGTTGGGCGCTGTTTTTTTTATCCTTGCAGGTCCACGATTTTGATTTCAACCATTCCGATCCCGAGCTTGCGCGGAGAGTGGCCCAGAATGTTGCCCTCGTTGGTAGCGACGGGATCGGGTGGGATAATGACCAGCGTGTCGGCGTCTGCTGGGTTATCAAAATGCAGCGTGGTGGTGCTGACGTCATGGCTTAACACCAAAGTTTGTTCCTCGTTGCCGATGCGTACCGGGATGGGACGATTGGCGTTGTCACCGAACGCTTTGGCAGTGATCACCAGATCGAATTTCTTCGGTAACGGGGCGTTGTATTCGATCTTTACCTCGTCACTCAGCTGCGCGTTGGACCAGCGCCCCCAGGATTCGGGGCGCGAAATCCCGCTAAATTGTTTCACCTCTTCTGGCGCGCCGGCCACGTTAAAGACGAAGCTGTCGGCCTTGTAGCGAATATCGTTATCAACAATTTTCAGCGTATCGACGTTACCTTTGTAGCGCTCCATGTCGATCACCGTGTCTTTAAACGCGGTTTTACCTTGCCATTTGGCTTTATCGACGTGTTGTACAATTTGCTGCCCGCCCAGTTGCCCTTGTGATACACACCAGTCGGTGGAAAGCGCCAGTTCCGGTGCCCACAGTTGGGCCATTTTGTAGCAGCGGTCTACCCAGACAAAGTTATCGCGCGGGGCGAAATCCGCCAGCTGGAAGCGTAGCGGGGCAGAGTATTCACTTTCCGGCAGTGGCTCAACGCGTTGCTCCGACACGCGCAGCAGCAGCGGCAGGCGGAAGTGACTGCCGGAGAACGCGATCATGCTTTTGTCCGTGTCGACGGTGAATGCTTTCATCTCTTTGGGGAAATTCCACAGGCGAATAATATCGGGCTTCCAGGCCAGCATTTTCTCTTTGATGTTCAGGAATACTTCTGACACGGACTCGCTCGACAAGCTACTGCGTCCTAGACCGATAAAGTTATCGCCGCCGAGAATATCCAGGACGGTCGCGCCGTTATCCATCGTGTTGCGTTTCACCGCCAGCGTATCCTGCTGCGGCTTGTCGCCGCGTAGCACGAAGAACAGGTTGTTGCGATCCTGCTTGTTCAGGTATTTCCAGGCGGTGTTGTTCATCGCCAGATGATCGGAGGACACTACAATAACGGTATCTTTAAACCACGGTGACGCTTTGATCTTATTAATAAACGCGGCAATGTTTTCCTGACTACAGCTGACTGCGCTAAATGACTGATTGGCTTTGCCATCGATGTCATAGCGTTTGCGGTTGCAGGTGCGCGAAATAAATCCATCCGGGTGATGAGTATCGACCGTCAGGGTAAACAGTGAAAAACGTTGACCAGACTGTGAAAGCTCTTCGAATTTTTTCCACGCTTCATTAAGGACGGTATCGTCGTAAAAGCCCCAGTCATTACGATAGGCCGGGTCCGCGACTACGCCTTTTAACTCTTCTGCGCCGTACAGATGATCAAAACCATGGGATTTCAGGAACACGTCTTTCCCGGCAAAGCGCAGATTTGCGCCCTGTACAAAGACGTTTTGATAGCCGGAGTTCTTCAGGATGTCGCCCAGGCAAATATTGTTTGGGAAGAAGCTGGAAACTGATGCCGAGGCGTTACCTTCAAACGGGGCAAACAGCGGAATGCCGCACTGTGAAGCGACCATGCCGGCGATGGTGTAATCCGTTCCCGGCAGCTGCATAGTATTGCTGAAATCCATCCCTTCGTTTTTTAATGCCCCGAGCTCCGGGGTCAGATCCGGGAATGCATCATTGTTAAAATAGGTGCGTTCCAGGCTTTCGCCGTAGATATATACCAGGTTCAGCTTCGGGTTGGGAATGGTTTTTGACGGCTCTTTGTAATACGCCGCAAAATCCGGGTCGCCATCGCGCGACTGGGATTTCACCAGTTCGGTTATCTGATGAAACGCCGGGCTGGCATCCACCGACGCCAGCGCCAGCAGCAGAGCCAACAGGCTGTAACCCACGTGATGAGGATGGTGGCGACGGCGGCGAAGCACCCAACCCAGCGCGCCAAACACGGTGGCCAGCGCCAGTGCAATCCCAATGCCGGGCAGAACATATTTGCCAAGGCCCGCGCCGGTCAGACTGTTGGTCAACGTGTACAGCACTGCGTCGTTGATGCCGTCGCCGGTGAAATAGTCGCTGGCATACAGCGTGATATTCAGGACAATAAAAATCCCCAGCACCGTTAACGTGGCGGCAAACCACCAGGTGTTGCGACCCGCTTTCCAGGCGTAAATCAATACCGACGCGAGAAACAGAGTGATGGAGAATAATTCAGACAACGGACGATCCTCAGTAAGCCGGGTAAATACCTGGCAGGCTAATCATTTCTGGAAAGTACAATGTAATAGCGTTGTTACATTGCTGCAATTGTAGTGACATTTAATTACGTTGTTATTCAGAATTGGTTTAGATATGCAGGGTGTTGAAGGGTATTACTGATTATTTTGAGGAATGTTTGCGGGACATAAATTGATACCGCGCAGGCTGTGAAAAACCGTGCGCGGCATTTGTGCATCAGGAAATGAAGTTCATACCCTGTTTTAACACCAGATCGCAGGCCTTGGTTTTGACTTGCTTTGCCAGCGAGCTGTTACCAATCGTATCCAGATTAAGCTGTTGACCATCTTTGGCATTGAGCATGCCCTGAATGCCGTCCAGATAGTTGGTGTCTTTTTTCTGCTCCGTTGCGCCCAGGCCTAGTTTATCCAGCACCTGATTTTTGACGTTTTCGGTATCGGTGACCGAAGCCAGTTTCTGTTTCGCACAATATTCCAGAATCCCGGCTGCGTTGTTCATACTGCTGGACGTGAGCGACTGATTACTGCCGAGCAGGCTGGTCAGGGAAGAAAGTGAGCTGCTGCTCTGAGAGCCAGAGGTTTGCTTACTCAGTTCGCCAGCCGCGCTGGAGAGTGAATCCTGCCAGGAGGCGGCGAAAACGCTGGTGGAGATCAGCGTGCTGGCGGCAACCGCACAGCACAGAAATCGTTTTGTTGCTTTCATCATTATCATTATAGGTAACTCGTGTTATGCCTTTTCAGCGCAGTATAGCGCTGCTGATGTTAGGAATGGTCTCAATACTCTTTGCCTGTCACTCGGCTGCGATAACTTTCCCAGTTAAAAATCACCCACAGGCTATTGCCGAGCCGCATACGATCCATCACGCGCTCACCCAGCAGTTTGTTCATTTCATCTATATTGCTGTTTGTCAGCATGCCGGTCGGTCGCTTGGAGGAAGAGCGGCGATCGACGATCTGGTTGATGATCACTTTTTCATAGCGCGATTCGGTCTGCATGCCGATCTCGTCGATCACCAGCAGATCTACGTTGCTGAGATCGTTGAGCAGCTGTTCTTCGCTGGTTTCACGATTGCTGAACGTCTCTTTCATTGCCGACATAATGTCTGCCACGGTAATGATCAGCACTGACTTGCCGCGCAGCAGCAGTTCGTTGCAGATGGCGGCAGCCAAATGGTTTTTTCCGGTGCCAGGTTTGCCGGAGAAGATAAAGCTGGCGATATTGCCATCAAACTCTTCGACGTACTGACGGGCTTTGCTCAGGGCATTCATTTGTCCTTCGCACTCGACCCGATAGTTCTCAAACGAGCAGTTCTGGTGCAGCGGACGGATACCGGAGCGGTTAAACGTGCGCTGCATTTTCATGGCCCGGTTCTCGCGCGCCAGTGCCGCGGCATGAATTTCACCTTGTTCTTTTTGCCACGCCAGCAGTTCCTCGCCCGTTTTGAATGCGGGCTCGACATTGGGCGGCATCATTTTTTGCAGACGTTTCATCAGGTCGCCAACGTTTTTCATCGTTATCCTCTAAAACCCGGTGGAATATGACTGTCAGGTTCGCTGACACTGTTAACATCACGTTTGGGCATTCCGCCATTGCTGGCCCGGCCAATTTGTACGCTACGCGCGAGTTTTTGCTGCCACTGAACATGGTGAAAGATCTTGCCCTCTGCCTGCCAGTAGGCCACAAACGCGGCCAGCTCTTCGGCGGTGACCGGTTCTCTGAGCGCGATGCCCCATAGCGCGGCCTGTCGCTGAAAGTCAGCATCGGGCTGCCAGTCAGCGTACATCGGAAATTTCCCCATCGGTACGGCAACAGGTGCCGCTTGCGGCTCTTCGTAAAATTGCGCATCCAGCGTGATATCGCTTCCCGGACGTGACAGCTTCTCTTCGAGCGCCAGTAGTTCGGCCAGACGCGCAGGGGTTACGGCATAAAACGCGGGCGCATTATTGGCGAAAACGGCCACTGCGCCACCTGCTGACTTTGCCAGCACGGCCTGGTGATCGTGTAATAAGGCGTCAATACCGACGACGTCCGGAGTCAAAATTTTACAGGGCATAATGTTTCTCAATACTGAACAACAACCGAGAAGGGGACTGCTTTTATAGTAACACAGAGAAGAAGGAGAGCAGCAGGATGAGGGTGATTCCCCATCCGCTATGGTATTAAGCAGGTGCACCGTCACACGCGCGGGCGTTTGCGATACAGCCATAATCCCGGTACGGAAAGCCCGATGGACAGAGCCCCCACGATGGACGAGGCTTTCAGGAAGTTAGTCAGCAGGGTAATCATCAGCTCTTCGCTGTAACCGAAATGACCGATTTTTACCGCAGAGATCATCGCTGTGTATGCAGAGATCCCCGGAAACATGGGGATTACTGCCGCGACGGTAAAGACTTTCGGGTGCGCCAGATACCAGCGTGACCATTGGATCCCGATGCAGCCAATCAGTAATGATGCCATAAAGGTTGACCATTCGATATTGAGCCCCGCGGTCATCATCACCATGCGTGAACCGTGCCCAAGCGCGCCGAGCAGGGCACACCAGGGGAGCGCCCGATGCGGTACGTTAAAGACCATGGCGAATCCGACAGCCGGAATTGCAGACAGGATCATGTCCTGCAGCAGGGCAAAAATGAAATCAATTACACCCATCCGCGTAACCCCCACAGAGTCATCGACATCACTACGCCAACGCAGGTTGCCAGCGTGAGCAGGCTGGCAATGGCCCAGCGCGCCAGCCCGGTATTTATGTGCCCTTTAAACATATCTGCGACCGCGTTAATCAATGGGAAACCTGGAACCAGCAGCAGCACGCTGGCCGCCATGGCAACCGTCGGCGTGTGATTAAACGTCGGCAACGTCAGCAGCAGACCGGAAATGGTGGTGGCGACAAAAGCGGTGACGCAAAAGTTAATTTGCGGATGCAAATGCCGGGAGGCCAGAATCTGGCGGATATACATGGCAATCATGCTGGCAAAAAAGGTAATAACCGCCCCATCCCATCCGCCATTATTCAGCTTACAAAAGCAGGCGCAGGACAGGCCGACCATCAATGAAACCAGCCATCGAGGGTAGCGCAGCGGTTTAATCTGACTAAAGCGTTTCTCCACGCCTTTGCCGTCCAGCAGCTTATGCTCGGCCAAAATGACGATGTGCTGAACTTCGGTAACGACGTGCATATTGATGCCGCGATCCTGATTTTTTCGGGTCGATGTCAGGCATTGTCCGTCTTTAATGGTGGTCAGGACGATAGCGTTAGAGGAGATGGCGCTTTCTACGCTATCCATACCAAGCGCCAGGCCGAGGCGGGTAGAGAGTTCGTCAACCAGCGCGCTTTCCGCTCCGTGTTGCAATAAAAAAAGTCCGCATTGTATACATAACCGTGTAACCGTTCGCTGTGACGACTGCTCTGTTTGCATGGCTCGCTCTGACTGAAAAGATGCACTCTGGATAACGATTGTCTTCTTTTTATCATGAAGCATGATCCCGCTGGCTCTGGCTAAGATCAATCTTTGTGTTGAAAAAAGAGGCAGAGCGGTGAGTTTTGCCGATGTGCGGCTCTCTTTTCTATGCTATAGGGTTAACTTCCCTGGTGCGGTTATTCCTGTGTGCAGCAATTACGTAAGTAGCGCTAATAAATTAATGTAGATATTTTAATTGTACAATTAATGTTCCTCTAAGTGATTATGTCAGGATGGTTTTATAGTGTGATGCTATTAGGATTGTAGTGTCATCACTTTTTCATATATTTAAAATAAAAACCAAGAATAAACAATTCATACTGTCTATCTTTTTTACCTGCTGTCTTATTGTTTTTTTATTTATGAAAGAATTTCAGGTGAACAAGATTGCGGACAGGTGAATATGGAGGATTTATGTTGCCAGGACGCTGCAAGAACGCAATTATCATTAGTAAATTACCAATCATACAAACTGGGCTTAAAGGGGTGATGCAAGGGCAGTTCTCTGATTATGAACTGACGTATTGTCGCTCCGTAGAAGAACTAACTTTGCTGCAGTTGCGCTGCTCTGACCTGGTGATAGCCGACTTAACCAGGGACTGTAGTAATCCGCGTGCAATCTGCGATCAATACTATTCTTTACTGTCTCAATATCGCGATATCCACTGGGTTTTTCTCGTTTCACGCCTGTTTTATCCTCTGGCTGTTGAGTTGCTCATGTGTCCTGTCAGCTCACTCTTATCTGATGCGGAACCCATTGAGAGTCTGGTAAATGTTATTCATTCGGGAAATACCCGGGCCGAGAGAATCAGTAAGGTGCTGCTCTCTCCGCCAATTATCCCTGAATTACAGGATCACAGCGCTCGGTCAATTGTACTCACCCTTTCTGAAAGAAAAGTGTTACGGCTACTCGGTAAAGGTTGGGGAATTAACCAGATTGCGATGTTACTAAAGAAAAGTAATAAAACAATTAGCGCGCAAAAAAATAGCGCGATGCGTCGTTTATCAATCCATAGCAATGCAGAAATGTATGCATGGATAAACAGTTCTCAAGGAGCACGAGAGCTGAACTTACCTTCAGTTTATGGAGAGACCACGGAATGGAAAGCAGAAATAACAAAAGCAATGTCGCACTGGTAGAAAAGTGCGCAATGAGTCGTGTAGGTATTAAGAGTTTATTTAATACCATGCCAGATAGCCCATACCATCTTTATCAGTTTTCTAATCAGCCGACCTTTAGCCAGGAAATGTTAAAAACGTCTTTTTCTGCGGTCATTTTTTCACTTTCAGCGTTAAGAGCGGATCGCCGCGCAGGGCTGGTCTACCTGACGGAACTGGCGGTCAATTACCCGCGTATCCGGCGCGTGGTGATCGCTGATGATGATGCTGAAGTGCGATTAATTAGCTCGCTTTCCCCGCTGCCGCTGGATGGGGTCATCAGCAAAGCATCATCATTGGATGTATTACAGGAAGGGTTACTCGCAGCCTTGAATTGCGCCAAACGGGGAATCGAAGGGACAAAAAATCACTGGTTTGTTAACCAAAACCGTATGTTAAGCCCTACTGAGCGCGAAATACTGCGTTTTATGTCGAATGGATACTCGATGCCGCAGATCGCCATTCAGCTTGAACGGAACATTAAAACCATTCGGGCGCATAAATTTAACGTGATGTCTAAACTGGGTGTGAATTCTGACGCCGGACTCCTGGATGCCGCTGATATTCTGCTGTACCTGCGTGCCGGGGAGCCAGCGCCTTTTCTCCATGCGGTTTCGTAACGGGGCGATTACGCGTGTGCCGGATTCACTCTCCGGCACCAGGGTGGGTATTCGTTACTGACAGACATCAACCCAGGTAGCAGAAGTCAGTTCAGCCATTCTGTCTGGCGTGATACGCACTGCGCTGTGCGTGGCTCCAGCTGCGGGAAGGACTTCAGCGTAATGCTTCAGGGAGATATCACAGTAGACTGAAATGGGGGTCTCCAGTCCAAAAGGGCAGACGCCACCAACCGGATGTCCCGTTGCGTTGACCACTTCATCACTACTCAGCATGCGGGCTTTCGCGCCAAACGTACCTTTTAGCTTCTTATTATCCAGACGGGCATCGCCTTTGGCGACGACCAGGATAATGTCATTTTTTACCTTTAGAGAAAGCGTTTTAGCGATCTGTCCGGGTTCGACATTGTGGGCTTTCGCTGCCAGATCGACGGTGGCCGTGCTCTGGTCCAGTTCAATGATTTCAATATCCGGGGCATGTTCCGCCAAAAATTGCCGTACTGATTGCAAACTCATTCTTCTCTCCCGATAGCGTACGCGCAGTTCTGCACGGCAGAAAACCGCATGGCGTAATTTGTCACAGGGGAAGCGTGGCTGTAAATATTTTATTGTTACAACAAAGCAACATCAGCAGGACGTTTAAGACGAGCGGTGAGGGGGAGGATTCTCGCTTATTTCAGCGTACAGTCGCCGCATTGCTGGACGTCTGGCAGACGGTAGCGCTGGCAGCATGTTCTGCGGACTAACAGCCCGTCACGTGGCACCACGGTGCGCCAGAGTGGATTATCCTCGCCACAGGTGAGTTGTTTCTCAAAGAAGCAGGCCTGGCGCAACGCTGCCAGTAGTTCATCACCCAGCAGCGGCTTCATCTCTGTCAAATACCAGTGAATTAAGTATCCGGTATTGCTCCAGATAAGCTTGCCGTTAATCTCTCCCGTTGCTTCCAGCGCCCGGACAACCGGCGTCAGTGCAGAAAGAATCAGTGTTTCCATCCGCTGTTGTGGTGAGCGGGCGGTGGTCTGCCTGTCGGGGTGAACGTCTATCCAAAAGCAGGCTGCACGACCCGTTTCGTGAAACTCGACGTGCATATGTTCGGGGGCAACATCAATGGCGTCTTTTTGCGTCAGCAGCGCCACCATCAGCGGGGGCATCATCAGGCCGATATACCACTGTGCCCAGAGTGAAATCAGCGGTTTGTTTTCACGAGTTAACGTGGGCTGATTGCGATAGATATGATCGGAATAAACTGCCAGGAGTGAACGCAGCGTGGCGGGTTGGGCCCATTCATGCAGCGTCATGGCACCTTGTGGCGGTGTTTCATCAAGACGAATGAAGTCCAGTAGGTGCTCACGGGTTTGAGCAATGGTTGCACGCACTGAATCGGCCAGCGACGGCATCTCCGTAGGGAGGTGGCTGCGCCAGATGACATCTTCAACGATTTCAACGATCGGTGCGGAACGATAAGCCATAGCTATATAAGGATGTTAATCTAAATGATAATGATTGCTAATCCTATAGGCGAGGGCTGGCTATGGCAAGATCTTTGTCGTGGTGTCGGGAGGCAGCGCACGGATAGCGTAGGCAGGGGTTAGTTTATCCGCAGTTCATCGCTGACTAGCGTGTTATTGCGTCCCTGATTTTTGGCTTCGTAAAGGGCTTTATCCGCTTTGCTTATTGCGGCATCAATATCCTGATCCACCAACGGCGCAATGCCGATGCTGACGGTCACGTTGGTGGCCACGTTTTCGTTAAACATGTGGGGAATTTTAAGATCGTAGACTTTCTGGCGAATACGCTCGGCGGCGGCCTGTGCCTGCTGCGGATCGACTGCTGTCAGTAAAACCATAAATTCCTCGCCGCCAAAGCGTGCCACCACATCCCGTGAGCGTACGGAATCCCGAATGGCGGCGGAAACACGGATCAGCGCCTGGTCACCCATCATATGCCCGTAATGGTCGTTATAGGCTTTGAAATGGTCGATATCCAGCAGCAGCACGTAATGCTTCGCGTTGCTCAGGGCCAGCAGCGTATCGAGTCGGTGTTGCAGTCCCCGGCGATTATACAACCCGGTTAACGGGTCGAGCATACTGAGACCGTTTAGCGTTTCCCGTTCTTCCAGTAGCTTGTACATCAGTTGCTGAGCAAAACCGTCATAGCGCTTTTGTATCACGTGCTGAATGGCGATCCCGGCCATCGGCAGCGCCATAAAATAGATCACGCGAAGTCCATGTTCGCTGCCGTTCAGCCACAAGCAGACGGCAACGGAGGGGAGTGAATGGAAGGTAAAGGCGATGATATTATTGGCAAAAGCAATTGATCCAATAAACAGTACGCTGAGCAGCGCTATCAATAGAAAAGAATAATCATTATGACCTAGTGCGTTATATTTCAAGGAAATATGTAATGCCCACAACAAGCCAAAAGCGAGTGAAATAAAAGGAAGATTAATTCGTTTATCCGCATATTTCCCATGCCATGCCAGCAACAGTGTACTCATCACGAGTATCGTCAACGCCGGTTCTGATAACGCTTTAACGGCAAAAAGTGGAAAAAAGAGTGTAAACAGTGCGGAGACTGCGTTGAGCAGCAGAAATAGTCGTAAAGAGAGTTGATATTTTTTGGTGCGTAGCGTTCGCCAGGATTGTACTGTCATAGGTAAATGTTGTTATTTATCTGCTATATACGAAGGTGTGTTGGTAAATAAAACAAATAACGAACGAGGTATCATTAGCCGGGGTCTTTATTGTTTTTAGTTGAAAAGCTAACCGGCGAGCAATTTATCACCTTAAATTATTCATGTCATCAATCGTTAAGTAAAACTCATATAATTGATAGTACCTCCCCGCTGACAAATGAGAAAATATATCATATGATATTGGTTATCATTATCAATGTCATGGGTGAAACCATGTTGCAACGTGCGCTGGGCAGTGGATGGGGTGTGCTGCTGCCGGGGATATTCATTGCGGGTCTGGCTTTTACTGACCTGTCAGTTCACGCATGGAAAGCGATGATTGTATTAGGATTACTGTTAACTTCACTGATGCTGTACCACAAGCGTTTACGGCATTTTGTTTTACTACCTTCATGCGCAGCAGTGATCGCCGGTGTGGTTCTGATGATGATGAACTGGAATCAGGGATGAACAAAGCAAGGAAGATAATCGAGAGGAAAATAAGATAATTGGTGCGAGGGGGGGGACTCGAACCCCCACATCCTAAGGACACTAACACCTGAAGCTAGCGCGTCTACCAATTCCGCCACCTTCGCACAGTCATCTTACTTTTTTTGATATCGCCTCGTTGGTGCGAGGGGGGGGACTCGAACCCCCACATCCTAAGGACACTAACACCTGAAGCTAGCGCGTCTACCAATTCCGCCACCTTCGCCCAGTGCGAGCAATATCAAACGTGGATTATGGTGCGAGGGGGGGGACTTGAACCCCCACGTCCGAAAGGACACTAACACCTGAAGCTAGCGCGTCTACCAATTCCGCCACCTTCGCATACCATCGACACTCAAAAAGTATCGTTACCACGGAGGCGCATTCTAGTGGTTTTCAACTTTTCGTCAATAGCTAATTACGCGGTCTGGGTTGATTGGCGCAAAAACGGCCACGTACATGGCCGTGAGTGATTTCCGTTAGGCTTTCTTTGCCTGGCGGGTCATTACCGTGCGATACACCTTAAAACGACCGGTCTGGGCGATGACTTCATGGAAGCCAAACATCTCATCCAGAATTTTCGGGTACGGCAGGAAGGCGTTGGCCACAATACGCAGTTCACCGCCGCTGTTCAGATGACGCACCGCGCCGCGAATCAGAGTTTGTGCGGCATCGAGGCTGGTTTGCATCCCGTCGTGGAACGGCGGGTTGGAGATGATCATGTCAAAGCGACCGGTCACGTCAGAAAAAACGTTGCTGGCGAAGACATCGCCTTCAATTCCGTTTGCCGCAAGCGTAGCTCGGCTGGCTTCAACCGCGGATGCACTGACATCACACAGGGTCAGTCGCACTTTCGGTGAATGACTGGCTAAGGCTACGGAGAGAACACCCGCCCCGCAACCGACATCCAGCACTTTACCTTTGGTGTGCGGCGTCAGGGTTGAGAGCAGCAGTTGGCTGCCGACATCCAGGCCGTCACGGCTGAACACGCCCGGCAGCGTTTTGATGGTCAGGTTGTCGACGCTGTACTCGTCCCAGTATTTTTCGGCATCAAAGACCGGCTGTTTTTCCAGGCGACCGTGATAGAGACCACAGCGGCGTGCGCTGTCGATTTTATTCAGTGGCGCGAATTCGGCCAGCATCTGCTCCGCGCTGCGTACACCGCTGCGGTTCTCGCCAACGACAAAAATATCGGTGCCGACCGGCAGCAGCGACAGAATGTTCATCAGTTGGAACTGGGCTTCCGGCTTATTCTTCGGCCAGTAATAGATCAGCGTATCGCTGTCCGCAACGTCTTCGGCCTGGGCTACGAGGCTAAAGCGTACGTTATCGCCCATCTGGCGGTTTAACACCTGCCAGTGGTGGAGTTGTTGGGTATGTGCACGGTTGGCGGCACTTTCGAAGTGGGCAGGCAGGTCATCCTGCAAATCACCGGCAAACAGAATACGGCTTTGTTCGAAATCATCACTGTGGCGCAGCAAGACTTCACTTGCCGGGGTAAAAGCAGACATGGAATGCTCCTCAATTTATACAGGTTGCGATTATATACACAAAATCAGTCAAGCTGAATCAAGGCGTCCTGCGGGATGTCGTGTATCGTTGTTTGTTGGCGTAGATTCGACAGATTTGCTATATTTGCGCCCCTGATAGACAGGAGTGTTTCGCTATGACATCCCGACGAGACTGGCAGTTACAGCAACTGGGCATTACGCAGTGGTCGCTGCGCCGTCCTGGCGCACTGCAAGGGGAGATCGCGATTTCCATTCCTGCGCACGTCCGTCTGGTGATGGTCGCGGCGGAGCCACCCGCGTTAACCGAACCGTTGATGAACGATATTTTACGCGCATTGACCGTCAGTGCGGATCAGGTTTTACAACTGACGCCAGACCGTGTCGCCATGCTGCCGCAAGGCAGTCGCTGTAATAGCTGGCGGCTGGGAACCGAAGAGCCTCTGCAACTGGATGGCGCTCAGGTCACCAGTCCTGCGTTTAATGAATTACGGGAAAACCCAGCGGCACGCGCCGCCTTATGGCAACAAATCTGCGCATATGAACACGATTTCTTCCCTCAATCCGACTGATTTACCCGCAGCATTTCAGATTGAAAAACGCGCCCATGCTTTTCCATGGAGCGAAAAAACATTTGCCAGCAACCAGGGCGATCGCTATCTCAACTATCAGTTAACCGTTGATGGAACGATGGCCGCCTTTGCGATAACGCAGGTCGTGCTGGATGAAGCCACGCTGTTCAACATTGCCGTCGATCCTGATTTTCAGCGACGGGGACTGGGACGTGAGCTACTGGAGTACCTGATCGACGAGCTGGAAAAACGCGGCATTCTGACGCTGTGGTTAGAAGTTCGCGCCTCGAACGCTGCGGCGATTGCGCTGTACGAAAGCCTGGGCTTTAACGAGGCGACGATCCGCCGCAATTACTACCCGACAGCCGACGGCCACGAAGACGCCATTATTATGGCATTGCCAATCAGTATGTAAGACAAGGTGTAATGATGAAGAAGTGGGACTGGATTTTCTTTGATGCCGACGAAACGCTGTTCACATTTGACGCGTTTACCGGCCTACAGCGGATGTTTCTTGACTACAGCATTACCTTTACCGCTGAGGATTTTCAGGACTACCAGGCCGTGAATAAACCGCTGTGGGTGGATTATCAAAACGGTGCGATCACCTCATTACAACTGCAGCATGCCCGTTTCCTGAGCTGGGCTGAGCGTCTGAACGTGCCGCCTGGGTCGCTCAATGATGCGTTTATTAATGCGATGGCAGAAATCTGCTCTCCGTTGCCAGGTGCGGTGTCGCTGCTGAATACGATTCGTGGCAAAACGAAAATCGGTATTATTACCAACGGGTTTACCGCGTTGCAGCAAATCCGTCTTGAACGCACCGGTCTGCGCGATTACTTTGACCTGATGGTTATTTCTGAGCAGGTTGGTGTAGCAAAACCCGACCCGCGTATTTTTGATTATGCGCTGGAGCAGGCGGGCAATCCCGAACGCTCCCGCGTGCTGATGGTGGGTGACACGGCGGAGTCCGATATTCTGGGTGGCATCAATTCCGGGCTATCAACCTGCTGGCTAAATGCGCACCAACGCGAACAGCCGGCGGGCATTCAACCGACCTGGACCGTGGCTTCATTAAGCGAACTGGAACAACTCCTGTGTAAACACTGATTGCCTCCCCCCCATTGATGGGTAAAATAGCCGCAATTTTTCGTATTCAACATGCGTGACGTAGAGCCGCGCTTACTCAAGAAGATTGAACTATGACGTTGTCTCCTTATTTGCAAGAGGTGGCCAAACGCCGCACCTTTGCCATTATTTCTCACCCGGATGCCGGTAAAACGACGATCACCGAAAAGGTGCTGTTATTCGGACAGGCAATCCAGACCGCCGGTACCGTTAAAGGCCGCGGTTCTAACCAGCACGCGAAATCAGACTGGATGGAGATGGAAAAGCAGCGTGGTATCTCTATTACCACCTCTGTGATGCAATTTCCGTATCATGACTGCCTGGTAAACCTGCTGGATACCCCAGGGCACGAAGACTTCTCGGAAGATACCTACCGTACGCTGACGGCGGTGGACTGCTGCCTGATGGTTATCGACGCCGCGAAAGGTGTAGAAGACCGTACCCGTAAGCTGATGGAAGTAACGCGTCTGCGCGATACGCCGATCCTGACGTTCATGAACAAACTCGACCGTGATATCCGCGATCCGATGGAGCTGCTGGATGAAGTCGAAAACGAACTGAAAATTGGCTGCGCGCCAATTACCTGGCCGATTGGCTGCGGTAAATTGTTCAAAGGTGTTTACCACCTGTATAAAGACGAAACTTATCTGTACCAGACCGGTAAAGGTCACACTATTCAGGAAGTCCGTATTGTTAAAGGCCTGAATAATCCGGAGCTGGATGCCGCCGTCGGTGAAGACCTGGCGCAGCAGCTGCGCGACGAGCTGGAACTGGTGCAGGGCGCGTCTAACGAGTTCGACCAGGAATTGTTCCTCGCCGGTGAAATCACTCCGGTGTTCTTCGGAACCGCGTTAGGTAACTTCGGTGTTGACCATATGCTTGACGGTTTGGTGGAGTGGGCGCCTGCGCCTATGCCGCGCAAAACCGACACCCGCATCGTTGAGGCATCTGAAGAGAAATTCACCGGTTTTGTGTTTAAAATTCAGGCCAATATGGACCCGAAACACCGCGACCGCGTGGCGTTCATGCGTGTGGTTTCCGGCAAGTACGAGAAAGGCATGAAAATGCGTCAGGTGCGCATTGGTAAAGACGTAGTGATCTCTGATGCGCTGACCTTTATGGCGGGTGACCGCTCTCACGTGGAAGAAGCCTACCCGGGCGATATCCTCGGTCTGCACAACCACGGCACTATTCAGATTGGCGACACCTTTACCCAGGGTGAGATGATGAAGTTCACCGGTATTCCGAACTTCGCGCCAGAACTGTTCCGTCGTATTCGCCTGAAAGATCCGTTGAAGCAAAAACAGCTGCTGAAAGGGCTGGTACAGCTGTCTGAAGAAGGTGCGGTGCAGGTCTTCCGTCCAATTGCCAACAACGACCTGATCGTCGGTGCCGTTGGTGTGTTGCAGTTTGACGTCGTCGTTTCCCGCCTGAAAAGCGAATACAACGTTGAAGCGATCTACGAATCGGTCAACGTGGCGACCGCGCGCTGGGTAGAATGCTCAGACGTGAAGAAATTCGAAGAGTTTAAGCGTAAAAACGAAATTCAGCTGGCGCTGGATGGCGGCGATAACCTGACCTATATCGCCCCGACCATGGTTAACCTGAACCTCACCCAGGAACGTTATCCAGACGTGACGTTCCGTAAAACGCGCGAACACTAATCGACCTTCCAGGGTGCGGCTTATGCCGTGCCCTGCGACTTTCCCTGCCTTATTAATCCCTTACGGAATGTTCTTAAATCCCGCACTTTTTCCTCATTTTGCCTATTTTTTGACCGTATTTGCCTGCGGTATCAAAATTGTGATCTATATTTAACAATGTGATGACATAAATATCGGCTTTAAATTCTACGTTACTTTCTCATCTTAGTTGTTTTAGCTGATATTTATTTTGATTACGAGATTAGTTGCTGGCTCAGCCCGATAAGCGGCAGAGCATCGATATGAGCAAAAAAAGGATTAAATCGATGACAATGACAAAACTGAAGATCTCAAAAACGCTGCTGGCTGTGATGCTGACGTCTGCTGTTGCCACGGGGTCTGCATTTGCAGAAAACGCGACCACCGATAAAGGGCAATCCGGTCTTGAAAGCGCAGGGCAGAAAGTTGATAGCTCGATGAATAAAGTCGGCGATTTCATGGATGACAGCTCCATTACCGCAAAAGTGAAAGCCGCGCTGGTCGATCACGAAAGCATTAAGAGCACCGATATCTCGGTTAAAACAGACCAGAAAGTGGTCACGTTAAGCGGATTTGTTGAAAGCCAGGCGCAGGCAGAAGAAGCGGTAAAAGTGGCGAAAGGCGTTGAGGGAGTTACCTCCGTGAGCGACAAACTGCACGTGCGTGACAGCAAAAGCACTTCTGTAAAAGGCTATGCGGGCGATACGGCAACCACCAGTGAAGTCAAAGCCAAATTGCTGGCTGATGACATCGTTCCTTCTCGCAAAGTGAAAGTGGAGACCACCGATGGCGTGGTTCAGCTTTCAGGCACCGTTGACTCACAGGCGCAAATCGAGCGCGCTGAGAGTATCGCCAAAGCCGTTGATGGCGTGAAAAGCGTTAAAAACGACCTCAAAACTCAGTAATTCGACTTAATTCGCTAACCTGATATTTGTCGGAAGGCGCGTTGTGCACCACACTAAAATATCGCAATGGGCGGCCTGAGCGCCCATATCAAGCGGTTGACATTAACTATGGTAAAGGAGAAGCGTATGTTTCGTTGGGGCATCATATTTCTGGTTATCGCGTTAATTGCCGCCGCTCTGGGCTTTGGTGGACTGGCGGGTACCGCTGCAGGTGCAGCGAAAATTGTCTTCGTGGTGGGGATTATCTTGTTCCTGGTCAGCCTGTTTACCGGGCGTAAACGACCCTAGTTGGTAAACCGTAAAGAAAAATTGCTACTCAGCCAGTCCAGCGGACTGGCTTTTACGGTTTTAGTGATACGTAATTTGCGTTACTTTGTCGCTCTATCATAAAAAAAACAGGAAGGCAGAGGTGGGGCAGAGAATACCCGTCACGCTCGGTAATATTGCGCCGTTATCGTTACGTCCGTTTCAACCCGGCAGCATGGCGCTGGTGTGCGAGGGCGGAGGGCAAAGAGGCATTTTTACCGCGGGCGTGCTGGACGAGTTTATGCGCGCGCAGTTTAATCCTTTTGATCTCTTCTACGGGACGTCCGCTGGTGCGCAAAACCTGTCGGCTTATCTTTGTAACCAGCCAGGTTACGGGCGCAAAGTGATTATGCGCTACACCACCCGACGTGAATTCTTTGACCCGGTGCGGTTTGTGCGCGGGGGAAATCTCATCGATCTCGACTGGCTGGTAGAGGCCACCGCCGCGCAGATGCCGCTGGCGATAGACCATGCCGAACAGTTATTTGCCGCGGGAAAAGCGTTTTACATGTGCGCCTGTCGCGGAGATGACTACACGCCGGGTTATTTTTCGCCGAACCGACAAAACTGGCTCGACCTTCTGCGTGCGTCCAGCGCCATTCCTGGATTTTATCGTAGCGGGGTAGCGCTGGACGGCGTGAACTATCTGGATGGTGGGGTCAGTGACGCCATCCCCGTTCAGCAGGCGGTAAAGCAGGGGGCCAAAACGCTGGTGGTGATCCGCACCGTGCCCTCGCAAATGTACTACACCCCGCAGTGGTTCAAACGCATGGAACGTTGGCTGGGGGAAAGCAGCCTGCAACCGCTGGTCAATCTGGTGCAGCATCATGAGGCCAGCTACCGCGCCATTCAGAGTTTTATTGAAAAACCGCCGGGTAAGCTGCGTATCTTTGAGATCTATCCGCCCAAGCCGCTCCACAGTATGGCACTGGGAAGCCGAATTCCGGCCCTGCGGGAAGACTATAAAACCGGACGCCTGTGCGGACGTTACTTTTTGGCGACCGTCGGTAAACTGTTGGCGAAAAACACACCGTTGCCCCGCCAGACGCCGAAGATTATGGTGCCTGGACCGGTGGTGGTCCCTCCGGCACCGGTTGCCAACGATGCCCTTATACCGGTGGTGGCCGATGCACCTCAGGCCAACGACACGACGTTTAGCCATGAGGATCTGGCGTGAGCTATCGGTTTATCGATACGCATTGTCATTTTGATTTTCCGCCGTTCACCGGCGACGAACCTGCAAGCATTCAGCGGGCAATTGAAGCCGGTGTGAGCCGCATTATTGTGCCGGCGACCGAGGCGGCGAACTTTTCCCGCGTGCTGGCGTTGGCGCAAACCTACCCCCCGCTATTTGCAGCTCTGGGTTTACATCCGATTGTGATTGAACATCATGACGATGATGCCCTGGACCAGTTGCAACAGGCGCTGGAAAAGCGTGTACAGAAGGTGGTGGCGGTAGGGGAGATAGGACTGGATTTGTATCGTGATGATCCGCAGTTCGACAAGCAGGAAAGGATGCTGGACGCGCAGCTTCAACTGGCGAAGCGCTACGAACTGCCGGTGATCCTGCATTCACGACGTACTCATGACAAACTGGCGATGCACCTTAAGCGCCATGCGCTACCGCGTACCGGCGTAGTGCATGGCTTTGCCGGGAGCTTGCAGCAGGCGGAACGCTTTGTGCAGCTGGGATATAAAATTGGCGTGGGCGGAACCATTACCTATCCCCGTGCCAGCAAAACGCGCGAGGTGATGGCGCGGCTGCCGCTGGGATCCTTGCTGCTGGAAACCGATGCGCCGGATATGCCGCTCAACGGCTTTCAGGGTCAGCCCAATCGCCCGGAGCAGGTCACCAGGGTGTTTGAAGTATTATGTGAGCTGCGCCCGGAGCCCGCAGAGGTCATCGCCGAGGCGTTGTATCGCAATACGACGGCATTGTTTAATGTTTGACTGCGGGCGACGCCGCTTGTAGGCCGGATAAGACGCTTTGGCGTCGCATCCGGCAAGTCACAGATATAACGCCGGGAAAATCAGGTTATCAACCTCGCGTGCCCGTAATTCCTTTGCCAATTCTTCCACGTCCTCTGACGTCGCGCTCGGCCAGGCTTTGGCTTCACCATACACGCCATGCGCATGAAACGCGTTAAGCCGCACGGGAATGTTGCCCAGGCGGTGAATAAACGCGGCCAGCGCATCAACGTGCTGCAGGTAATCAACGTGTCCGGGAATGACCATCAGGCGAAGCTCCGCCAGTTTTCCCCGCTCGGCCAGAAAGAGAATACTGCGCTTGATTGCCGCGTTATCGCGCCCGGTGAGCTGTAAATGACATGCGCTGTCCCAGGCTTTTAAATCCAGCATGACACCATCGCAAACCGGCAGCAGCTTCTCCCAACCGGTTTCACGCAGCATGCCGTTGCTGTCCACCATGCAGGTCAGGTGTTGCAGGTGCGGATCGGCTTTGATCGCTGAGAACAGCGCAATCACGAAAGGAAGCTGCGTTGTCGCCTCACCGCCGCTCACGGTTATCCCTTCAATAAACAACGATGCCTTACGAATGTGATGCAGCACCTCATCGACGCTCATCGTCTGCGTCATTGGCGTGGCCTGCTGCGGGCACATTTGTAGGCAGGTGTCGCACTGCTGGCAAACATCGGACTGCCACCACACTTTTCCCGCACTCAGACTTAAGGCGTCATGTGGACAATGCAGTACGCACTCCCCGCAATCGTTGCAGCGCCCCATCGTCCACGGATTGTGGCAATTTTTACAGCGCAGATTGCACCCTTGCAGGAACAGGGCCAGGCGACTGCCCGGCCCGTCGACGCAGGAGAAAGGGATCAGCCTACTTACTGAAGCGCATCTGCTGTTCATGACTCATCACGCGAGGTTGACGTTCCAGAATGCGAGTATTGCGAGCGGCCTCTTCGCCCAGCCAGGTGGTGTTGGTGCGTGAGCCTTCGGCACGGTATTTTTCCAGATCCGACAGTCGCACCATATAACCGGTGACGCGGACCAGATCGTTACCGCTGACGTTGGCGGTAAATTCACGCATTCCGGCTTTAAACGCGCCCAGGCAAAGCTGTACCAGCGCCTGTGGGTTACGCTTGATGGTTTCATCCAGCGTGAGGATGTCGCTGATCCCGGCGTGATAATACGCGTGATGCGGGGCCACGGTTTGCAGATGAGTAATAGGATCCGGCTCGTCGCCATACGGCAGACGCGCGCCCGGCGTGGTGCCAATGTCTGAACTGATCCCCGACTGCGCATGCAGCATCGCCCGCTGCTGCCAGCCGTATTTCACCGGTGTGTTGGCCACAAAGTCGGCAAGCTGGGCGCTGATCCGATAGCCCATCTCATTAGCGCTCTCATCTTTGCCGTAGCGTGCGTTCAGCCCGGCCTTCTCACACAGCAGGTTTACCGCCTCCGCCAGGCCGTACATACCAAACATCGGCACAAAACGTTCGGGATCAATCAACCCTTCCTGCACCAGGAAGCTATTCTCAAAGAAATGTGATTTCTCATAGAGAAATTCACACCGTGAATCAATGATGGCAATTTGCTGCTGGCAATAGTGCGGTAGGGTGTGCGTAAAGAAGTCATCGACAGACGTGCTGCGCTCTGCGATGGCTTTCAGATTCAGCCTAACCAGTGTACTTCCGCCGCCCGCCAGCGGCAGCGAGTTGTAACAACTGACGACGCCATAATGGCCTTTTGTGAAAATTTTATCATTTTCAGGACCGTTGGAAATATGCGGTTTACTGCATTCGCAAATATTTTGTGCCACGTTCAGCAGCAGGTCGTCAGGTGTGATTTGTGGATCATAAATAAAGGTAAGATTAGGCGAGACCTGCTTTAGCTCTGCATCTGCACGTAAAATGGCGCGGGTGATCGGCGTATCGGCCGGGCCAATATTGGCATGCATAAAGGCGTCTGGCAGGGTTCTGTCGAGATACCGCCAGAAACGTTTTATTCGAATATCGATCTCTTCTTGTGTTAGAATTCTAACATACGGTTGCAGCAGGGCATCGAGCTGACCAAGGTACACCGGCATCGACGTCACTGATGGAACATGGTGGTACAGAATGGTGAGCAAGGATAAGGCGTCATCAAGATCCTGTGCACCTTCCAGCTCCAGCCAGGCTGAACCGTTGGCCAGAAAATGCGCATAATTGGGCAAAACATAACGTGGTTTGAACGGGGCATGACCTTCGTACATATCGCAGATAACCCCGTCATCCAACGCCTGGCGTGCTTCAGCAGGCAACTGCGGATAAGGCAGTGCGTTTTCTGCCTCCAGCGCCAGAAAGTGGCGTTTCTGCTCAGGGCTGAGCACCGGACTGGTCACGATTTGTTGGCAGCGCTGTTGCAGCGCGAGTTCGCTTGAAGTGGGCATCGTCGATTCCTTTATGTGCCGAAGGTTAAGCAACATTGTAGGAAGCAACCGATCCTTAACCTTTGATCCGGATGCGCCTGATGCCATCGCTTCTCGCCAGTAAAGCTCAATTATTTGAAGTAGATCTCATTAGAGTAATGCAAATCTGTATGTGGTTTTCATTAACTGTGATGTATATCGAAGTGTAATAGCGAGCGGATGTTAGAATACTAACAAACTCGCAAGGTGAAATTTTATACGGCGATGCCGTTGGAGAATGTTATGACCGATTTAACAGCAAGCAGCCTGCGTGCCCTGAAACTGATGGACCTGACCACCCTGAATGACGACGACACCAACGAAAAAGTGATCGCGCTGTGTCATCAGGCAAAAACCCCAGTGGGTAACACGGCGGCAATCTGTATCTATCCGCGTTTCATCCCTATTGCGCGTAAAACGCTGAACGAGCAGGGCACGCCGGATATCCGTATTGCAACGGTAACCAACTTCCCGCACGGCAACGATGACATCGATATTGCGCTGGCAGAAACCCGTGCAGCGATTGCCTACGGCGCAGACGAAGTTGATGTGGTATTCCCGTATCGTGCGCTGATCGCTGGTAATGAGCAGGTCGGTTTTGACCTGGTGAAAGCCTGTAAAGAGGCGTGTGCAGCGGCAAACGTGCTGCTGAAAGTGATCATCGAAACCGGTGAACTGAAAGAAGAAGCGTTGATTCGCAAAGCATCTGAAATCTCCATCAAAGCAGGGGCTGATTTCATCAAGACCTCTACCGGTAAAGTCCCGGTTAATGCGACGCCGGAAAGCGCACGCATCATGATGGAAGTGATCCGCGATATGGGCGTTTCGAAAACCGTTGGTTTCAAACCGGCTGGCGGCGTGCGTACTGCGGAAGACGCGCAGCAATTCCTCGCCATTGCTGATGAACTGTTTGGCGCAGACTGGGCGGATTCCCGTCACTATCGCTTTGGCGCATCCAGCCTGCTGGCAAGCTTGCTGAAGGCGCTGGGTCACGGCGACGGTAAGAGCGCAAGCAGCTACTAAGTTTTTATTGCCCATCGTAGGCCGGATAAGGCGCAAGCCGCCATCCGGCATGAATACGACTTGCCGGGTGGCGCATTGCTTACCCGGCCCATAATCGGGAGGTTCCCTTGTTTCTCGCACAAGAAATTATTCGTAAAAAACGTGATGGTCATGCGCTGAGTGATGAAGAAATTCGTTTCTTTATTAACGGTATTCGCGACAACACCATCTCTGAAGGGCAAATCGCCGCCCTGGCGATGACCATTTTCTTCCACGATATGACAATGCCTGAGCGTGTTTCGCTGACCATGGCAATGCGTGATTCAGGAACCGTGCTGGACTGGAAAAGTCTGCAGCTGAACGGCCCGATTGTGGATAAGCACTCTACCGGCGGTGTGGGTGACGTAACGTCACTGATGTTAGGTCCAATGGTCGCAGCATGCGGCGGCTATATTCCGATGATTTCCGGGCGGGGTCTGGGTCATACCGGCGGTACGCTGGATAAACTGGAAGCGATCCCGGGATTTGACATCTTCCCGGATGACGCGCGTTTCCGTGAAATTATTAAAGACGTGGGTGTGGCGATTATTGGGCAAACCAGCTCGCTCGCACCGGCGGATAAACGTTTTTATGCCACCCGCGACATTACCGCGACGGTGGATTCCATTCCGCTGATCACCGGTTCGATCCTGGCGAAAAAGCTGGCGGAAGGGCTGGATGCGCTGGTCATGGACGTGAAAGTTGGTAGCGGCGCCTTTATGCCAACCTACGAACTTTCAGAAGCCCTTGCTGAAGCAATTGTCGGCGTGGCGAACGGGGCAGGCGTGCGTACCACCGCACTGTTAACCGATATGAACCAAGTGCTGGCTTCCAGCGCCGGTAACGCAGTAGAAGTCCGCGAAGCCGTGCAGTTCCTGACCGGTGAATACCGCAATCCACGTTTGTTAGACGTCACCATGGCGCTGAGTGTGGAAATGCTGATCTCCGGCAAACTGGCGAAAGACGATGCCGAAGCCCGCGCCAAGCTGCAGGCGGTATTGGATAACGGTAAAGCGGCGGAAATTTTTGGTCGCATGGTCGCGGCGCAAAAAGGTCCGACCGACTTCGTGGAAAATTATGCGAAGTATCTGCCGACGGCAATGCTCAGCAAAGCGGTATATGCTGATACCGAAGGTTTTGTTAGCGCAATGGATACCCGTGCGCTGGGGATGGCGGTAGTTTCCATGGGCGGCGGTCGTCGTCAGGCATCGGACACCATTGATTACAGCGTCGGCTTTAGCGACATGGCGCGTCTGGGCGACAGCGTAGACGGGCAGCGTCCGCTGGCGGTGATCCATGCCAAAGATGAAGCCAGCTGGCAGGAAGCGGCGAAAGCGGTCAAAGCGGCAATCAGTCTTGACGACAAAGCGCCAGAAATTACACCGACAGTCTATCGTCGTATAACCGAATAACTGTATACTGATCTGATCGCTTTTTTGCGGCGCAAAAGGTACGGAGAATAATATGAAACGTGCATTTATTATGGTGCTGGACTCCTTTGGTATAGGTGCGACTGAAGACGCTGATCGCTTTGGCGACGTTGGCGCCGATACTATGGGGCATATTGCAGAAGCCTGTGCGAAAGGCGAAGCTGACAATGGTCGCAAAGGTCCGCTGAATTTGCCTAACCTGACCCGTCTGGGCCTGGTGAAAGCTCACGAAGGTTCTACAGGTAAAATTGCCGCCGGAATGGACGGTAATGCAGAAGTGATCGGTGCCTACGCATGGGCGCATGAACTCTCTTCCGGCAAAGACACGCCGTCTGGTCACTGGGAAATCGCCGGTGTGCCGGTGCTGTTTGACTGGGGTTACTTCTCCGATCATGAAAACAGCTTCCCGCAGGAGCTGCTGGACAAACTGGTTAAGCGCGCCAACCTGCCGGGCTACCTCGGCAACTGCCACTCTTCCGGTACGGTCATTCTGGATCAACTGGGCGAAGAACATATGAAAACCGGCAAGCCGATTTTCTATACATCCGCTGACTCCGTGTTCCAGATTGCCTGTCACGAAGAGACCTACGGTCTGGATAAACTCTACGAGCTGTGCGAAATCGCCCGTGAAGAACTGACCGAAGGCGGCTACAACATTGGTCGCGTGATCGCCCGTCCGTTTATTGGTGATAAAGCCGGTAACTTCCAGCGTACCGGTAACCGTCACGATCTGGCCGTAGAACCGCCAGCGGCGACCGTTCTGCAGAAACTGGTCGACGAGAAAAAAGGCCATGTTGTCTCTGTCGGTAAGATTGCTGACATTTACGCGAACTGCGGTATCACTAAAAAAGTGAAAGCGACCGGTCTGGACGCGCTGTTCGACGCCACCATCAAAGAGATGAAAGAAGCGGGTGATGAGACCATCGTCTTCACCAACTTCGTCGACTTCGACTCTTCCTGGGGCCATCGTCGCGATATCGCCGGCTATGCCGCAGGCCTAGAGCTGTTCGACCGCCGCCTGCCTGAGCTGATGGAGCTGGTGGGGGAAGATGACATTTTGATCCTGACCGCTGACCACGGCTGTGACCCAAGCTGGCCGGGCACTGACCATACTCGTGAGCACATTCCGGTGTTGATCTATGGCCCGAAAGTCAAACCGGGTTCACTGGGTCACCGCGAAACCTTCGCGGATATCGGTCAGACGCTGGCGAGCTACTTTGGCACGTCGCCGATGGACTACGGTAAAAACATGCTGTAATGCAATTGCCCGGTGGCGCAAGCTTACCGGGCCTACGGTTTTGTAGGCCTGATAAGGCGTAGCCGCCATCAGGCAATAACAACGAAATAAGGATAAAAGATGGCAACTCCACATATTAATGCAGAAATGGGTGATTTCGCTGACGTCGTATTGATGCCTGGCGACCCGCTGCGTGCGAAGCACATTGCTGAAACTTTCCTCGAAGATGTCCGTGAAGTGAACAACGTTCGCGGCATGTTAGGTTTCACCGGGACTTACAAAGGCCGTAAGATCTCCGTCATGGGTCATGGTATGGGTATCCCATCCTGCTCCATCTACACCAAAGAACTGATCACCGATTTCGGCGTGAAGAAAATCATCCGCGTAGGCTCCTGTGGTGCTGTGCGTATGGACGTCAAACTGCGTGACGTGGTGATTGGAATGGGTGCTTGCACCGACTCCAAAGTTAACCGTATCCGCTTTAAAGATCATGACTTTGCCGCTATTGCTGACTTCGACATGGTGCGTAATGCTGTTGATGCGGCCAAAGCGCTGGGCGTAGACGCGCGCGTGGGCAACCTGTTCTCCGCTGACCTGTTCTACTCTCCGGACGGCGAAATGTTCGACGTGATGGAAAAATACGGCGTGCTGGGCGTGGAAATGGAAGCGGCGGGTATCTACGGTGTTGCGGCTGAGTTTGGTGCGAAAGCGCTGACCATTTGCACCGTGTCCGACCATATCCGTACTCACGAGCAGACCACTGCTGCTGAACGTCAGACGACCTTCAACGACATGATCAAAATCGCGCTGGAATCCGTGCTGCTGGGCGATAAAGAGTAATATCTTTAGTGCCGGGGGGCGGCTTCGCCTGACCCGGCCTACGGTTTTGTAAGCCCGCTAAGCACAGCGCCAGCGGGCTTTTTTATTAACGTACCGCGCTCGCTATCCACGCCGACAGTTCTCGTAGCTCTTTTTCCTGTTGCGGGAAATCGCCAATCAACGCCTCGCACTCCTGTTGCAGCCTGTCCGCCCGATACAGACACCCTTGAAAGCTGCCCGCCAGCGCTTCTAATGGCGCGGGATTGAGGCTGTCGGTAAAGACCTGCGCGCGGGTGATATGGCCTTTCTCCACGTCGAAATGTAACTCGACGCCACCCCAGGTAAAACGCTCATCCAGCAGATGAGAGAAGGCAGGAGCCTGACCAAAGTTCCACTCCCAACTGCTCTGGCGGGCAAACGTTTCGGCGAAGTTGGGCAGATCCGGCGTGTTATCCGGGGAAATAATTTCAGCCGCTACGCGTTCGCCGTAGTGTTGGAAAAAGGCGTCGGTCACGGCTTCACAGATTTTTTCATGAGTGATCTCAGGCAGCAGTTCAACCAGATTCGCGACCCGACCACGCACGGAGGTGATCCCCTTCGCCTGAAGCTTTTTCTGATCAGGGTTGAGGTAATTCGCGAGACGACTGAGGTCGGCATTCAGCAACAGCGTACCGTGGTGGAACCCGCGATCTTTAGTTTCTCGATACGCCGAACCTGAAACTTTGCGATCGCCTTCGGCCGTTTTGACCACCAGATCGTTACGCCCGGAGGCGTCAGCGTTGACGCCCAGCGCGTTCAGGGCATTGAGTACGATAGTGGTGGAGATGGTTTTGTCGTATTCCGGTTTGCCTGCCATAAAGGTAAAGCAGGTATTACCGAGATCGTGAAACACCGCGCCGCCGCCGCTGCTACGGCGAGCCAGCCGGACGTTATCCTCTTCCATGCGTCGGGTATTGCACTCTTTCCACGGGTTTTGCGCCCGGCCAATGACCACCGTATCGGCGTTGCGCCATAAAAACAGCACGCGCTGCGTGGCGGGCATTTGACGAAAAATGCACTCTTCAACCGCCAGATTAAACCACGGATCGTAAGAGTCGGAGATAAGCAGGCGTAATGTGGTCATGGTTGATTTCCTTCCTGGTGAATTACTCTTTTTTCTCGCTGTCTTCTTCCTGCACCGGTTTGTTGGCGGTCAGCAGGAACGGCGATTGTTGCCAGCGGGTGCGCTTACCTTGCAGTAATGTCCGGGTTAATACCACGCCAATCGCCAGTGACAGGAGCAGCATCAGGCGTAGAATGTTGGTGGTGTTATCCACCTGTTTGGCCTCGGTGGCAAGGGTGTGGGTATCCAGCGTCAGGCGCAGGTAGCCCAGCGGACCATTTTTGCCCTGAATGGGTTCGACAATTTGCTGATTAAAATAGCCCCCGGCTTTTTTACCGTCCAGCGCCAGCCGGTCGCGAACATTCACGCTCTCACCGGCATGCGTAATGAGATCGCCCTGTTCATCATAGACACCGGCATCGAGAATACGGCTCTCGTCGGTGAGTTGGCGCAGCACGACAGCGATGCGTTTTTCATCCGGCGTTTCGGTACGCATCAGCGGCGCGACGTTTAACGCAACCTGGCGGGCCAGCGTGCGGGCCAGCTCTTCCAGCTGCGGATTTCGCTGCTGTTGATGGTTTTGACTAAACCACGACGCGCCCTGCATCAGGGCGACGAGCAGCGCGAGGCAGGACAATACAATCACTGCACGATGAAGTCGGAATTTCAGTTTTGCGCGAGCCATATTCCACCTGCTGAAAATTTGAGACTTAATGTTGCCAGAAGCGCTGGTTACAGGGTAGCCTCATGCGTTATTTTCCCCTGATGATTCCGACCCGAACGATTTTACAGGAGCTTTAATGCCTAACATTACCTGGTGCGATCTACCTGAAGATGTCTCTCTGTGGCCAGGTCTGCCTCTCTCTTTAAGTGGTGATGAAGTGATGCCACTGGATTACCACGCGGGCCGTAGCGGCTGGCTGCTGTATGGTCGTGGGCTGGATAAACAACGCTTAACGCAATACCAGAGCAAACTGGGGGCGGCGATGGTGATTGTGGCGGCCTGGTGCGTCGAGGATTATCAGGTGATTCGCCTCGCGGGATCGTTAACGCCACGGGCAACAAAACTGGCGCATGATGCCAAACTGGATGTTGCCCCGCTGGGGAAAATCCCGCATTTGCGCACGCCAGGCCTGCTGGTGATGGACATGGATTCGACGGCGATCCAGATCGAGTGCATTGACGAAATCGCTAAACTGGCCGGAACCGGCGAGATGGTCGCAGAAGTGACGGAACGCGCGATGCGCGGGGAGCTGGATTTTACCGCTAGCTTGCGCAGCCGCGTCGCCACGCTGAAGGGTGCGGATGCCAATATTTTGATGCAGGTACGTGAAAATCTCCCGCTGATGCCCGGCTTAACGCAACTGGTGCTGAAGCTGGAAACGCTGGGCTGGAAAGTCGCGATAGCCTCCGGTGGCTTTACCTTCTTTGCTGAATATCTGCGCGAAAAGCTGCGCCTGACGGCGGTTGTGGCGAACGAGCTGGAGATCATGGACGGGAAATTTACCGGCAACGTGATTGGCGATATCGTCGATGCTCAGTACAAGGCCACCACCCTGACCCGACTGGCGCAGGAATATGAAATCCCAATGACGCAAACGGTGGCGATTGGCGACGGCGCTAACGATCTGCCGATGATCAAAACGGCAGGGCTGGGGATCGCCTACCATGCTAAGCCGAAAGTGAATGAAAAGACAGAGATTACTATCCGTCACGCTGACCTGATGGGGGTGTTCTGCATTCTCTCCGGTAGCATGAACCAGAAATAACGAGGTAAAACGTGGCAAAAGCTCCTAAACGCGCCTTTGTATGTAATGAATGTGGGGCCGATTATCCGCGCTGGCAGGGGCAATGTAGCGCCTGTCAGGCCTGGAACAGCATCACCGAGGTGCGTCTTGCGGCGTCACCGACGGTGGCACGTAACGAGCGCCTCAGCGGCTATGCCGGTAATGCAGGCGTCGCTAAGGTGCAAAAGCTGGCGGATATCAGTCTGGAAGAGCTGCCGCGTTTTTCTACCGGTTTTAAAGAGTTTGACCGCGTGCTGGGCGGCGGTGTGGTGCCCGGCAGTGCCATTCTGATCGGCGGTAATCCAGGCGCCGGGAAATCCACCCTGCTGCTGCAAACGCTGTGCAAGCTTGCCGAGCAGATGAAGACCCTGTACGTCACCGGGGAAGAATCGCTGCAACAGGTGGCGATGCGCGCCCATCGACTCGGTCTGCCGACGGCAAATCTGAATATGCTGTCAGAAACCAGCATTGAGCAGATTTGCCTGATTGCAGAGGAAGAGCAGCCAAAGCTGATGGTCATCGACTCCATTCAGGTGATGCACATGGCGGATATTCAGTCTTCGCCGGGCAGCGTGGCGCAGGTGCGTGAAACCGCCGCATACCTGACGCGCTTTGCTAAAACGCGCGGCGTGGCGATTGTCATGGTCGGTCACGTTACCAAAGATGGCTCTCTGGCTGGGCCAAAAGTACTGGAGCACTGCATTGACTGCTCGGTGCTGCTTGACGGCGATGCGGATTCTCGTTTCCGTACCCTGCGTAGCCATAAAAACCGCTTTGGTGCGGTGAATGAGCTTGGCGTCTTCGCCATGACCGAACAGGGCCTGCGCGAAGTCAGCAACCCTTCCGCTATTTTCTTAAGCCGTGGCGATGAAGTGACCTCCGGCAGCTCGGTGATGGTGGTCTGGGAAGGGACGCGTCCGCTGCTGGTGGAGATTCAGGCGCTGGTCGATCACTCGATGATGGCGAACCCTCGGCGCGTAGCAGTCGGATTGGAACAAAACCGTTTGGCGATCTTGCTGGCAGTGTTGCACCGTCACGGCGGCCTGCAAATGTCTGACCAGGACGTGTTCGTTAACGTGGTTGGCGGCGTCAAAGTCACCGAAACCAGTGCCGATCTTGCGTTACTGCTGGCGATGGTTTCCAGCCTGCGCGACAGGCCGTTACCGCACGATCTCGTGGTCTTTGGCGAAGTGGGGCTGGCGGGGGAGATTCGCCCGGTTCCCAGCGGCCAGGAGCGAATTTCTGAAGCGGCGAAGCACGGTTTCCGTCGGGCGATTGTCCCTGCCGCCAATGTGCCGAAAAAGGTGCCGGAAGGAATGCAGGTTTTTGGCGTTAAAAAGCTCGCGGATGCGTTAAACGTGTTTGACGACTTATAATTCATTACCCGTCGTCTTTCTGTCGGCAGGTATGTTGGCTGCCACCAGAAATCCATAGGGTAATTATTTGTTTCACCCTGTAGGCCTGATAAGCGAAGCGCCATCAGGCAGTGTTACGCGATTTTTCCAGCAGGAGGCTCTTGTGTCATCGTTCGACTATCTCAAAACCGCCATTAAGCAAAAGGGCTGTACCTTGCAACAGGTGGCGGATGCCAGTGGTATGACCAAGGGATATTTAAGCCAACTGCTGAATGCCAAAATCAAAAGCCCCAGCGCGCAAAAGCTGGAGGCGCTGCACCGTTTTCTCGGGCTTGAGTTTCCCCGTCAGCAGAAAAATATCGGTGTGGTATTCGGTAAGTTTTATCCGCTGCATACCGGGCATATCTATCTGATCCAGCGCGCCTGTAGCCAGGTTGACGAGCTGCATATCATCATGGGCTATGATGAAACGCGCGACCGTAGCCTGTTTGAAGACAGCGCCATGTCACAGCAGCCCACAGTTTCTGACCGTCTTCGCTGGCTGCTGCAAACCTTCAAATATCAGAAAAATATCCGTATTCATGCCTTTAATGAAGAAGGCATGGAGCCCTATCCGCACGGCTGGGATGTCTGGAGTAACGGCATAAAAACGTTTATGCAGGAGAAAGGGATCCAGCCAAACTGGATCTACACCTCTGAAGAAGCCGATGCGCCGCAGTATCTGGAACATCTGGGAATCGAAACGGTGCTGGTCGATCCCAAGCGCACATTCATGAGCATCAGCGGCGGGCAAATCCGTGAGAACCCGTTTCGCTACTGGGAGTATATTCCCACCGAGGTGAAACCGTTTTTCGTGCGCACCGTGGCGATCCTCGGCGGTGAGTCGAGCGGAAAATCGACGCTGGTGAACAAACTCGCCAATATCTTCAACACCACCAGTGCGTGGGAATATGGCCGTGATTACGTCTTCTCCCATTTGGGCGGCGATGAGATGGCGCTGCAGTATTCCGATTACGATAAAATCGCGCTTGGACAAGCGCAATACATTGATTTTGCAGTTAAATATGCTAATAAAGTGGCATTTATCGACACCGACTTTGTCACGACGCAGGCGTTCTGTAAAAAGTATGAAGGGCGTGAGCACCCGTTTGTGCAGGCGCTGATCGACGAGTACCGCTTTGACCTGGTGATTCTGCTGGAAAATAACACGCCGTGGGTGGCAGATGGACTACGCAGTCTGGGCAGTTCGGTTGACCGGAAGGCGTTTCAGTCGCTGCTGGTGGAAATGCTGCAGGAAAATAACATCGATTTTGTCCACGTCGAGGAGCCAGACTATGACGGTCGCTTCCTGCGCTGCGTGGAGTTGGTGAAAGAATTGATGGGTGAGCAGGGGTAGATTTTAATGCAGGATGGCGGCATAAACGCGTTGTCCGGCCTACAAGTTGCACTCACCTCGTAGGCCGGACACGCACAGCGCCATCCGGCACTTAACGGCAATTACTTAGAAATACGCTTGTACTTGATACGCTTCGGTTCCAGCGCATCTGCGCCCAGCGTGCGTTTCTTGTACTCTTCGTATTCGGTAAAGTTACCTTCGAAGAACTCGACTTTGCCTTCATCCTGGTAATCCAGAATGTGGGTGGCGATACGGTCGAGGAACCAACGGTCGTGCGAGATAACCATTGCGCAGCCCGGGAACTCCAGCAGGGCGTTTTCCAGCGCGCGCAGGGTTTCGATATCCAGGTCGTTGGTCGGTTCATCGAGCAGCAGCATGTTGCCGCCAACCTGCAGCAGCTTCGCCAGGTGCAGACGACCACGCTCACCACCGGACAGCTCGCCGACGCGTTTACCCTGATCAACACCTTTGAAGTTGAAGCGGCCTACGTAAGCGCGGCTTGGCATTTCGGTGTTGCCGATCTTCATGATATCCAGCCCGCCGGACACTTCTTCCCACACGGTTTTGCTGTTATCCATTGCGTCACGGAACTGGTCAACGGAGGCCAGTTTCACGGTTTCACCCAGTTCAATGGTGCCGCTATCTGGCTGTTCTTCACCGGAGAGCATGCGGAACAGGGTGGATTTACCCGCGCCGTTCGGACCGATGATCCCGACGATAGCGCCTTTCGGTACCGAGAAGCTCAGGTCGTCGATCAGGACGCGGTCGCCGTAGGATTTACGCAGGTTAGTAACCTCAACGACTTTATCGCCCAGACGAGGTCCTGGTGGGATAAACAGTTCGTTGGTTTCGTTACGCTTCTGGTATTCGGTATTGTTGAGCTCTTCAAAGCGTGCCAGACGGGCTTTACCCTTCGACTGACGGCCTTTTGCACCCTGGCGTACCCACTCCAGCTCTTTCTCAATGGATTTACGGCGAGCCGCTTCCTGAGAGGCTTCCTGCGCCAGACGCTGATCTTTCTGCTCCAGCCAGGAAGAGTAGTTACCTTCCCACGGAATACCTTCACCGCGGTCAAGCTCCAGGATCCAGCCAGCCACGTTATCGAGGAAGTAACGGTCGTGGGTAATTGCCACCACGGTCCCTTCGAAGTCGTGCAGGAAGCGTTCCAGCCATGCCACGGATTCTGCATCCAGGTGGTTGGTCGGTTCGTCGAGCAGCAGCATGTCTGGTTTTTCCAGCAGCAGGCGGCACAGCGCGACGCGGCGGCGTTCACCCCCGGACAGCTTCTCAATTTTGGCATCCCAGTCCGGCAGACGGAGTGCGTCAGCTGCGCGCTCCAGCTGTACGTTCAGGTTGTGGCCGTCGTGTGCCTGAATGATTTCTTCGAATTTACCCTGCTGTGCGGCAAGCTTATCGAAGTCGGCATCCGGCTCGGCGTACTTCGCGTACACTTCATCCAGGCCTTTCAGGGCGTTAACCACGTCGGCGACCGCTTCTTCAACGGACTCACGCACGGTATGTTCCGGATTCAGCTTCGGCTCCTGAGGCAGGTAACCGATCTTGAGGCCCGGCTGTGGACGAGCTTCGCCCTCGATGTCGGTATCAATACCGGCCATGATGCGCAGCAGGGTGGATTTACCCGCGCCGTTCAGACCGAGTACACCGATTTTGGCACCCGGGAAGAAGCTCAGAGAGATGTTTTTAAGAATATGACGTTTCGGCGGAACGACTTTGCCGACACGATGCATGGTATAAACGAATTGAGCCACGTTGGACTTCGCCTCTTTTATATACTCTTCATCCTTCAGGCTGCCTCTGTGTTGGCTGCATTCGAAAACCCTGGTCACATAGCCATCTATGCTCGCAGGGATTTTCTCTCTTGCCGCCTTGATGCAGCCAGAATGATTTTGAGTAGGGTGATGAATAGTTATCAAAGGCGAAGTGTAGCCTTTTTCATTGCTCAATCCCAGCCAGCAGATCTCACTCGCAACAAAAGTAAAAAAGTGTCCGGAACGTGGCACTTTCTGCAATGTCTGATTAGCATGAATCTATTAAGCGGCATGATGCTGCACAGTCGTAACACGATAAGAGGAAGAGCTTGTGGACAAAGCCAAACACGTAGCCTGGCGCCTGCTGGCAGCCGGCGTATGTCTGCTGACGATCAGTCAAGTGGCGCGAGCGGATTCTCTGGATGAACAGCGCAATCGCTATGCACAAATTAAGCAGGCCTGGGATAACCGGCAGATGGACGTCGTCGAGCAGATGATGCCGGGCCTGAAAAGCTATCCTCTGTATCCCTACCTTGAATATCGCCAGATTACTGACGATCTGATGAATCAGCCCACCGTTACCGTCACCAATTTTGTGCGCGCTAATCCAACGCTGCCGCCTGCACGCACGTTGCAATCGCGCTTCGTGAACGAATTGGCACGTCGGGAAGACTGGCGAGGGTTGTTAGCATTCAGCCCGGATAAGCCCGGCACCACCGAAGCGCAATGTAATTACTACTATGCGAAATGGAGTACCGGGCAGGCCGAAGAAGCCTGGCAAGGTGCAAAAGATCTTTGGCTGACCGGGAAGAGTCAGCCCAACGCCTGTGACAAATTATTCGGCGTATGGCGGGCATCGGGGACTCAGGATCCGTTAGCGTATCTTGAACGTATTCGCCTGGCGATGAAGGCGGGTAATACCGGACTGGTTACCGCGCTGGCCGGACAAATGCCAGCGGATTATCAGACCATTGCTTCAGCGATTATTGCACTGGCAAACAACCCTAACTCGGTGATGACGTTTGCGCGCACCACCGGCGCTACGGATTTTACCCGTCAGATGGCGGCGGTGGCGTTTGCCAGCGTAGCGCGTCAGGACGCGGAAAATGCACGTTTGATGATCCCTTCATTGACGCAGGCGCAGCAGTTAAATGACGATCAAACTCAGGAGCTGCGCGATATCGTCGCCTGGCGTCTGATGGGCAACGACGTTACTGACGAGCAGGCCAAATGGCGCGATGACGCGATTATGCGCTCACAATCCACCACGCTTGTGGAGCGCCGCGTGCGGATGGCGCTGGGAACTGGCGATCGTCGAGGGCTGAATACCTGGCTGGCGCGTCTGCCGATGGATGCGAAGGAAAAAGATGAATGGCGTTACTGGCAGGCGGATCTGCTACTGGAGCGCGGACGTGACGCCGAAGCGAAAGAGATCCTGCATGCGCTGATGCAGCAGCGTGGTTTCTATCCGATGGTGGCGGCACAGCGCCTTGGTGAAGAATACACGCTGAAAATCGACAAAGCGCCTGCGGATGTTGACGCTGCCCTGACGCAGGGACCGGAGATGGCGCGCGTACGTGAGTTGATGTACTGGAACATGGACAACACCGCGCGCAGCGAGTGGGCGAATCTGGTCACCAGCCGCACCAAGTCTGAGCAGGCGCAGCTGGCGCGTTACGCGTTTAACAACCACTGGTGGGATCTGAGCGTGCAGGCCACGATCGCTGGCAAACTCTGGGATCATCTGGAAGAGCGTTTCCCGCTGGCCTACAAAGATCTGTTTACCCGTTACACCAGCGGGAAAGACATTCAGCCAAGCTACGCGATGGCCATTGCCCGTCAGGAAAGTGCCTGGAACCCGAAGGTAAAATCGCCGGTGGGTGCCAGCGGGTTGATGCAAATTATGCCGGGTACGGCGACGCATACAGTGAAGATGTTCTCGATTCCGGGTTACAGCAGTCCTAATCAGCTGTTGGATCCTGAGACCAATATCAACATCGGCACCAGCTATTTACAGTATGTGTATCAACAGTTTGGCAATAACCGCATCTTTGCTTCAGCAGCCTATAACGCCGGACCGGGTCGCGTTCGTACCTGGCTTGGCAACAGTGCAGGGCGCATTGACGCGGTGGCCTTTGTAGAAAGCATCCCGTTCTCCGAGACCCGTGGGTACGTGAAAAACGTGCTGGCTTACGATGCCTACTATCGTTACTTCCTCGGTGATAAGCCGGAATTGATGAACGACGCAGAATGGCAACGCCGTTACTGATCGTGGTGAGTGTGTTATGCTATCGTACTCGTTAAAGAGTACAAAGGGGGAGGCAATCGCGCCTCCCCCGCAACGATGGCGATATCTTATGACTCAGCAATCACCCTATTCAGCAGAGATGGCAGAACAGCGTCACCAGGAGTGGTTACGTTTTGTCGACCTGCTTAAACACGCTTATGAGCAAGATTTACACCAGCCATTGCTCAATTTGATGTTAACGCCTGATGAGCGCGAAGCGCTGGGGACTCGCGTGCGCATTATTGAAGAACTGCTGCGCGGCGAGATGAGCCAACGCGAGTTGAAAAACGAGCTTGGGGCCGGTATTGCGACCATAACGCGTGGGTCCAATAGCCTCAAAACTGCGCCGGTCGAGCTGCGTCAGTGGCTGGAACAGGTGCTGCTCGGAAAAGATTGAATTGCCTGATGGCGCAGTGCTTATCAGGCCTACAACGTAGCGCAAATAATTACCGATACACCGCGTTATGGAACGGGCTGAGCGCCAGGATCACCGCCTGGTGATAGACGCTGGCACGGGTTAACTTCCCGGCGGTAAACACGCCAATCGCCCCTTCTTTACGGCCTATCTCGTCAATGCCTGTGTACTGTGACATCACCGGACCGAGCGCTTCTCCCTGACGGACTCTGTCGAGAATCACCGCCGGCAGCGGCAGCGTAGCGGAACGCGCTTCACCGCGCTGAACGCCATTATCAATCACCACCCAGCTGAAGGTCGCGTCATCGTCAATGCCAGCTTCAATGGCCACCCAGAAATCGGCCTGCGGATGCAGGCGGCGTGCGTTATCTATGCGATTTCGTGCGCCAGTGCGCGTTTCCTGACTTCCAAAAGGTTGTTCCGGCACACCGCTCTCGACGGCGACGGGTTCAATATGGCAGGATCCTTCACCGAAAATCTCTTCAAATGCCCGAAGAATTGCCTGAATTTTGGCAGGATTGGTGGTCGCAGAGATAACCTTGTGCATAATTAAGCTCAGTTTGAAAATTCATCGCATCGCAGTATAACGGAAAAAACGCATGTTACAGGTATACCTTGTTCGCCACGGTGAAACGCAGTGGAACGCCGAGCGACGTATTCAAGGCCAGTCAGACAGCCCGCTGACCGCTAAAGGTGAACAGCAAGCTATGCAGGTTGGCGAACGCGCCCGCTCGCTTGGCATTACTCACGTCATCAGTAGCGATTTAGGTCGTACACGACGCACCGCAGAAATCATCGCCCAGGCGTGTGGCTGTGATATCACCTTCGACGCCCGCCTGCGCGAGCTGAATATGGGGGTGCTGGAAAAGCGCCACATCGACTCTCTGACGCCAGAGGAAGAGGGCTGGCGTCGCCAGTTAGTCAACGGCACGGTTGATGGTCGTATTCCTGATGGGGAATCCATGCAGGAACTGGCCGATCGTGTTAACGCCGCGCTGGCATCTTGTCTGGAACTGCCGCAAGGGAGCCGCCCATTGCTGGTAAGCCACGGTATTGCGCTGGGTTGCCTGGTGAGTACGATTCTGGGACTGCCCGCCTGGGCTGAGCGTCGGCTGCGTCTGCGCAACTGCTCGATTTCCCGCGTCGATTATCAGGAAAGTTTATGGCTTGCGCCGGGTTGGGTGGTCGAAACGGCAGGGGACATCTCGCATCTGGACGCCCCTGCGTTGGATGAGCTACAGCGCTAACGGCGAATAGGAATCAGGAATTCGCAGCGTAGGTTAATAGGGCGATCGCCTGCTTTGGCATCTTCTGCCGGGTAGTATCGCTCTATATCCTGACCTTTACGACGGGTCAGGTTCAGCATTGGCATACAGGTGCCATACACTGTCAGAATAAATTCCTGCACGCCCGTTCCCAGGCCTTCATAGGTAAACATGACATATTCGCCGCCCTGCAACAGGATTGGCTGCGCGGACGGTACATAGCCGCTGGCCTGTTCTGGCGTGAGTGCGGTGGTATAGAAGACTTCCTGCTCGTCATCTTTTTCAAAACTCGGACGCGTTTCGTTGAGTCCGTACAGCACCGGCGGAATGGCAGGAGCCTGGCTCAGGAAGTCGCGCCAGAACTGAATACGCATTTCATGACGGAAGTCGGAAATCTGTTCCAGCGAGCAAGAGTAGCTTTGCGTGGTGCCGAGCAACTGCGTGTCTTCCAGCGTCACGAACTGATGCGCTGGCATCGCAAATTCCCCGAGTCGCATCGGTGGGCGAATACCAAAAGCGCTCCATTCCGGCGAGCGGCGGTACAGTGCAGGCGTCTGAGCGAATTGTTTTTTGAACGCACGGGTAAACGTCTGTTGAGAGTCAAAACGGTATTGCAGGGCAATATCCAGAATCGGACGCGCAGTCAGGCGTAGCGCCACAGCGGACTTCGATAAACGACGGGCGCGGATGTAGGCACCAATAGCGTGGCCCGTCACGTCCTTAAACATTCTCTGCAGATGCCACTTGGAATAGCCTGCTTTTGCCGCCACATTGTCAAGCGACAGAGGCTGATCCAGATGACCTTCCAGCCAGATTAATAGGTCGCGAATAATGCCAGCCTGATCCATAAAATATCCTCATCCTTTCAACAGCGAGTACCTGACGTCAGGTAAGAGGATAATAGCATTTTTTGCTGTTTTAGCATTCAGTGTTTTTTTTGCTCATAAATGCTGTTTTCGGACATACGAAAGCGTGATTATTGTAATCCTGTGATCTGTATACATTTTATTTTAGAATGTTGAATAATTGCTCAGGGCAACTTTTAAAAATGGTAACAATATGAAATATAAGAGCTTAGTCATTTCCTCAATTTTGCTGTTGTTGGCGCAGGTGGCCCATGCGGAGCAGATTGGTTCTGTCGATACGGTATTTAAAATGTTTGGACCGGATCATAAAATCGTCGTCGAAGCGTTTGACGATCCCGATGTAACCAACGTGACCTGCTATGTTAGCCGCGCAAAAACCGGTGGCATTAAGGGCGGGTTAGGGCTGGCTGAAGATACCTCCGATGCCGCCATTTCCTGCCAGCAAGTGGGGCCGGTTGAGCTGAGTGACAGAATCAAGAACGGTAAAGCGCAGGGCGAAGTCGTCTTTAAGAAACGGACGTCGCTGGTGTTTAAATCATTACAGGTGGTGCGTTTTTATGATGAAAAACGCAACACGCTGGCGTATCTGGCCTATTCCGACAAGGTTGTCGACGGTTCGCCGAAAAATGCCATCAGCGCGGTGCCCATCATGCCGTGGCGGCAGTAACAAGGAAGCAAAATGCAACAGGCGTTGATCTGGTTGGTTGAGGATGAGCAGGGTATCGCGGATACGCTTATCTACATGCTGCAACAGGAAGGTTTTAGCGTGGAGGCGTTTGAGCGTGGACTGCCGGTGCTGGAAAGCGCGCGTCAGAGATGCCCGGATGCGATAATCCTCGACGTCGGACTGCCTGATATCAGCGGTTTTGAACTGTGCCGACGTCTGCTGGAGCGCCACCCGGCGCTGCCGGTTCTTTTTCTGACCGCCCGCAGCGATGAAGTGGACCGCCTGTTAGGTCTGGAGATTGGCGCGGATGATTACGTCGCCAAACCCTTCTCGCCGCGCGAGGTGTGCGCCCGAGTGCGCACGCTGCTGCGGCGGGTGAGGAAATTTGCAGCACCGCCATCGGCAGCGCGTTTTGGCAATTTTGAACTCAATGAACCCGCCGCGCAGATTGCGTGGTTTGGCTGTCCGTTAAACCTGACGCGCTATGAGTTCCTGTTGCTGAAAACCTTGCTGATGTCGCCGGGGCGTATCTACTCGCGCCAGCAACTGATGGATTTAGTTTGGGCCGATGCGCAGGATACCTACGACAGAACGGTGGACACGCATATCAAAACACTGCGCGCCAAACTGCGGGCTATTAATCCGGATCTCTCGCCGATTAACACGCATCGCGGGATGGGATACAGCCTGAGGAACGCCTGATGCGCATTGGCATGCGACTGCTGCTGGGCTACTTTTTGATTGTCGCCGTTGCCGCCTGGTTTGTTCTGTCTATTTTTGTGCAGGAGATTAAACCTGGCGTACGCCGGGCCACCGAAGGCACGCTGATTGACACCGCCACGCTGTTAGCGGCGCTGGCACGCGACGACGTACTCTCTGGCTCTGCTGCCAACGGCAAGTTGGCGCAGGCCTTCTCGCAACTGCATAACCGCCCTTTTCGTGCCAACATCAGCGGCATTAACAAAGTGCGCAATGAGTATCACGTCTACATGACAGATGCTCAGGGCAAGGTGTTGTTTGATTCCGCCAATAAAGCAGTAGGGGAAGATTATTCCCGTTGGAACGACGTGTGGTTAACGCTGCGCGGGCAATATGGCGCGCGCAGTACGCTGCAAAATCCGGCTGACCCAGAAAGCTCGGTGATGTACGTTGCGGCACCGATTATCGACGGTGAGCGCATTATTGGGGTGCTTAGCGTCGGGAAGCCCAATGCGGCAATGGCACCGGTAATTAAACGCAGCGAGCGGCGGATGCTGTGGGCGAGCGCGGTGTTGCTGGGGATCGCATTAGTGATTGGCGTGGGAATGGTATGGTGGATCAACCGCTCTATTGCCCGGCTGGCGCGCTATGCTGACTCGGTGACGGAGAATCGGCCCGTCGCGTTACCGGATTTAGGCAGCAGTGAATTGCGAAAACTGGCGCAGGCGCTGGAAAGTATGCGCCTGAAGCTGGAGGGTAAGAATTACATTGAGCAGTATGTGTATGCCTTAACCCATGAACTGAAAAGCCCGCTGGCGGCTATTCGTGGCGCGGCGGAGATTTTACGCGAAGGGCCGCCACCTGACGTGGTGGCACGTTTTACCGAAAATATTCTGACGCAAAATGCGCGTATGCAGGCACTGGTCGAAACCCTGTTGCGCCAGGCGCGGCTGGAAAACCGGCAGGATGTTGCGTTTACGCCCGTTGCGGTTGATGCACTGTTTGCCCAGTTGCGCGAGTCGCGTAGCGTCCAGTTGTCTGCTAAACATATCACGCTCAACATTGAGCCCTCATCATGGGTGGTTGCGGCTGAACCTGCGCTGCTGGAGCAGGCCATGGGTAATCTGCTGGATAACGCCATCGACTTTACCCCTGAACAGGGGACCATTTTCCTGAGTGCGCAGCAGCAAGGAGAAAAGGTCTCGTTGCAGGTGACGGACAGCGGCAGCGGGATCCCTGATTTTGCGTTACCGCGCATTTTTGAACGATTTTATTCACTGCCCCGCGAGAATGGTCACAAGAGCAGCGGTCTGGGGCTGGCGTTTGTCAGCGAAGTCGCCCGTCTGTTTGACGGCGATGTGACACTGAGTAATCGCCCCGAAGGCGGGGTACAGGCGTCGTTCACACTTCACCGTCACTTCACATAACTTCAAATTCTGCGCACATAGCCGTTCTACCTTGTCGTCATTGCAAAGGAGAACGCTATGTTGAAATCCCCCCTGTTCTGGAAAATCGTCACCTTAGGTGGTGCCATGCTGTTGCTGTTAATTCCTCTGACGATGGTCAGGCAGATAATCGTTGAGCGATCGGATTACCGTAATGAGGTCGAAGATGCTATCCGGCAGAGTACCAGTGGGCCGCAGAAGTTAGTTGGGCCGCTAATTGCTATCCCCGTGACCGAACTTTATACCTCGCTGGAAGACGGTAAAGAAGTCTCGCAAAAGCGCAGCTATATCCATTTCTGGCTGCCGGAGTCGTTGATGGTTGAGGGCAATCAAAATGTTGAAGGACGTAAAGTCGGCATTTATGAGGGCCAGGTCTGGCATAACGATGTGTCGTTGAACGCGGAGTTCAATGCGGAACGGCTGAGTGAATTGCATCACCCTAATATAACGCTAGGGAAACCGTTTATTGTGGTTGGCGTCGGCGACGCACGCGGGATTGGCGTGGTGAAAGTGCCGCAGATTAACGGGACGTCGCTGGCCGTTGAGCCGGGAACGGGGCTTGATGGGCGTGCGCAGGGGATCCACATTTCGCTGCCGGATGCGGAATGGACGAAGCAAAACCTTAGTCTGGCGCTGTCGCTTAATCTGAACGGTACCGGGGATTTTTCCGTTGTCCCCATTGGACGTAACAGCGAAATGACCCTAACCAGTAACTGGCCGCATCCCAATTTTCTGGGGGATTTTTTGCCCACGAAGCGTGAAGTTAGTGCATCAGGTTTTACGGCCCAATGGCAAAGCAGCTGGTTTGCCAATAACCTCGGTGAGCGTTTTGATGGGGAAAAAATTGGCTGGCAGGGAATGCCTGCGTTTAGCGTGGCGGTAGCTACACCGGCCGATCAATATCAGCTGACCGACAGAGCAACGAAGTATGCCATCTTACTGATCGTACTGACTTTTATGTCTTTCTTTGTGCTTGAGAGTATGACCAGTCTGCGCCTGCACCCCATGCAGTATCTGTTGGTAGGGTTATCGCTGGTGATGTTTTATCTGCTGTTGCTGGCACTGTCAGAACATATTGGTTTTACCGCGGCGTGGATTATTGCCAGCCTGATTGGTGCCCTGATGAACGGCGTGTATTTACAGGCGGTATTACAAGGGTGGCGTAACAGTATTCTGTTCACCCTGGCGCTGTTGGCACTGGACGGGGTGATGTGGGTGTTACTGCGTTCGCAGGACAGTTCTTTGCTACTGGGAACCGGCGTGCTGTTATTGGCACTGTGCGGGATTATGTTCCTGACGCGTCATCTTGACTGGCACGCACAGGCTCGGCCCAAAGCAAAAGAGACGCAACCCGTGGAAAACGATGAATTTCGTTTGTGGAAGTAGGGTGGAGATAAAATGAAAAACGGCGCTTTACGCGCCGTTTTTGTTCCCGCAAGGATGAGATTAATCCTGCAGGTCGCCGCAGAAACGATAGCCTTCACCGTGAATGGTGGCGATGATTTCTGGCGTATCCGGCGTAGATTCGAAATGCTTACGAATACGACGGATAGTCACGTCAACGGTACGGTCATGCGGCTTCAGTTCGCGACCGGTCATTTTTTTCAGCAGTTCTGCGCGAGACTGGATCTTGCCCGGATTCTCACAGAAGTGAAGCATGGCACGGAATTCGCTGCGTGGCAGTTTATACTGCTCGCCGTCAGGACCGATCAGAGAACGGCTGTTGATGTCCAGTTCCCAACCATTGAACTTGTAGCTTTCGACGCTACGACGTTCTTCGCTGACCGTGCCCAGGTTCATGGTACGGGACAGCAAGTTACGAGCACGGATAGTCAGTTCACGCGGGTTAAACGGTTTGGTGATGTAATCATCCGCGCCGATTTCGAGGCCGAGAATTTTATCGACTTCGTTATCGCGGCCCGTCAGGAACATCAGCGCAACGTTAGCTTGTTCGCGGAGTTCGCGCGCTAACAGAAGACCGTTTTTACCTGGCAGATTGATATCCATAATCACAAGGTTGATGTCATATTCAGAGAGGATCTGATGCATTTCCGCGCCATCTGTCGCCTCGAATACATCATAGCCTTCCGCTTCGAAAATGCTTTTCAACGTGTTACGTGTTACTAACTCGTCTTCAACGATAAGAATGTGCGGGGTCTGCATGTTTGCTACCTAAATTGCCAACTAAATCGAAACAGGAAGTACAAAAGTCCCTGACCTGCCTGATGCATGTCGTAAATTAACATGATCGGCGTAACATGACTAAAGTACGTAATTGCGTTCTTGATGCACTTTCCATCAACGTCAACAACATCATTAGCTTGGTCGTGGGCACTTTCCCTCTGGACCCGACAGTGTCAAAAACGGCTGTCATCCTAACCATTTTAACAGCAACATAACAGGCTAAGACGTACCGGACACCCAATAAAACTACGCTTCGTTGACATATATCAAGTTCAATTGTAGCACGTTAACAGTTTGATGAAATCATCGTATCCAAATGTTAGCTTTCATCACAAAATTGCAATAATACAACTAGTTGCACGTGCTAACTAATAAATGTAATGAATCCTACGAATGAGATCCATTTTAAATTAAATTATCATGAATAAACAGAAGGATATGCAACTTCTGTTAACATAAAAAGCAATAGTACAGGTACGAAACAGTTTAGCATTTTTTACTTAATGTAAAATGCTTTTTCAGTGATCTCTGTTAAAAATATGTAAATTCGCGCTGCGTAATATGTTGATGTGCATCACATTATTATCGGCAAACTGACCAAAAAGAGTAGCAAAATGCGTTTAACAATTATTCTGGTGGCCCCTGCCAGAGCGGAAAATATTGGTGCGGCAGCCCGTGCGATGAAAACCATGGGATTCACCGAGTTGCGGATCGTTGACAGTCAGGCACACCTGGAACCGGCCACGCGCTGGGTGGCCCACGGTTCGGGTGACATTATTGATAATATTAACGTTTTTACAACGTTAGCCGAGGCGCTGCACGACGTGGATTTTACCGTTGCTACCACGGCGCGCAGTCGCGCAAAGTTTCATTATTACGCTACTCCGGTCGAATTGGTTCCGTTGCTGGAGGAAAAATCGGCGTGGATGGATCACGCTGCGCTGGTTTTTGGCCGTGAGGATTCTGGCCTGACGAATGAAGAACTGGCGCTGGCAGACGTGTTGACCGGCGTACCGATGGTGGCTGACTATCCTTCACTGAATTTGGGGCAGGCGGTGATGGTGTATTGCTATCAATTAGCCGGTTTAATACAACAGCCCGCTAAAACCGCTGAGGTGACGGATGAGCTTCAGCTCCAGGCATTACGGACGCGTGTTTTACGTTTATTGACCACGCTGGATGTTGCCGATGACATCAAACTCACGGACTGGTTGCAACAACGAATGGGCCTGTTAGGACAGCGAGACACGGCAATGTTGCACCGTTTTTTACATGATATTGAAAAAAATATCACAAAATAAAATATTGCCAATCTATTCTTTGTGGGTTTTTTATTCTAACTTCAAGCGTGCCTGACGCGCCGTATTGGTTGAAAGTAAAACGGTAAGCAGTGACTCGTGAACAAGTTTCGGAACGTGATCAATTTAGAAATTTATTGACTTAGGTCACGAGATACTTTAACCCTAAAAGAATAGAGCACAGACAGATAATAATTACAGAGCACACAACATCATGAAACGCATCGGCACCACCATTACTACAACCATCACCATTACCACAGGTAACGGTGCGGGCTGACGCGTACAGGAAACACAGAAAAAAGCCCGCACCTAAACAGTGCGGGCTTTTTTTTCGACCAGAGGCAACGAGGTAAACCATGCGAGTGTTGAAGTTTGGCGGTACATCAGTGGCAAATGCAGAGCGCTTTCTGCGGGTTGCCGATATTCTGGAAAGCAATGCCAGGCAGGGGCAGGTTGCGACCGTCCTCTCTGCCCCGGCAAAAATCACTAACCATCTGGTGGCGATGATTGAGAAGACCATCGGTGGCCAGGATGCTTTAGCCAATATCAGCGACGCCGAACGTATTTTCTCTGAGCTTTTGGTCGGTCTTGCCGCGGTTCAGCCCGGTTTCCCGCTGGCGCAACTCAAAGCCTTTGTTGAACAAGAATTTGCCCAAATTAAGCATGTCCTGCACGGCATCAGCCTGCTGGGACAGTGCCCGGACAGCATCAACGCCGCGCTTATCTGCCGTGGTGAAAAAATGTCGATCGCAATTATGGCCGGGCTGCTGGAAGCACGTGGCCACAAAGTGACGGTTATTGATCCGGTTGAGAAACTGTTAGCGGTGGGTCATTACCTCGAATCGACCGTTGATATTACCGAGTCTACGCGTCGAATTGCCGCCAGCCGTATTCCGGCAGACCATATGGTGTTGATGGCAGGCTTTACCGCCGGGAATGAAAAAGGTGAGCTGGTGGTGCTGGGACGTAACGGCTCTGATTACTCCGCCGCCGTGCTGGCTGCCTGTTTGCGTGCAGACTGCTGTGAGATCTGGACGGACGTTGACGGCGTGTATACCTGCGACCCGCGTCAGGTCCCCGATGCCAGACTGCTGAAGTCAATGTCTTATCAGGAAGCGATGGAGCTGTCTTATTTCGGCGCCAAAGTGCTTCACCCGCGCACCATTACCCCGATTGCCCAGTTCCAGATCCCTTGCCTGATTAAAAATACCGGTAACCCGCAAGCGCCGGGTACGCTGATTGGCGCCAGCCGCGATGAAGATGATCTGCCGGTAAAAGGCATTTCGAATCTCAACAATATGGCGATGTTCAGCGTGTCGGGTCCGGGAATGAAAGGGATGGTCGGCATGGCGGCCCGCGTGTTTGCCGCGATGTCTCGCGCAGGGATTTCGGTGGTACTGATCACCCAGTCGTCTTCTGAATACAGCATCAGCTTCTGCGTCCCGCAGGGCGACTGTGCGCGTGCACAGCGTGCGATGCAGGATGAATTCTACCTCGAGTTGAAAGAAGGACTGCTGGAGCCGCTGGCGGTCACTGAGCGCCTGGCGATCATCTCAGTAGTTGGCGACGGTATGCGTACACTGCGCGGTATCTCCGCAAAATTCTTTGCCGCGCTGGCGCGTGCCAACATCAATATCGTGGCTATCGCCCAGGGCTCGTCTGAGCGCTCTATTTCGGTGGTGGTGAACAATGATGATGCCACCACCGGCGTGCGCGTGACGCATCAGATGCTGTTCAATACCGATCAGGTGATAGAAGTCTTTGTCATAGGCGTCGGTGGCGTCGGGTCTGCGCTGCTTGAACAGCTTAAGCGGCAACAAACCTGGCTGAAGAGCAAGCATATTGATTTACGTGTTTGCGGGGTGGCGAACTCGAAGGCCCTGCTGACCCATGTTCACGGTCTAAATCTGGAAAACTGGCAGGCGGAACTGGCGGAAGCCAAGGAGCCTTTCAACCTCGGTCGCTTAATTCGCCTGGTGAAAGAATACCATCTGCTTAACCCGGTGATTGTGGACTGTACGTCAAGTCAGGCCGTGGCAGATCAGTATGCGGACTTCCTGCGCGAAGGCTTCCACGTCGTGACGCCGAATAAAAAGGCGAATACCTCGTCGATGGATTACTACCATCAGCTACGTTTTGCCGCCGCGAAGTCCCGACGTAAATTCCTCTATGACACCAACGTTGGCGCGGGATTACCGGTTATCGAAAACCTGCAAAACTTGCTCAGTGCAGGTGATGAACTGCAACGCTTCTCGGGGATTCTGTCCGGTTCGCTGTCGTTTATTTTTGGCAAACTGGATGAAGGCATGAGCTTCTCGCAAGCCACCACGCTGGCACGCGAAATGGGCTATACCGAGCCCGATCCACGCGATGACCTTTCCGGGACGGATGTGGCGCGCAAACTGCTGATCCTCGCCCGCGAAACCGGTCGCGAGCTGGAGCTTAGCGATATCGTTATTGAGCCGGTGTTACCGCAAGATTTTGATGATTCTGGCGATGTCTCTGCGTTTATGGCTAAGCTGTCGCAGCTTGATGATGCGTTTGCCGCGCGCGTGGCGAAAGCCCGTGATGAGGGGAAAGTCATGCGCTATGTTGGCAATATCGAAGAAGACGGTGTGTGTCGGGTGAAAATCGCCGAAGTGGATGGCAACGATCCGCTGTATAAAGTGAAAAATGGCGAAAACGCGCTGGCGTTCTACAGTCACTACTACCAGCCATTACCGCTGGTACTGCGTGGTTACGGTGCAGGTAATGATGTCACGGCGGCGGGCGTCTTTGCCGATCTGCTACGCACCCTTTCATGGAAGTTAGGAGTTTAACATGGTGAGAGTTTATGCCCCGGCTTCCAGTGCCAATATGAGCGTCGGGTTTGATGTGCTCGGGGCGGCGGTCACGCCCGTTGATGGTTCTTTGTTAGGTGATGTTGTCTCTGTGGAAGCCGCTGACAGCTTTAGCCTCAACAACCTGGGGCGCTTTGCGAGCAAACTGCCGTCAGAGCCGCGGGAAAATATCGTCTACCAGTGCTGGGAGCGATTTTGTCAGGAGCTGGGGAAAGCCGTTCCGGTGACGATGACGCTGGAAAAAAATATGCCGATTGGCTCCGGCTTAGGCTCCAGCGCCTGTTCTGTTGTGGCCGCGCTGGTGGCAATGAATGAGCACTGCGGTAAACCGCTCAACGACACCCGCCTGCTGGCGATCATGGGTGAGCTGGAAGGGCGTATCTCCGGCAGTGTTCACTACGATAATGTGGCGCCTTGCTTTTTGGGCGGTATGCAGTTGATGATTGAGGAAAACGGCATTATCAGCCAACAGGTGCCAGGCTTTGATGAGTGGTTGTGGGTGCTGGCCTATCCGGGAATTAAGGTTTCAACGGCTGAAGCGCGGGCGATTTTACCGGCGCAATACCGTCGCCAGGACTGTATCGCCCACGGGCGACATCTGGCGGGCTTCATTCATGCTTGCTATTCCCGTCAGCCAGGGTTAGCGGCAAAGCTGATGAAAGATGTGATTGCCGAGCCATATCGCACCCGCTTGCTGCCCGGCTTCAGCCAGGCGCGTCAGGCAGTGGCGGAAATCGGCGCGGTGGCCAGTGGTATTTCCGGTTCTGGACCGACGCTGTTTGCCCTGTGCGATAAACCGGAGACGGCGCAGCGGGTTGCAGACTGGCTGGGTAAAAATTACCTGCAAAATCAGGAAGGCTTTGTTCATATTTGCCGGCTGGACACGGCGGGCGCACGGGTACTGGGAAAATAAATGAAACTCTACAATCTAAAAGATCATAACGAGCAGGTCAGTTTCGCGCAGGCCGTCACCCAAGGGTTGGGTAGAAAACAGGGGTTATTTTTTCCGCACGATCTGCCGGAATTTAGCCTGACCGAAATCGATGAAATGCTGAAGTTGGATTTTGTCAGCCGTAGCGCAAAGATCCTGTCCGCCTTTATTGGTGATGAAATCGCGAATGACGTCCTCGCAGATCGCGTGCGCGCGGCGTTTGCATTCCCTGCGCCGGTTGCTCAGGTGACGGGTGATGTCGGTTGTCTGGAGCTGTTCCACGGCCCGACGCTGGCCTTTAAAGACTTTGGTGGGCGCTTTATGGCGCAGATGCTGACGCACATCAGCGGCGATAAGCCGGTAACCATCCTGACGGCCACGTCCGGCGATACCGGGGCGGCGGTCGCGCATGCCTTTTATGGCCTGAAAAATGTGCGCGTGGTGATCCTCTATCCTAACGGTAAGATCAGCCCGTTACAGGAAAAACTGTTCTGTACGCTGGGTGGAAACATTGAAACTGTCGCCATTGACGGTGATTTTGATGCCTGCCAGGCGCTGGTGAAGCAGGCGTTTGATGACGAAGAACTGAAGGTGGCGCTGGGATTAAATTCGGCTAACTCGATCAACATCAGCCGGCTGCTGGCGCAAATCTGTTACTACTTTGAGGCCGTGGCACAACTGCCGCAGGAGGCGCGCAATCAGCTGGTGGTTTCTGTACCGAGCGGCAATTTTGGCGATCTGACCGCTGGACTGCTGGCAAAATCACTCGGTTTGCCGGTGAAGCGTTTTATCGCGGCAACCAATGTCAACGATACGGTTCCGCGTTTCCTTGAAGAAGGCGAGTGGGCGCCGAAAGCCACCCAGGCGACCTTATCGAATGCCATGGATGTCAGCCAGCCGAACAACTGGCCGCGCGTGGAAGAGCTGTTCCGTCGTAAAATCTGGCGTCTGAACGAACTGGGCTATGCGGCCGTTGACGATGCGACCACTGAGGAAACGATGCGTGAGCTGCAGGCGATTGGCTACACCTCAGAGCCGCACGCGGCGGTGGCGTACCGCGCGCTGCGTGATCAACTGAACCCAGGCGAATATGGCCTGTTCCTTGGGACCGCGCACCCGGCGAAGTTTAAAGAAAGCGTTGAACAGATCCTTGATGTGACGCTGGATCTACCAAAAGAGCTGGCGGAGCGTGCGGACTTGCCGCTGCTGTCGCATCATCTACCGGCTGATTTTGCCGCGCTGCGTCAACTGATGATGACCCGCGGATAATTGTTGTTCCGGATGGTGACGCTAGCGCGTCTTATCCGGCCTACGGGCATTCGTTTTGTGTCGTAGGCCGGATAAGGCGTTAGCCGCCATCCGGTATGTACACTAGTGCTCGTGACGTTTAAACACCAACTCGCCTTTAGCGGAAGCTTCTTCATCAAAGAAATAGCCCTCGCTGTTAAAGGCGGTCAGCTGTTCTGGCTGGGTTAAGCGGTTTTCAATGATATAGCGGCTCATCAGACCGCGCGCTTTTTTAGCATAGAAACTGATCACTTTGAATTTGCCATTTTTCTCGTCGAGGAAGATCGGTTTGATCAGCTCCGCGTTCAGTTTTTTCGGTTTCACGGACTTAAAATACTCATCCGAGGCGAGGTTAATCACCACGTTGTCGCCTTGTGCTTCCAGCGCTTCGTTCAGCTTGTCAGTGATGATGTCCCCCCAGAACTGGTAGAGATCTTTGCCTTTGGTGTTGGCAAGGCGAATGCCCATCTCGAGGCGGTAAGGCTGCATCAGATCCAGCGGGCGCAGCACGCCGTACAACCCGGACAACATGCGTAAATGCCGTTGGGCGAAATCAAAATCGGCCTCGCTGAAGGTGTCTGCCTGCAGCCCAGTGTAGACGTCGCCTTTAAACGCCAGGATGGCCTGACGCGCATTATCGGGCGTGAAGTCAGGCTGCCAGTCGTGGAAACGGGTAGCGTTCAGGTCCGCCAGCTTGTCGCTTATCCCCATCAGCTTACCTATTTGCGGTGCAGACAGCTGACGCGCTTCGTGGATAAGCTGCTGGGAATGGTCCAGCAGCTCGGGCAGCGTATGGCGCGTGGTGGCCAGTGGACTTTGGTAGTCGAGCGTTTTTGCAGGTGAAATCAGAATCAGCATATCCAGTCCTTGCGGGAGATTTACTGCGACTGTAGCAAAAAAAACGACAGAATTGATCGATGGTTGCGATTGCCGCGCTAGCTGTGCGGCGGCTCATCCCAGGTATCAGGTGCAAGCTGTTGTCTGATATCAGGATAACGCTGCGGATCAAATTCCGGTCGCACGCCGAGTTTTCGCTGGCGCAGGTAGTCGCTGGCAAGAGTATGAACAACCGGGGAAAGCAGCAAAATCGCCGTCAGATTCGTGATGGCCATGCAGGCCATAATAATGTCGGCGAGCTGCCACACCAGCGGAAAGTGGAGTAGTGTTCCGCCGATCACGGTGCAGACGGTGGTAATACGCAAAATCCAGATGATGCGAATGGTGTCCAGTTTCAGAAAGATCAGATTATTTTCTGCATAAATGTAGTTAGCGACAATAGAGCTGAAGGCGAACAGAACCACAATCAGCGCAACGAACCCGGCACCCCATTCCCCCGTGAGCGTTACCATGGCCTTCTGGACCAGTTGAATACCTTCCATTGGAACGTACGTGGTGCCATTGCCTGCCAGTAGAATAATCATTGCGCTGGCCGTACAGATAACCAACGTATCGCCCAGCACGCCAATCATCTGCACAATGCCTTGTGCGGCGGGATGCGGAGGCCATGACGCGGCCGCGGCCGCGGCGTTAGGCGTTGAACCCAGGCCCGCTTCATTAGAAAACATACCGCGTTGAAAGCCGCTGGCAATGGCCTGGCTTAGCGTATACCCGGCGGCGCCGGCGGCGGCTTCCTGCCAGCCAAATGCGCTTTTCACAATGGTGACGATGACCTCAGGGATCTGTCCGATATGCCACAGGCAGATGACGATGCTGCAGCCGACCCACAGCAGGGCCATTAAGGGCACGATCCATTGCATCAGGCGGGCAACGCCTTTAATACCGCCGACGATGACGAGCAAAGACAGCACTGCCAGCGAGATCCCGGATACGAGGGGCGGGATGTCGAAAGCAAACTCCAGCGCACGCGAGACCGAGTTCGCCTGGACGCTGTTAAAAACTAAGCCATAGGCAATGAGTAAAAAGATGGCGAACAGAACGCCCATCCAGCGCATGCCCAGCCCGCGCGCCATATACCACGCGGGTCCGCCGCGAAACTGGCCTTTACTGTCGCGTTCTTTATACAGTTGGGCGAGTGAGCATTCGGCAAATGAAGTTGCCATGCCGATCACCGCCGAGACCCACATCCAGAAGACGGCACCCGCCCCCCCAGCCGCGATAGCCAGGGCAACGCCTGCCAGGTTCCCGCTGCCGATACGGGCGGCGAGGCTGGTACACAGAGCCTGAAATGAGGTTAAACCCCCAGGTTGTGGGTTGATGCTATTTTTAAGACTTTTGCCAAACTGGCGAACGTAGCGGAACTGGACGAAACCGGTACGGTAAGTGAACCAAAATCCTGCGCCCAGCAGGAGATAGATCATCACCGAGCCCCACAGTATTTCATTAATAAATGCGAAAAAATCAGGCATTAACATCCCTCTTGTTGATGCCGGCACGCGCTAATATCCTGATGTAAGCGCTACCAATTATCGAACAGTATAAACCTTGTAATGAGATTGATAGTGGGAGTTTACCATAACATCAGGTCGACTCTTTAATTGCGCACTATAGGCTCTGAGATGCGTAATCAGGGCTGAACGGCAGGTGAGGCACTCCCGGCGGTTGCGCTGAGAGTGCGTCGTGCTATCATCAGGAAAGATCGGTTACATCCCCCTAACACGCTGTTTAAAGAGAAACGCTATCATGACGGACAAATTGACCTCCCTTCGTCAGTTCACCACTGTAGTGGCCGACACCGGAGACATCGCGGCAATGAAGCTGTATCAGCCTCAGGATGCCACAACTAACCCTTCTCTCATTCTTAACGCAGCGCAGATCCCGGAATACCGCAAGCTGATTGATGACGCTGTGGCCTGGGCTAAGCAGCAGAGCAACGACCGCGCGCAGCAGGTCGTCGACGCGACGGACAAACTGGCGGTAAACATCGGTCTGGAGATCCTGAAACTGGTCCCGGGTCGTATCTCTACTGAAGTTGACGCGCGCCTGTCCTACGACACCGAAGCGTCTATCGCGAAAGCGAAACGTCTGATCAAAATGTACAACGATGCTGGCATCAGCAACGATCGCATTCTGATCAAACTGGCTTCTACCTGGCAGGGTATCCGTGCCGCGGAGCAGCTGGAAAAAGAAGGCATCAACTGTAACCTGACTCTGCTGTTCTCCTTCGCGCAGGCGCGTGCATGTGCAGAAGCAGGCGTTTACCTGATTTCTCCGTTCGTTGGCCGTATTCTGGACTGGTACAAAGCCAACACCGATAAGAAAGAGTACGCACCGGCAGAAGATCCGGGTGTGGTTTCCGTCACGGAAATCTATGAGTACTACAAACAGCACGGTTACGAAACCGTGGTGATGGGCGCGAGCTTCCGTAACATTGGCGAAATCATTGAGCTGGCGGGCTGCGATCGTCTGACTATTGCCCCGGCACTGCTGAAAGAGCTGGCTGAAAGCGAAGGCGCGCTCGAACGTAAACTGTCCTTCTCTGGCGAAGTGAAAGCGCGTCCTGCACGTATTACTGAAGCTGAGTTCCTGTGGCAGCACAACCAGGACCCGATGGCTGTAGACAAACTGGCGGACGGTATCCGTAAGTTTGCTGTAGACCAGGGCAAACTGGAAAAAATGATCGGCGATCTGCTGTAATCATTTGCGCGTGGCCCTGACGGGGGTCACGCTACCTCTTCTGAAATCTGTCTGTCCTTCCCTTCGCAGTGTATCATTCTGTTTAACGAGACTGTTTAAACGGAATAATCATGAATACTTTACGCATTGGCTTAGTTTCTATTTCTGACCGTGCCTCCAGCGGTGTTTATCAGGATAAGGGTATTCCCGCACTTGAAGAGTGGCTAGCGTCCGCCCTGACAACGCCTTTTGAACTGCAAACCCGGTTGATCCCGGATGAGCAGGCGATCATCGAACAAACATTGTGTGAACTGGTTGATGAGATGGGCTGTCACCTGGTGCTGACCACCGGCGGCACCGGCCCGGCGCGTCGCGATGTAACCCCAGATGCTACGATGGCGGTAGCCGACAGGCAGATGCCCGGCTTTGGTGAACAAATGCGCCAGATTAGCCTGCACTTTGTGCCGACGGCGATCCTCTCCCGTCAGGTTGGGGTTATTCGCAAGCAGGCACTGATCCTCAACCTGCCTGGCCAGCCGAAATCGATCAAAGAAACGCTGGAAGGGGTGAAAGACGCCGACGGTAACGTTATTGTGGCGGGTATTTTTGCAAGTGTACCATATTGTATACAGCTGCTGGATGGGCCGTATGTGGAAACCGCCCCGGAAGTGGTAGCATCTTTTCGGCCTAAAAGCGCGATACGCGATACAAATGCCTGAAAGTAGCCTTTTCGTGACATAAAGCGTAATGCCGGTGGAGTATTGAATTGTTTACGATATAGTAATTTTTGATTTACACGTATCGCTAAACACCTTCAATCACTCCACTGACGCATGGTTTGCTATGTCACAACATTCTCGACCGCTGAATCGCCAGGATTATAAAACCCTTTCGCTCGCTGCTCTCGGTGGGGCGCTCGAGTTTTATGATTTTATTATCTTTGTCTTCTTTGCCGCCGTTGTGGGTGAGCTGTTCTTCCCTGCGGACATTCCCGAATGGCTACGTCAGGTGCAAACCTTCGGTATTTTTGCCGCGGGCTATCTGGCGCGCCCGTTAGGCGGCATCATCATGGCGCATTTTGGCGATCTGGTCGGGCGCAAAAAAATGTTCACTCTGAGCATTTTACTGATGGCGATACCGACGCTGGCGATAGGTCTGCTGCCGACGTATTCCTCGATGGGGATCCTGGCCCCGCTGTTGCTGTTGCTGATGCGTATTCTGCAAGGTGCCGCCATTGGAGGAGAAGTGCCGGGGGCGTGGGTGTTTGTTGCCGAACACGTGCCGGAGCGCCGTATCGGCATTGCCTGTGGAACGCTGACCGCCGGGTTAACGGTGGGGATCCTTCTGGGCTCGGTGGTGGCCACGTTGGTGAATACCAGCCTGACGCAGCAGGCGGTACATGAGTACGGCTGGCGTATACCTTTCTTGCTGGGAGGTGCGTTTGGGCTGGTGGCAATGTATCTGCGCCGCTGGTTGCAGGAGACGCCGATCTTTCTCGAGATGCAGCAGCGCAAAGCGTTGGCGCAGGAACTGCCGGTGAAGTCGGTCGTCAGCAAGCATAAAAAAGCGGTGGTGGTGTCGATGCTACTGACCTGGCTGCTCTCGGCTGGGATTGTGGTGGTGATCCTGATGTCGCCCGTCTGGCTGCAAAAACAGTATGGTTTTGCACCTGCGCTGACGTTACAGGCCAACAGCGTGGCCACCATTATGCTGTGCATCGGGTGCTTGCTGGCGGGATTCGTGGTCGACAGAGTGGGTGCCAGCAAAACTTTTATTGTCGGTAGCCTGCTGCTGGCCTGCTCCAGCTGGTTTTTCTATCACCTGACCGGCAGTCATCCTGAGCATCTGTTCCTGCTGTACGGTCTGGTTGGGCTGTGCGTTGGCGTGGTCGGCGCGGTGCCTTACGTGATGGTACGGGCGTTCCCAGCGGAAGTCCGTTTTACCGGTATTTCTTTTTCCTATAACGTCTCGTATGCCATTTTCGGTGGTTTGACACCAATCGCGGTCACGATGTTGATGAGTGTGTCGCCGATGGCTCCGGCCTGGTATGTGCTGGCGCTTTCGCTGGTGGGTTTAGGGCTGGGGATTTGGCTACGACAGGATATTTATCATCGTGATACGGACGCTGAGGGAGAATTACAGCGTCTGTAAGGATTATCCCCCCTTGCGGGGGGATACAGACAGAATTAGTGCATTTCACCAATTGGCAGGATGGTGCGGCCAAACTGTTCGTTCAGCACTTCACCCATCGCCAGGTAAATGGCGCTTGCACCACACACTAAGCCAATCCAGCCAGCAACATGAATAATCGCTTCGTTACCTGCAATATTGCCCACAGCCAGCAGGGCGAACAGCACGGTCAGGCTCAGGAAGACAAACTGCAGCGCGCGGTTTGCTTTCAGTGTGCCGAAGAACATGAACAGGGTGAACACGCCCCACAGACCCAAATACACGCCGAGGAACTGCACGTTCGGTGCTTCTGTCAGGCCCATTTTCGGCATTAACAGGATCGCGACCAGCGTCAGCCAGAACGAGCCGTAAGAGGTGAAGGCGGTTAAGCCGAAGGTATTGCCTTTTTTGTACTCCAGCAGACCGGCAAAAATTTGCGCGATACCGCCGTAGAACAGTCCCATCGCCAGGATAATACCGTCAAGGGCGAAGAAACCCGCGTTATGCAGGTTAAGCAAAATGGTGGTCATGCCGAAGCCCATCAGGCCCAGCGGTGCCGGATTAGCCAACTTAGTGTTGCCCATAATTCCTCAAAATCATCATTGATTGAATGGTGAAATAATTTCCCCGAAAAACGATCACGGACTTCGGGGCGCGGCATGATAATCAGGGGAGAGGGGGCTGTCTATGATCTGATGAGGGGAAAATGAATTTTTTTCCCCAGTACTGAATATCATGGCCGAGAAGTCAGGGGGTTAGTCATCACCAATGACTTTTAAGGTCGCCATGTCGGAGGAGTTTACTGACTGGCCAGAGAAGGTGATTTTAGACACACAGCGTTTGTTGTCGTTGTCGCTATTGATGTTAATCCAGTTGGTGGTTTTCCCCTCTTTGATGGAGGAAGGAACATTCAGGCTCTGGCTGGACATGCGCGCGGCTTTAAAATAAACGGAAGCGCCATTTAGTGTGATATCACCACGGTCTGCCGTCAGTTGAATACGCTTCACGACACGACAAACAGGGATTCTTAGCGTGAGATCGTTGGTTGCATTTCTGGGCATGGCAATCATTCCCAGAACTTTATGATCGTTAGCCTGTGCAGCGCTGCTCAGCAGCAGGCCTATCAACAGGCTGGTGGGAAGGGTAAACAGGGATTTCATGAAATTTCTCTTTGACGGGTTCAAAAGTGAGTGACCAGTGACCATAATACCGCCGTTGGAAAAACGCTTCATGCAGGTAATCTTTTCTTTTTATTACAATTTTCAGGTGAATGACTGGTATTTTTAATATTGGTTTTATGAATTATTTTGGGGTGGTGACTATTTATTTTCCTGTTTTTCTGCCCGTTATCTCTCATTTTATTGCGATCGGGCTAAAAAAAATTTGCATGCCCCCCTTGATGACGTGGGTTACGACCCCATCTTGTAGACAACCGCAGTGGTGAGTCTGAAAAAAAACGATTCAGGGTAGTTGAAACCGCACGTTTCGCCCTTATTACAGATTCACAACCACCTGATGACAGAATTTTTAGTGGAGACGTTTAGATGGGTAAAATTATTGGTATCGACCTGGGTACTACCAACTCTTGTGTAGCGATTATGGATGGCACTACTGCACGTGTGCTGGAGAACGCCGAGGGCGATCGCACCACGCCTTCTATCATTGCTTATACCCAGGATGGTGAAACTCTGGTTGGTCAGCCGGCTAAACGTCAGGCAGTGACAAACCCGCAAAACACCCTGTTTGCGATTAAACGCCTGATTGGCCGCCGCTTCCAGGACGAAGAAGTACAGCGTGATGAAGCCATCATGCCGTACAAAATCATCGGTGCTGACAACGGTGATGCATGGATTGACGTAAAAGGTCAGAAACTGGCACCGCCGCAGATCTCTGCTGAAGTGCTGAAAAAAATGAAGAAAACGGCTGAAGATTACCTGGGCGAACCGGTAACTGAAGCGGTTATCACCGTACCTGCATACTTCAACGATGCTCAGCGTCAGGCAACGAAAGACGCCGGCCGTATCGCAGGTCTGGAAGTCAAACGTATCATCAACGAACCGACCGCTGCCGCACTGGCTTACGGTCTGGACAAAGAAGTCGGCAACCGTACTATCGCGGTCTACGACCTCGGTGGTGGTACTTTCGATATCTCTATTATCGAAATCGACGAAGTTGACGGTGAAAAAACCTTCGAAGTTCTGGCAACCAACGGTGATACCCACCTCGGTGGTGAAGACTTCGATAGCCGCATGATCAACTATCTCGTTGATGAATTTAAGAAAGATCAGGGCATTGACCTGCGTAACGACCCGCTGGCAATGCAGCGCCTGAAAGAAGCCGCAGAGAAAGCGAAAATTGAGCTGTCTTCTGCGCAGCAGACCGACGTTAACCTGCCGTACATCACTGCAGATGCGTCTGGTCCGAAACACATGAACATCAAAGTGACTCGTGCGAAACTGGAAAGCCTGGTAGAAGACCTGGTTAACCGTTCTATCGAGCCGCTGAAAGTTGCTCTGCAGGATGCTGGTCTGTCTGTTTCTGACGTTCAGGACGTTATCCTGGTCGGTGGTCAGACTCGTATGCCGATGGTACAGAAGAAAGTTGCTGAGTTCTTCGGTAAAGAACCGCGTAAAGACGTTAACCCGGACGAAGCTGTGGCAATCGGTGCTGCTGTTCAGGGTGGTGTATTGACCGGTGATGTTAAAGACGTACTGCTGCTGGACGTTACCCCGCTGTCTCTGGGTATCGAAACCATGGGCGGCGTGATGACTCCGCTGATCGCGAAAAACACCACTATCCCGACCAAGCACAGCCAGGTGTTCTCTACCGCTGAAGACAACCAGTCTGCGGTAACCATCCATGTGCTGCAGGGTGAACGTAAACGTGCTGCTGATAACAAAGATCTGGGTCAGTTTAACCTGGATGGTATCAGCCCGGCACCGCGCGGTATGCCGCAGATCGAAGTGACCTTCGATATCGATGCTGACGGTATCCTGCACGTTTCTGCGAAAGATAAAAACAGCGGTAAAGAGCAGAAGATCACCATCAAGGCGTCTTCTGGTCTGAACGAAGAAGAAATTCAGAAAATGGTTCGCGAAGCAGAAGCGAACGCAGAATCTGACCGTAAGTTTGAAGAGCTGGTCCAGACCCGTAACCAGGGTGACCATCTGCTGCACAGCACTCGCAAGCAGGTTGAAGAAGCAGGCGATAAACTGCCGGCTGACGACAAAACTGCTATCGAGTCCGCTCTGACTGCGCTGGAAACGTCTTTGAAAGGCGAAGACAAAGCAGATATCGAAGCGAAAATGCAGACGCTGGCACAGGTTTCCCAGAAACTGATGGAAATCGCTCAGCAGCAGCATGCACAGCAGCAGGCGGGTTCAGCTGATGCTTCCGCGAACAACGCGAAAGATGACGATGTTGTCGACGCTGAGTTTGAAGAAGTGAAAGACAAAAAATAATCGCCCTTTGAACGGGTAAAACACTGGCACGGGCGAAGAGGTTTCCTCTCCGCCCGTGCACGCATGTTAGGGGCAGATAAAAAGAGATGGCTAAGCAAGACTATTACGAGATTTTGGGCGTTTCCAAAACAGCGGAAGAGCGTGAAATCAAAAAGGCCTATAAGCGCCTGGCCATGAAATTTCACCCGGACCGTAACCAGGGTGATAAAGAGGCCGAAGCCAAATTCAAAGAGATCAAAGAAGCCTACGAGATCCTGACCGACGCGCAAAAACGCGCGGCTTACGATCAGTACGGTCATGCTGCGTTTGAGCAAGGCGGTATGGGCGGCGGTGGCGGTTTCGGCGGCGGTGCTGACTTCAGCGATATCTTTGGTGACGTGTTTGGCGATATCTTTGGCGGTGGTCGTGGCCGTCAGCGCGCCTCACGTGGTGCGGATTTACGTTACAACATGGATCTCACTCTGGAAGAAGCCGTGCGTGGCGTCACCAAAGAGATCCGTATTCCTACGCTGGAAGAGTGTGACGTTTGCCACGGCAGCGGCGCGAAATCCGGGACTCAGCCGCAGACCTGTCCGACCTGTCACGGTTCCGGTCAGGTGCAGATGCGTCAGGGTTTCTTTGCCGTACAGCAGACCTGTCCACACTGTCAGGGCCGCGGTACGCTGATTAAAGATCCGTGCAACAAATGTCACGGGCATGGCCGCGTAGAGAAGAGCAAAACACTGTCCGTTAAAATCCCGGCAGGGGTTGATACCGGTGACCGTATTCGTTTATCTGGTGAAGGCGAAGCGGGTGAGCATGGCGCACCGTCAGGCGATTTGTACGTTCAGGTGCAGGTGAAACAGCACCCGATTTTCGAACGTGAAGGAAATAACCTGTACTGTGAAGTGCCGATCAACTTTGCGATGGCTGCGCTGGGCGGCGAGATTGAAGTCCCGACGCTGGATGGCCGGGTGAAGTTAAAAGTCCCTGGCGAAACGCAAACCGGTAAACTTTTCCGTATGCGTGGTAAAGGCGTTAAGTCGGTACGCGGTGGTGCTCAGGGCGATCTGCTGTGTCGCGTGGTGGTTGAAACCCCGGTTGGTTTGAACGACAAGCAGAAACAGTTGCTGAAAGATCTGCAGGACAGTTTTGGCGGCCCAACGGGCGAACAAAACAGCCCGCGTTCTAAAAGCTTCTTCGACGGCGTGAAGAAGTTCTTTGACGACCTGACGCGTTAATTTACCGCCATAAATTTGATAAAAAGCCTGGGACTGAAGAGTCTCAGGCTTTTTTATTTTTTCGGATCCGTCCTGAACAGGAACGAAACAATCCCAGATTTTTAGATCGTAAAAACCGATCTATTCATCATGAATAATCTAATATTAACGATGAGTTATGCGGAGTAAGATAGTAATTACGAAGTATTCACCCAATAGAGAGAATAAAAGTGAAACATCTACATCGTTTTTTTAGTAGCGATGCCTCGGGAGGCATTATTTTGATCATCGCTGCGGTAGTAGCAATGTTGATGGCCAATATCGGCGTAACCAGTGGATGGTACCACGACTTTTTGGAGACCCCGGTTCAACTGCGGGTCGGCGCGCTTGAGATCAATAAAAATATGCTGCTGTGGATCAACGACGCCTTAATGGCGGTGTTTTTCCTGCTGATTGGTCTGGAAGTTAAGCGTGAGCTGATGCAGGGATCGCTGGCCAGTTTACGCCAGGCGGCGTTTCCGGTGATTGCCGCGATTGGCGGGATGATTGTCCCGGCGCTGTTGTATCTGGCATTCAACTATGCCGACCCCATCACACGTGAAGGATGGGCGATCCCGGCGGCAACGGATATCGCTTTTGCGCTCGGCGTACTGGCGCTGCTGGGCAGCCGTGTTCCGCTGGCGCTGAAAATCTTTCTGATGGCGTTGGCGATTATTGACGATCTTGGCGCGATTGTGATCATCGCACTGTTCTATACCAGCGATCTCTCTCTGCTGTCGTTGGGGGTTGCCGCATTAGCGATTCTTATTCTGGCGGCGTTGAACCTGTGTGGTGTCAGACGTACCGGTATTTATATCCTGGTGGGCGTCGTGTTATGGACCGCAGTGCTGAAGTCAGGGGTGCATGCGACGCTGGCGGGTGTGATTGTCGGTTTCTTCATCCCGTTGAAGGAAAAGCATGGCCGTTCTCCGGCGAAACGTCTGGAGCATGTGCTGCATCCGTGGGTGGCCTATCTGATTCTGCCGTTGTTTGCCTTCGCCAATGCGGGGGTTCCACTGCAGGGTGTGACGATGGACGGATTGACCTCCATCCTGCCGCTGGGGATTATCGCCGGCCTGCTTATCGGTAAACCGCTGGGGATTAGCCTGTTCTGCTGGCTGGCGTTACGCCTCAAGGTGGCGCAGCTGCCTGAAGGCACGAACTTCCAGCAAATCATGGCGGTGGGTATTCTGTGCGGGATTGGCTTTACGATGTCTATTTTCATCGCCAGCCTGGCGTTTGGTAACGTTGATCCGGAGCTGATTAACTGGGCGAAACTAGGGATCCTGATTGGTTCTCTGCTATCGGCGGTGATCGGTTATAGCTGGCTGCGTACCCGGTTAAACGCGTCAGCCTGAGCCGATAACCCTTTGGTGACAATTTTCAGGGAGAGAGTATGTCTCATATAAATTACAACCACCTGTATTACTTCTGGCATGTGTATAAAGAAGGTTCGGTGGTGGGGGCCGCAGAAGCGCTTTATCTGACACCGCAAACCATTACCGGGCAGATCAAAGCGCTGGAGGAGCGCTTACAGGGGAAGTTGTTTAAGCGTAAGGGGCGAGGGCTGGAGCCTAGTGAGCTAGGCGAATTAGTTTTTCGTTATGCGGACAAAATGTTCACTTTAAGCCAGGAGATGCTGGATATCGTGAACTACCGCAAAGAGTCTAACTTGCTGTTCGATGTGGGCGTGGCGGATGCGTTATCTAAACAGCTGGTCAGTAGCGTGCTCGACGCTGCCGTCGTTGACGATGAACAAATCCATCTACGCTGCTTTGAATCCACGCATGAGATGCTGCTGGAGCAGCTCAGCCAGCACAAGCTGGATATGATTATCTCCGACTGCCCAATCGACTCAACGCAGCAGGAAGGGCTGTTCTCGGTAAAAATCGGCGAGTGTTGTGTGAGTTTCTGGTGCACCAATCCGCTGCCGGAGAAGCCGTTTCCAGCCTGCCTTGAGGAGCGTCGCCTGCTGATACCAGGACGTCGCTCAATGCTCGGGCGCAAGCTGCTGAACTGGATTAACTCGCAGGGACTGAACGTTGAGATCCTCGGAGAGTTTGACGATGCCGCCTTGATGAAAGCCTTTGGCGCTACGCACAATGCTATTTTCGTCGCCCCTACGCTCTATTCGAACAATTTCTACGCTGATGATTCCATCATTGAGATTGGACGCGTGGAGAATGTGATGGAGGAGTACCATGCCATTTTTGCGGAGAGGATGATCCAGCATCCGGCGGTGCAGCGTATTTGCAATGCTAACTACTCGGCATTGTTTGCGCCGGGGAGTAAGTAAACAGACATAAAAAAACCCGCTTACGCGGGTTTTTTCACAAAGCGACAGCAAGCAGGCGATTAAGCCAGTTTGTTGATCTGTGCAGTCAGGTTTGCTTTATGACGTGCAGCTTTGTTTTTGTGGATCAGACCTTTAGCAGCCTGACGATCCACGATTGGTTGCATTTCGTTAAATGCTTTCAGTGCAGTAGCTTTGTCGCCAGCTTCAATAGCTGCGTATACTTTCTTGATGAAAGTACGCATCATAGAGCGACGGCTAGCGTTGTGCTTGCGGGCCTTTTCAGACTGAACGGCGCGCTTCTTAGCTGATTTGATATTAGCCAAGGTCCAACTCCCAAATGTGTTCTATATGGACAATTCAAAGGCCGAGGAATATGCCCTTTTAGCCTTCTTTTGTCAATGGATTTGTGCAAATAAGCGCCGTTTAAAATGCAGCACTCGTTGCGTAGTGATGGCGCAGGATTCTACCAGCTTGCGTGCTGTGAATACAGCTTTTCCACGAGAAAAGTTGAATTGATTGGTCAGCGGAGGACCGCATTTTGTTTCATAACAATGAAAACAATCTTCTTTCTGTTTCGCAGAACCAATCGCCGGTTAACCTTGACCGCGGTACAGGGTATACTTTCACGATTTTCACTGTTTTGAGCCAGACATGAAGCTGATACGAGGCATACATAATCTCAGTCAGGCCCCGCATGGGTGTGTGCTGACTATTGGTAATTTCGACGGCGTGCACCGTGGTCATCGCGCGTTGTTGCAGGGCTTACAGGAAGAAGGGCGCAAACGAAATTTACCGGTCATGGTGATGATTTTCGAGCCGCAGCCGCTGGAGCTGTTTGCGACTGAAAAGTCACCTGCGCGACTGACCCGCCTGCGGGAAAAGCTGCGTTATCTGGCGGAATGTGGTGTTGATTACGTGCTGTGCGTGCGTTTTGACCGGCGTTTTGCCGCATTAACGGCGCAGAACTTTATCAGCGACCTGTTGGTGAAGCGCCTTGGCGTACAATTTCTTGCCGTAGGTGATGATTTCCGCTTTGGCGCTAGCCGCGCGGGCGATTTCTTGTTATTACAGGAAGCGGGCGCGGAGTATGGCTTTGATATCACCAGCACCCAGACCTTCTGTGAGGGCGGGGTGCGAATCAGCAGCACTGCTGTGCGCCAGGCGCTAGCAGAAGACAATCTGCTGTTAGCCGAAAGCTTACTGGGCCATCCGTTTACCATATCAGGACGGGTGGTACACGGCGACGAGTTAGGGCGGACCATCGGGTTCCCCACGGCGAATTTACCGCTTCGTCGCCAGGTTTCTCCAGTTAAAGGGGTGTACGCGGTTGAGGTGATGGGCTTGGGCGAAACGCCTTTACCCGGTGTCGCGAATATCGGAACCCGTCCAACGGTGGCCGGTGTACGCCAGCAGTTAGAAGTGCATCTACTGGACGTTGTAATGGACCTCTACGGTCGCCATATAGATGTCGTGCTGCGTAAAAAAATACGCAACGAGCAGCGATTTGCCTCGCTGGATGAACTAAAAGCGCAGATTGCGCGTGATGAGTTAACTGCCCGCGAATTTTTTGGGCTATCAAAACCGGCTTAACGCCTATACGAGTTTTAAATACGGAACCGAGAATCTGATGAGTGACTTTAAATCAACCCTGAATTTGCCGGAAACAGGGTTCCCGATGCGCGGCGATCTCGCCAAGCGTGAACCGGGAATGCTGGCGCGTTGGACCGATGATGACCTGTACGGCATCATTCGTGCGGCTAAAAAAGGCAAAAAAACCTTTATTCTGCATGATGGCCCTCCTTATGCGAATGGCAGCATTCATATTGGTCACTCCGTTAACAAGATTCTGAAAGACATTATCGTGAAGTCCAAAGGGCTTTCCGGTTACGACTCCCCTTATATCCCTGGCTGGGACTGCCACGGCCTGCCTATCGAACTGAAAGTAGAGCAGGAGTTCGGCAAGCCGGGTGAAAAGTTCACTGCCGCAGAGTTCCGCGCCAAGTGCCGCGAATACGCCGCAACGCAGGTTGACGGTCAGCGTAAAGACTTTATCCGTCTGGGCGTGCTGGGTGACTGGCAGAAGCCGTACCTGACGATGGACTTCAAAACCGAAGCCAACATCATTCGCGCGCTGGGTAAAATCATCGGTAACGGCCATCTGCATAAAGGCGCGAAGCCGGTGCACTGGTGTGTAGACTGCCGTTCCGCGCTGGCGGAAGCGGAAGTTGAGTATTACGACAAAACCTCCCCGTCTATCGACGTTGCGTTCCACGCCGCCGATCAGGATGCGGTGAAAGCGAAATTTGGCGTTTCTGACGTGAATGGCCCGATCTCTCTGGTTATCTGGACCACCACTCCGTGGACCCTGCCGGCTAACCGTGCGATTTCTCTGGCCCCTGATTTTGACTATGCACTGGTGCAGATTGACGGTCAGGCCGTGATTCTGGCAAAAGACCTGGTCGAAAGTGTGATGCAGCGCCTCGGCGCGGCGGATTACACCATTCTGGGCACGGTAAAAGGCGCTGAGCTGGAACTGCTGCGCTTTACCCATCCGTTCATGGGCTTTGATGTTCCGGCGATCCTGGGCGATCACGTGACGCTGGATGCCGGTACCGGTGCGGTACACACCGCGCCTGGCCACGGTCCGGATGACTATGTGATTGGTCAGAAATACGGCCTGGAAGTCGCAAACCCGGTAGGGCCAGATGGTACCTATCTGCCGGGTACGTACCCGACCCTGGATGGGGTTAACGTCTTCAAAGCGAACGATGTTGTCGTGGCGCTGCTGACTGAAAAAGGTGCACTGCTGCACGTTGAGAAGATGCAGCACAGCTATCCGTGCTGCTGGCGTCACAAGTCACCGATCATCTTCCGTGCCACCCCACAGTGGTTTGTCAGCATGGATCAGAAAGGCCTGCGTGCGCAGTCGCTGAAAGAGATTAAAGGCGTGCAGTGGATCCCCGATTGGGGCCAGGCGCGTATTGAATCGATGGTTGCCAACCGTCCTGACTGGTGTATCTCCCGTCAGCGTACGTGGGGTGTGCCGATGTCTCTGTTTGTCCACAAAGACACTGAAGAGCTGCATCCGCGCGCCATCGAACTGATGGAAGAAGTGGCTAAACGCGTTGAAGTTGACGGCATCCAGGCGTGGTGGGATCTCGATCCCAAAGATATCCTCGGTGATGAAGCCGATCAGTACGTCAAAGTACCGGATACCCTGGACGTATGGTTCGACTCTGGTTCTACCCACTCATCCGTCGTTGACGTGCGTCCTGAGTTTTCGGGGCATGCGGCAGATATGTATCTGGAAGGCTCTGACCAGCATCGTGGCTGGTTCATGTCTTCGCTGATGATCTCCACTGCGATGAAGGGCAAAGCGCCGTACCGTCAGGTACTGACCCACGGTTTTACCGTTGATGGTCAGGGCCGCAAGATGTCCAAGTCCATCGGTAACACCGTTTCTCCGCAGGACGTGATGAACAAGCTGGGTGCGGATATTCTGCGCCTGTGGGTGGCGTCTACCGACTATACCGGTGAAATGGCCGTTTCTGACGAAATCCTGAAACGTGCTGCCGACAGCTATCGCCGTATCCGTAACACCGCGCGCTTCCTGCTGGCAAACCTGAACGGGTTTGATCCGGTGAAAGACATGGTGAAACCGGAAGAGATGGTTGTTCTGGACCGGTGGGCTGTGGGCTGTGCGCAAGCGGCGCAGGACGAGATCCTCAAAGCCTACGAAGCCTATGACTTCCACGAAGTGGTACAGCGCCTGATGCGTTTCTGCTCCGTCGAAATGGGTTCGTTCTACCTCGACATCATCAAAGACCGTCAGTACACCGCGAAAGCGGACAGCGTGGCGCGTCGTAGCTGCCAGACCGCGCTGTTCCATATTGCTGAAGCACTGGTGCGCTGGATGGCGCCGATCATGTCCTTCACCGCAGATGAAATCTGGGGCTACCTGCCGGGCTCCCGCGAGAAGTATGTCTTCACCGGTGAGTGGTATCAGGGGCTGTTTGGCCTGGCCGATACCGAAGCGATGAACGATACGTTCTGGGACGAGCTGCTGAAAGTGCGTGGCGAAGTGAACAAGGTCATCGAGCAGGCACGTGCAGACAAGAAAGTGGGCGGTTCTCTGGAAGCGGCAGTGACCCTGTACGTTGAACCTGAACTGGCTGCCAAGCTGACAGCTCTGGGCGAAGAGTTACGCTTTGTTTTGTTGACCTCGGGTGCGACCGTTGCGGACTATGCTGCAGCACCGGCCGATGCTCAGCAGAGCGAACTGCTCAAAGGCTTGAAAATTGCTCTGAGCAAAGCAGAAGGCGAGAAATGCCCGCGTTGCTGGCATTACACGACCGACGTGGGTCAGGTGGCGGAACACGCAGAAATCTGCGGACGCTGTGTCAGCAACATCGCCGGTGATGGCGAACAACGTAAGTTTGCCTGATGAGTCAGCCTCTTTGTTCAACAGGACTCCGCTGGCTGTGGCTGGTGGTAGTCGTGCTGATTATTGATTTGGGCAGCAAGTACCTGATCCTCCAGAATTTTGCTCTGGGGGATACGGTGTCGCTGTTCCCGTCACTGAATCTGCACTATGCGCGTAACTATGGCGCGGCGTTTAGCTTCCTGGCTGACAGCGGTGGCTGGCAGCGGTGGTTCTTTGCCGGTATCGCGATTGGTATTTGCGTCATTCTAATGGTGATGATGTATCGCTCGAAGGCGACGCAGAAGCTGAATAACATCGCATATGCGTTAATCATTGGCGGTGCACTGGGCAACCTGTTTGACCGCCTGTGGCACGGCTTCGTCGTGGATATGATTGACTTTTACGTCGGTGACTGGCATTTCGCCACCTTCAACCTTGCCGATACGGCGATTTGTATCGGTGCGGCGTTGATTGTGCTGGAAGGCTTCTTACCGGCGAAAGAGAAAAAAGCCGCATAAAAATATGCCGGATGGCGCTATGCTTATCCGGCCTACACTCTACTGCGAATCTTGTAGGCCCGGTAAGCGTAGCGCCACCGGGCAAACAGGCGGCAGCACTTTTAAAGAGCAACCTGCATGTCTAAATCAGTACAGAGTAACAGTGCGGTGCTGGTGCACTTCACCTTAAAGCTCGACGATGGCTCCACCGCAGAGTCAACCCGCAGTAACGGCAAGCCTGCGCTGTTTCGCCTGGGCGACGGTTCTCTGTCTGAAGGACTGGAACAACACCTGCTGGGGTTAAAAGAGGGCGATAAAACCACTTTTGCTCTGGAGCCTGATGCTGCTTTTGGCGTATCAAGCCCGGACCTCATTCAGTATTTCTCGCGTCGGGAGTTTATGGACGCGGGTGAGCCAGAAATTGGCGCTATCATGCTCTTTACCGCAATGGACGGCAGTGAGATGCCTGGCGTGATCCGCGAAATCAACGGTGATTCCATCACGGTTGACTTCAACCATCCGCTGGCTGGGCATACCGTTCATTTTGATATTGAAGTGCTGGAAGTCGAACCGGCACTGGAGGCGTAAAATGCAGATCCTGTTGGCTAACCCGCGCGGATTTTGCGCTGGCGTAGACCGCGCTATCAGCATTGTGGAAAACGCGCTGGCTATCTACGGCGCGCCGATTTATGTCCGTCATGAAGTGGTGCATAACCGCTATGTGGTGGATAGCCTGCGCGAGCGCGGCGCTATTTTTATTGAGCAAATCAGTGAAGTACCGGACGGTGCGATCCTGATTTTCTCCGCCCACGGCGTGTCTCAGGCCGTGCGTAACGAAGCCAAAGGCCGCGATCTGACGGTCTTTGATGCCACCTGCCCGCTGGTGACCAAAGTGCATATGGAAGTCGCGCGCGCCAGCCGCCGTGGCGAAGAGTCGATTCTGATTGGTCACGCCGGACACCCGGAGGTTGAGGGTACGATGGGCCAGTACAGCAACCCGCAGGGGGGGATGTACCTGGTGGAATCGCCGGAAGACGTCCTGACGTTGAATGTTAAAAATGAAGGTAAGCTCTCCTTCATGACCCAGACTACGCTCTCGGTTGATGACACCTCTGATGTGATTGATGCCCTGCGTCAACGCTTCCCAAAAATTGTTGGGCCGCGCAAAGACGATATCTGCTATGCCACCACCAACCGTCAGGAAGCGGTTCGTGCGTTGGCGGAGCAAGCGGATGTGGTACTGGTTGTCGGCTCGAAAAACTCGTCTAACTCCAACCGCCTGGCAGAACTGGCCCAGCGTATGGGCAAGGCCGCGTATCTGATTGACGATGCGACCGATATCCAGGAAGCCTGGGTGAAAGATGCGGCGTGCGTCGGCGTGACGGCCGGTGCTTCTGCGCCGGATATTCTGGTACAGAACGTGATTGTCCGTCTGCAGGAGCTCGGTGGTGGGGATGCTATCCCACTGGAAGGCCGTGAAGAGAACATCGTTTTCGAAGTGCCGAAAGAGCTGCGTGTGGATGTTCGTGAAGTAGAGTAACTCTTTCGCGTCATGATTATGAGAAGATGCCAGACTTAACGTCTGGCATTTTTTTTGGAGAAACCATGCGCTTACCGATCATTCTTGATACCGATCCCGGCATTGATGATGCGGCGGCGATTGCCGCTGCACTGTTTTCCCCCGAGCTGGATCTGCAACTGATGACGACGGTGGCAGGCAACGTGTCGGTGGAAAAAACGACCCGTAATGCGTTGCAGTTGCTGCACTTTTGGAATGCGGATATTCCGTTGGCGCAGGGGGCAGCTATACCGCTGGTGCGGCCGCTGCGTGATGCGACTTCAGTGCACGGTGAGTCCGGTATGGCAGGGTATGATTTTGTCGAACACAATCGGCAGCCGCTGGCGAAACCCGCCTTCCAGGCAATTCGAGATGCGCTGATGCATGCCCCGCAGCCCGTTACGCTGGTGGCAATTGGCCCGTTGACCAATATTGCTCTGTTGCTTACCCACTATCCTGAATGCGTATTCAATATTCGCCGCCTGGTGATGATGGGCGGTTCAGCCGGGCGCGGTAACTTTACGCCCAATGCGGAGTTTAATATTGCTGTCGATCCCGAAGCGGCGGCGAAGGTCTTTCGCAGTGGGCTGGAGATAGTCATGTGCGGGCTGGATGTCACCAACCAGGCCATGCTGGCACCAGAGTACCTGGCAACATTACCCGCACTTAATCAGACGGGGAAAATGCTGCACGCGCTGTTCAGTCATTATCGTAGCGGCAGCATGAATACCGGTCTGCGTATGCACGATCTCTGTGCCATTGCCTGGCTGGTCCGCCCGGATCTGTTCACGCTCCAGCCCTGCTTTGTGGCGGTGGAAACCCAGGGGGAATACACCTCGGGAACGACGGTAGTGGATATCGAGGGTCGCCTGGGGCAGCCCGCCAACGCGCAGGTCGCGCTGGCGCTGGATGTTGACGGCTTCCGCCAGTGGGTCGCTGAGGTGCTGTCACGCGCGCCATAATCAACGGCCAGACTGAGGCAATTTCTCGCTAAGGTAATCAATCATGGCCCGCATTCTGGCGGGCATATGTTGGTTGCGTGTCCATAAGAGCCACAGATCGCCGCTGTAATCGCTGATAAACTCCCACTCCGGTAATACCTGGACAATCTCGCCGCTGGCAAGCGTTTCACGGGCGGTAAACAGCGGCAGGCTGCCAATCCCCAGATGATGCTTTACCGCGTCCAGCCGCACGCCGGTATGGTTGGCAGCATAACGCCCATGAGTTTGCAGAGTTTCAATTTTATCCCCACGGCGAAACTTCCAGCGCGAATCAGCGGGCGTTTCGCCAAGGCTAATACAGCTATGATCGCGCAGGGCTTGTGGGGTATCGGGCATACCGTGCTGGCGCAAATATTCCGGCGTGGCGCAGATAACGTGACTGACCGGCATCAGCGGCTTGCCGTACAAACCCGGCGACGGCGACTGACTGATGCGCAGTGCCAGATCCACGCCATCATCAATCAAGTCCATATAGCGGTCTTCCAGCCTCAGACAGACATCCACGTCCGGGAAGCGGGTGAAAAACTCCGCCATTAAAGGGTGAATAACAAAACGCCCGACCGCCTTTGGCACGCTGACCGTTAGCTTCCCCTGGGCAATGGTCTGGCGGCTGCTGCCGGAGTCTACCGCCATTTGCGCGGCGTTTAGCATCTCTTGCGCGTGTTCATAAACCATCTTCCCGGTCTCGCTTAGCGCCAGCTTACGGGTGGTGCGGTGCAGCAGTTTGCTGCCTAATGCCTGCTCAAGCCGCGAGACGCTGCGGCTGATAGCGGAAGGCGTTGCGCCGGATATTTTGGCGGCGGCGGAGAAACTCCCCTGGTCGACAATCAACACAAAGGTGGCAAGGTCAGGAAGCAGGTTGGGATTCATTTGTGCGTACCGGGCAAAGATGCATTGAATGTTGATGGGATTATCGGTGCTGGTAAAGTGAATATACTCTGCTCATCAAGAGGAGAACAACCATGACTGAACGTCTTTATTACACCAGCGATGACACCCGAGGCCATGCGACGATCACACACTGCACGGCAGAACCCGATGGGCGCTATGCGATTACGCTCGATAGCACGCTGTTTCATCCACAGGGCGGCGGACAACCCTCGGACAGTGGCGCGATCGGTGGCGTCCCGGTTGAAGGCGTGATGACGCGCGGTGAAGAGGTGGTGCATATTGTGGCGCAACCGCTGCCGCCTGGCGAAACGACGCTGCATATTGATGCTGCTGTCCGCCATCTTCACGCCCGTCTGCACTCAGCCGGGCACATGATTGGTCAGGCCGGTGAAATATTTGGTTGGCGACCGGTTAAAGCGCACCATTGGCCGAATGAAGGGCGCATTACTTTTGCGATAGGTGAGGGCAGCACTTTGCCGGAAGCGACACAACTGATGGCGAAAATTGGCCAATGGCAGACCGACAATCTTGCGCGCCGAATTACCTTTGACGGCGGCTTACGCCAGGTCGGTTTTGGTGACCTACCGGGATATCCTTGTGGCGGTACGCACGTGGCCCGTTTATCCGAGTTGGGTGAGGTGATCATTACACAGGTTAAGCTGAAAAAAGGGCAGATGGTGGTGAGCTATACTCTAGCGGCCTGAAAATGGGCTGGCAGAAACGGTCACGCGAATTGGCTACCTACCGTTGGGTTTTAAAGTGCTTTTCTTATCGTCTGTCGCCATTCTGAGCGAGTTTGACTTCTTTCCCCGACTGCGGCAATGATTCATCCTGCGGGGTGAATCATGTCTTTTACTGATATTCCTCTCTGTTTATCATTAATTTCTAATTATGGACGTTTTCGGCTGGCGACCCTGTCGCGGGCTGGTTACTCTGAAAACGATTTACGCAATTTTAACAAAAGAGAATAGCTATGCATGATGCACAAATCCGCGTCGCCATTGCAGGCGCCGGTGGCCGCATGGGACGGCAGTTAATTCAGGCTGCGATGGCGATGGAAGGAGTACAACTGGGGGCGGCACTAGAGCGTGACGGCTCCTCTTTACTGGGCAGCGATGCTGGTGAGCTGGCGGGCGTTGGAAAATCTGGCGTAACCGTTCAGAGCAGCCTCGAAGCGGTAAAAGACGATTTCGATGTCTTTATCGATTTTACCCGCCCGGAAGGCACGCTGACGCATCTGGCATTTTGTCGGCAGCATGCAAAAGGCATGGTGATTGGCACGACCGGGTTTGATGATGCCGGTAAGCAGACCATTCGCGATGCCTCGCAGGATATCGGCATTGTGTTTGCCGCCAACTTTAGCGTCGGCGTGAACGTGATGCTTAAACTGCTGGAGAAAGCGGCGAAGGTGATGGGCGACTATACCGACATCGAAATTATTGAAGCGCACCACCGTCATAAAGTCGACGCACCGTCAGGGACGGCGCTGGCGATGGGGGAGGCGATTGCCGGGGCGCTGGACAAAGATTTAAAGGACTGTGCTGTCTACTCGCGTGAAGGTTACACCGGTGAACGTGTGCCTGGCACTATCGGTTTTGCCACGGTGCGTGCTGGTGACATCGTCGGGGAACATACGGCGATGTTCGCCGATATTGGCGAACGTATCGAGATTACGCACAAAGCGTCCAGCCGTATGACGTTTGCCAACGGTGCGGTAAGATCGGCGATGTGGTTGAAAGGTAAATCAAACGGTCTTTTTGATATGAAAGATGTGCTTGATTTAGGCAGTTTATAAGGTTTTATTACCCTTCGTGATGTGGTTATGGTAATCATAATTTATTGATTACATAGGGCAATATTTTATTGCCCTTTTATTTTTCCATTGTTTTTATATTTTTCAATTAAAACACTTATTTTAAGATGTTTTGTAATGTGTTTTTGTTGCCTCAATGTAAATTTTGACCAAATGGTCCACTTTTTTGTCTGTCATGATTCATTTTTACATTCTTGACCTACCGCAAGCGTTTTCTACCGTTACTTAGCTGATCTTTTTGCCTGTTAAATCACGTGATTTGTCCCAGTGGCGTAAAATAATAATAAAAAATCCCCTTTTGGGTAGACTTTTCCCCGGGCTGTCTCTAGAATGCCGCCGTTTGCCAGAAATCCATAGGTAAGCAAATTTGCATTGATTCATACTGTGCTAATGAATTAATATGCAAATAAAGTGAGTGAATATTCTCTGGAGGGTGTTTTGATTAAGTCAGCGCTATTGGTTCTGGAAGACGGAACCCAGTTTCACGGTCGGGCCATAGGGGCAACAGGTTCGGCGGTTGGGGAAGTCGTTTTCAATACTTCAATGACCGGTTATCAAGAAATCCTCACTGATCCTTCCTATTCCCGCCAAATCGTCACCCTTACTTATCCTCATATCGGCAATGTCGGCACCAATGAAGCCGATGCAGAATCTTCTCAGGTACATGCGCAAGGTCTGGTCATCCGCGACCTGCCGCTGATTGCCAGCAATTACCGCAATACCGAAGACCTCTCTTCTTACCTGAAGCGCCATAACATCGTGGCGATTGCCGATATTGATACCCGTAAGCTGACCCGTTTGTTGCGCGAGAAAGGCGCTCAGAACGGCTGCATCATCGCAGGGGATAACCTGGATGCACAGCTGGCGCTGGAAAAAGCGAAAGCCTTCCCGGGCCTGAACGGCATGGATCTGGCGAAAGAAGTCACTACGGCAGAACCGTATGGCTGGACACAGGGAAGCTGGACGCTGGAAGGCGACCTGCCGGAAGCAAAATCCGCTGAAGAACTCCCGCTCCACGTGGTTGCCTACGATTTCGGCGCGAAACGCAACATTCTGCGTATGCTGGTGGATCGCGGCTGCCGCCTGACGGTTGTGCCTGCGCAGACCTCCGCAGAAGACGTATTAAAGATGAATCCGGACGGTATCTTCCTGTCCAACGGTCCTGGCGACCCGGCACCGTGTGACTACGCGATTGCCGCGATTCAGAAATTCCTCGAAACCGATATTCCGGTGTTTGGCATCTGTCTCGGCCATCAGCTGCTGGCGCTGGCGAGCGGTGCGAAGACCATCAAGATGAAGTTTGGCCACCACGGCGGCAACCATCCGGTGAAAGATATCGATAACAACACCGTGATGATTACCGCGCAGAACCACGGTTTTGCGGTGGATGAAGCCTCGATGCCTGCTACCTTGCGCGTCACACACAAATCACTGTTCGATGGCACCCTGCAGGGTATCCATCGCACCGACAAACCGGCGTTTAGCTTCCAGGGCCACCCTGAAGCGAGCCCGGGGCCGCACGATGCTGCGCCGCTGTTCGACCACTTTATCGAGTTAATTGAGCAATACCGTCAGTCCGCGAAATAATCAGGAGTTAAAAGAGCCATGCCAAAACGTACAGACATAAAAAGTATCCTGATTCTGGGCGCGGGTCCGATTGTTATCGGCCAGGCGTGTGAGTTTGACTATTCCGGCGCGCAGGCGTGTAAAGCCCTGCGTGAAGAGGGTTACCGCGTTATTCTGGTCAACTCCAACCCGGCGACCATCATGACCGACCCGGAAATGGCCGATGCCACTTACATCGAGCCAATTCACTGGGAAGTGGTACGCAAAATTATCGAAAAAGAGCGCCCGGATGCGGTACTGCCTACCATGGGCGGCCAGACGGCGCTGAACTGCGCGCTGGAGCTTGAGCGTCAGGGCGTACTTGAAGAGTTCGGTGTGACCATGATTGGTGCCACCGCCGATGCGATTGATAAAGCAGAGGATCGCCGTCGCTTCGACATCGCAATGAAGAAAATCGGTCTCGACACCGCGCGTTCTGGTATCGCGCACACCATGGAAGAAGCGCTGGCGGTTGCCGCTGACGTCGGCTTCCCGTGCATCATCCGCCCGTCCTTCACCATGGGTGGTACCGGCGGCGGTATTGCCTATAACCGCGAAGAGTTTGAAGAGATTTGCGAACGCGGTCTGGATCTTTCCCCAACGAAAGAGCTGCTGATTGATGAATCGCTGATTGGCTGGAAAGAGTACGAGATGGAAGTGGTACGTGACAAAAATGATAACTGCATTATTGTCTGCTCCATCGAAAACTTCGACGCCATGGGCATTCATACCGGTGACTCCATTACCGTGGCACCTGCCCAGACGCTGACCGACAAAGAATATCAAATCATGCGTAACGCCTCGATGGCGGTACTGCGTGAAATCGGCGTAGAAACCGGCGGGTCTAACGTGCAGTTTGCGGTGAACCCGAAAAACGGCCGCCTGATTGTCATTGAAATGAACCCACGCGTTTCCCGCTCCTCGGCGCTGGCCTCGAAAGCGACCGGTTTCCCGATTGCCAAAGTGGCGGCGAAACTGGCGGTCGGTTATACCCTCGATGAGCTGATGAACGACATCACCGGCGGCCGTACTCCAGCGTCGTTCGAACCGTCTATCGACTACGTTGTGACTAAGATCCCGCGCTTTAACTTCGAGAAGTTTGCCGGTGCTAACGACCGTCTGACGACGCAGATGAAGTCCGTCGGCGAAGTGATGGCGATTGGCCGCACACAGCAGGAATCGCTGCAAAAAGCGCTGCGCGGTCTGGAAGTGGGCGCCACCGGTTTCGACCCGAAAGTGAGCCTGGATGACCCGGAAGCGCTGACCAAAATTCGTCGCGAGCTGAAAGATGCAGGCGCTGAGCGTATCTGGTACATCGCCGATGCGTTCCGTGCTGGTCTGTCCGTTGATGGCGTCTTCAACCTGACCAACATTGACCGCTGGTTCCTGGTACAGATTGAAGAACTGGTGCGTCTGGAAGAAAAAGTTGCAGAGCTGGGGATTAACGGCCTCGACGCTGATTTCCTGCGCCAGCTCAAGCGTAAAGGCTTTGCCGATGCGCGTCTGGCAAAACTGGCTGGCGTGCGCGAAGCGGAAATCCGCAAACTGCGCGAACAGTATAAGCTGCACCCGGTTTATAAACGTGTGGATACCTGCGCCGCAGAATTCTCCACCGACACTGCCTACATGTACTCCACCTATGAAGAAGAGTGCGAAGCGAACCCGACTCAGGATCGCGACAAAATTATGGTGCTGGGCGGTGGTCCGAACCGTATCGGTCAGGGTATCGAATTCGATTACTGCTGCGTACACGCGTCGCTGGCGCTGCGCGAAGACGGTTACGAGACCATTATGGTCAACTGTAACCCGGAAACGGTTTCTACCGACTACGACACCTCCGACCGTTTGTACTTTGAACCGGTAACGTTCGAAGACGTGCTGGAAATCGTGCGTATCGAGAAGCCGAAAGGCGTTATCGTGCAGTACGGTGGGCAGACTCCGCTGAAGCTGGCGCGTGCGCTGGAAGCCGCAGGCGTGCCGGTTATCGGCACCAGCCCGGACGCGATTGACCGCGCTGAAGACCGTGAGCGTTTCCAGCAGGCGGTTGACCGTCTGAAGCTAAAACAACCGGCCAACGCCACCGTTACCGCCATTGAAATGGCGGTCGAGAAGGCAAAAGAGATTGGCTACCCGCTGGTGGTGCGCCCGTCCTACGTGCTTGGCGGTCGGGCAATGGAAATTGTGTACGACGAAGCCGACCTGCGTCGCTACTTCCAGACCGCGGTCAGCGTCTCCAACGACGCGCCGGTGCTGCTGGACCGCTTCCTGGATGACGCAGTAGAAGTGGACGTGGACGCTATCTGCGACGGCGAAAGGGTGCTGATTGGCGGCATCATGGAGCACATTGAGCAGGCGGGCGTTCACTCCGGCGACTCCGCGTGTTCCCTGCCAGCCTACACGCTGAGCCAGGAAATTCAGGACGTGATGCGCCAGCAGGTGCAGAAACTAGCCTTCGAACTGCAGGTTCGTGGTCTGATGAACGTCCAGTTTGCAGTGAAGAACAACGAAGTTTACCTGATTGAAGTCAACCCGCGTGCGGCGCGTACCGTACCGTTTGTCTCCAAAGCCACCGGTGTTGCGCTTGCAAAAGTGGCGGCGCGCGTGATGGTCGGTCAAACGTTGGCACAGCAGGGCGTCACCAAGGAAATTATCCCGCCGTACTACTCGGTGAAGGAAGTGGTGCTGCCGTTTAACAAGTTCCCGGGCGTTGACCCCCTGTTAGGGCCAGAAATGCGCTCTACCGGCGAAGTGATGGGCGTAGGCCGCACCTTTGCGGAAGCATTCGCCAAGGCACAGCTGGGCAGCAGCTCCACCATGAAGAAACAGGGCCGCGCATTGCTCTCCGTGCGTGAAGGCGATAAAGAGCGCGTCGTTGACCTGGCGGCGAAGCTGCTGAAGTTTGGTTTCGAGCTGGACGCCACCCACGGTACGGCAATTGTACTGGGGGAAGCCGGTATCAACCCGCGTCTGGTAAACAAGGTGCATGAAGGTCGTCCGCATATTCAGGACCGTATCAAGAATGGCGAATATACCTATATCATCAACACCACTGAAGGTCGTCAGGCGATTGAAGACTCCAAGCTGATTCGCCGCAGCGCGCTGCAGTACAAAGTTCATTATGACACCACGCTGAACGGCGGTTTCGCCACGGCGATGGCGCTGAATGCGGATGCTACCGAGAAGGTGACCTCCGTTCAGGAAATGCACGCACAGATTGCGAAGTAATCGACAATGACCCACCCGCTTCTGTGCGGGTCGGGTCTGCAATTTAATAAGAAACGGTTTCTGTAAAGAAACCGTTTTTTTTATCTATTAAGGTCATTACAGGCAAATAGCGCTGTGATAACCACATTTTCAATGTAATAAGCAAGATGTTGCTCACACTAATCAACATTCAAGTCGCATACTATCTCTCATATACACAATTTTAATAGGGCTTTGTTTTTATTTATCCAGACAGGCCGTAGCCAGATTTTTAATTTGTGAAATGGTGTGCTTATGTGTGAAGAATATGTTGAAAGACCGCTTTATTTGTTAATTGCTGATTGGATCAGGGCTGAAGATCGTTGGGTCACGGCAAAAGAAATCTCCCTCCATTTTAATATTGAACACTGCAAAGCAATTAATACGCTCTCCTATATTCTGTCTGAAGTGGGAGAAATTGTTTGTGAAGTTAAGATGATCCCTAACCAGATTGCAGGCCGGGGCTGTCAGTGCCAGCGTCTGGTGAAAGTCGTGAGTATTGATTCTCATCTCTACAGCAGATTGAATCACAATTTGCAGGATAAAAAAGTGAGCGTAGGGAAAATGCCGCGTATGTCGGCTGTACCGCCAACAGAGCTTAATCGCGAGCAGAAATGGCAGATGATGCTGTCAAAAAGTATGCGTCGCTAATTGTAAGTTTGCCTGATGGCGGCATAAACGGTAATTGACTCGTAGGCCGGATAAGCGTGAGCGCATCCGGCATCAATTACTGTGCTGATTTGGGCTTCACATCCGTTGTGCCTTTCAGACGCGGGCGGTTTTTATCAATCTGCGTTAACGGCTGTGTTTCGCGTAACCCTGCCCGACAGCGAACCGCGAGATCCTGATACTCTTTGGTGTTCAGCCGCTTCCAGTGCAGCTCCTGGTCTGTCACCTCTCGCAGCACGCGGGCAGGTGAACCGACCAGCATTTGCCTTGCCTCGCCGGTAAATCCGGCTTTAACAAAGCTCATGGCGGCGACAATGCTCTCTTCGCCAATTGTTGCGCCGTCCATTATGACGCTGTTCATGCCAACCAGCGCGTCCCGGCCAATGACGCAGCCGTGCAGGATTGCACCATGTCCGATGTGTCCATTCTCATGCACGATGGTGTCGGTGTCACAGTAGCCGTGCATGATGCAACCATCCTGAAGATTCGAGCCTGCTTCAAGGATCAGGCGGCCATAGTCGCCGCGCAGCGAGGCAAGAGGACCGATATATACGCCAGCACCGACGATCACATCGCCAATCAGCACTGCGCTAGGATGGACATACGCCTGTGGGTGTACCACCGGGATCAGGCCTTCAAACGCATAATAACTCACGATATTCCTCAGTTGTTTTTGCCGGATAACGCGGCCTACGAGTGTGCATTTTTTGTAGGCCGGATAAGCAAAGCGCCATCCGGCCTCAGCACATTAACGACCTTTCCACACCGGATCGCGTTTTTCGGCAAATGCCTTCGGTCCTTCGAGCGCATCCTCAGAGTGCAGCACGGATGGGTAATGCTTCAGCACGCCGCTGCGGATGTAGCGGTAGCCTTCTTCTACCGACATTTCGCTGGTCGCGCGGTAAATCTCTTTCAGCGCGGCGATGGCCAACGGGGCGCTATTCACCAGCTGCTGCGCCAGTTCGCGGGCGCTGTCCATCAGTTCAACCTGGCTGACGACGCGGTTCACAATCCCCCAGCGCAGTGCTTCTTCGGCGCTCATTCGTCTGCCGGTCATCACCATTTCGTTGACGATAGCAGGCGGCAGCAGCTTCGGCAGACGCAGCACGCCGCCGCTGTCTGGCACGATACCAAGCTTGGCTTCCGGTAGCGCAAAGCTGGCGTTTTCCGCACAGATGATAAAATCTGCCGCCAGCGCTAGCTCGAATCCGCCGCCGAAGGCATAGCCGTTTACTGCGGCGATGACCGGCTTGTCGAGATCAAATATTTCCGTTAAACCGGCAAAACCGCCGGGACCAAAATCGGCATCCGGCGCTTCACCTTCTGCTGCCGCTTTTAGGTCCCAGCCCGCAGAAAAGAATTTCTCGCCGCCGCCGATGATAATCGCCACGCGCAATTCCGGGTCATCGCGGAAATGAAGAAAAGCCTCACCCATGGCAAAACTGGTTTTGGCGTCAATGGCATTCGCTTTGGGCCTGTCTAATGTAATTTCCAGAATCGGGCCGTTACGGGTCAGATGTAATGATTCACTCATAGCTCATCTCCAAAAAATAGATTTGCCGACAGGAGGCATTCCTGGCGGAGGATTTATTTCAGATTTTTTTTGATTATTTTTCCGGAACAATTACGCGGCAGGTCGGTTCTTATCTCCAAAAACGAGGGAACCTTAAACTTCGCCATATTGCCTTCGCAGAAACTGAAAAATTCCGCTTCGCTTAATGTTTCCCCCTCATTCAATACGATAAAGGCTTTAATCGCCTCATCGCGGATAGCGTCTTTAATACCGACAATGACAATGTCCTGAATTTTAGGGTGAGCAGCGATTATATTTTCCAGCTCGACGCAGGAAACATTTTCCCCACCGCGTTTAATCATGTTGCAGCGCCGGTCAACGAAATAGAAAAAGCCGTCTTCATCCCGGTAGCCGGAATCACCGGTATGCAACCAGCCGTCCGGCTCCAGCGCGTTGGCCGTGGCCTGTGGCTGTGCGTAGTACTCTTTAAATATCGTTTTACCCGGCACGCCTTTAATGCAGATTTCGCCAATCTCTCCGGCAGGTAACGGCTGATTATGATCGTCGCGGATTTCGGCTTCATAGCTAAAGCCCACGCGGCCAATGGAAGGCCAGCGCCGTTGGTCACCGGGGCGGTCACCAATAATACCGACGATGGTTTCCGTCATGCCGTAGGAGGTCAGCAGCCTAACGCCAAAGCGCGTGACAAAATCATCTTTTTCCTGCACCGATAAATTGAGGTAGAACATCACTTCGCGCAGCTTGTGCTGCCTGTCAGTCGGGCTTGCGGGCTGTACCATCAGGGTGCGGATCATCATCGGAATGCATTCCGTCACCGTCGCCTGATATTTACGTACCTGGTCCCAGAAGGCCCGGGCGCTGTATTTCTCTATCAGCACAAAGGTACTGCCTGCGGAAAAAGCCGCCATGGCTGCCGTACACTGGCAGTCAATATGGAAAGCGGGCATGACCGTCAGGTAGACGTCGTCATCGCGCAGGGCGCACTGCCAGGCGGAGTAGTAACCGGCAAAACGCAGGTTATAGTGGGTAATCACCACCCCTTTGGGACGTGAGGTGGTGCCTGAGGTAAACAGAATTTCTGCCGTGTCATCAGTGGATAACGGTGGTGTATAGCACAGCGTTGTCGGCTGCTGGTCCTTGAGCTGAGAAAAGTGGCTCACGCCATCGTCAGCCGGAACCTGCTCTCCGATAAGAGAAATGTGATTAAGCGGGGTGGTATTTTCCCGTTTTATCTGGCGGTACATTGGATAAAACTGAGCGCTGGTGACCAGCAGGCTGACCTGGCTGTTTTGCAGGTTCCAGGCGCTTTCTTCCCCCAGCAAGCGGGCGTTAATCGGTACCATCACGGCGCCAATTTTTGCCAGCCCAAACCAGCAAAAAATGAACTCCGGGCAGTTATCCAGATGTAATGCGACCTTATCGCCTTTGCGTATGCCCAATGAATGAAAAAGGTTCGCCGTACGGTTAATCTCTTCATTAAGTGAGGCATAGCTAAACTGCCGAACGTTTCCTTCGCAGGATTCGAAAATAAGTGCTGCTTTATCTCCGTACAACCCGGCCAGGTCGTCCCACATCTGACGTAAGTTTTGTCTGCCAACGATATCCATTTTACCTTATCCACTGAAATCAGGCGTGAGCGCTAACCCGCAAAGCCGGTCAGCGCATCGCGTTTAATCCTCAACCCTGGCCAGGCCTTTGCCGACCAGCTCATTAATGTCTGCTTCGCTGTAACCGATATTTTTCAGAATGGCGGCGGTATCCATGCCGTGTGACGGCATGCCACGCCAGATTTTCCCTGGGTTATTTTTGAATTTCGGCATGATGTTGGGGCCTTTACAGGTGCGACCGTCCATCGTTTGCCACTGGGTAATAGATTCACGGGCTACGTACTGCGGGTTGTCTTCCAGTTCCGGGATCGTCAGTACTTTCGCGCAGGCGATATTCAGTTCGGCAAAGCGCGCCTGAACGTCTGCAATAGTGTGTTCTGCCAGCCAGGCATCCAGTTTCTCTTCGACTAACGGGCCGTACGGGCACTCAACACGATGGATGAGCTGCGTGCCTTCCGGAACTTCTGGCGTTCCGAGAATGTGCGCCAGACCAATATCCTTAAAGCATTCGTTGATTTGCGTAATGCCAACCAGCTCCATCACGATGTAGCCGTCGGCGCATTTATACAGGCCGCAACCGGCGTAGTAGGGGTCTTTACCTTTAGTCATGCGCGGGCAAACTTCACCGCCGTTGAAGTAATCCATCATGAAGTACTGGCCCATACGCAGCATGACTTCGTACATGGCAATATCGATACTTTCGCCTTTACCCGTTTCGCGCACTTTATACAGAGCAGCCAGGGCTGCCGTGGTGGCTGTCATGCCGGAGAAGTAATCGGCGGTGTACGGGAAGGCTGGCATCGGCTGGTCAACGTCGCCGTTTTGAATCAGATAACCGCTGAACGCCTGGGCGATGGTATTGTACGCCGGGAGGTTGGTGTACTCATCGGTGCCATACTGGCCGAAGCCGGAGAGGTGAGCGATAACCAGCTTCGGGTTATGCTCCCATAAAACCTCATCGGTAATACCGCGGCGGGCAAAGGCCGGACCTTTACTGGCTTCAATGAAAATGTCGGTGGTTTCCATGAGCTTCAGAAACGCTTCCCGGCCTTCATCTTTGAAAATATTGAGTGACAGGGCGTGCAGGTTGCGGCGTGACAGCTGCGGGTAGTTGGGTTGAACGCGGATGGTATCGGCCCAGGCGACGTTTTCAATCCAGATAACCTCAGCGCCCCATTCGGCAAACATCTGTCCGGCGAACGGCCCGGCGATTTCGATTCCTGAAAAGACAACGCGTACGCCGGCAAGCGGCCCAAATGCAGGCATTGGTAAATGGTCCATAATGTAACTCCTGGCAGTTAGTTGTAGGCCGGATAGGCGAAGCGCCATCCGGCATCCCACTTAGCGGTATTGCTTGAGTACCGCACGACCCAACGTCAGGATCTGCATTTCATCAGAGCCACCGGAAACACGGTCAACACGCAGGTCACGCCAGAAGCGCGTGATGCGGTGATTGCCCGCAATACCCACACCGCCGAGTACCTGCATGGAGGTGTCCACGACCTCAAACGCGGCGTTAGCGCAGAAGTATTTGCACATTGCTGCATCACCCGAGGTAATGGTGCCGTTATCTGCTTTCCACGCGGCTTCCAGCAGCATGTTTTTCATGGAGTTCAGTTTGATCGCCATATGCGCAAACTTCTCCTGAATGAGCTGGAAACGACCGATTGCTTCGCCAAACTGGACGCGTTGATTGGCGTAGCGCGCCGCATCTTCAAAGGCGCACATTGCTGTACCGTAGTTGGTCAGGGCGACGAGGAAACGTTCGTGGTCAAACTCTTCTTTCACGCGGTTAAAGCCATTACCTTCCCGACCGAACATGTCTTTTTCATCCAGTTCGACGTCATCAAAGGTAATTTCACAGCAACTGTCCATGCGCAGGCCGAGTTTCTCCAGCTTATTGACTTTGATACCGGCTTTCGTCATGTCAACAAACCACTCGGTGTAAATCGGTTTATCCGGCGATGCACCATCACGAGCCATTACCACGATATACGGGGTATAGGCGCTACTGGTGATAAAGCACTTACTGCCATTAAGATAAACCTTACCATCTTTGCGTGTATAAGTGGTTTTCAGACTGCCAACATCCGATCCAGCTCCCGGTTCTGTGATAGCGGAGTTCCACATCTGCTTACCGGTGCCCTGGAACGCCATGATTTTATCAATTTGTTCCTGGGTGCCTTCACGCAGGAAAGTGTTAAAACCTCCCGGCAATTGATACAGCACGTAAGTCGGTGCGCCAAGGCGACCTAATTCCATCCACACCGCGGCAACGGTGACGAAACCGGCTTCCAGACCGCCGTGTTCTTCCGGGATCAGCAGGCTGTCGATGCCCATATCCGCCAGCGCTTTTACAAAACGTTCTGGGTAGACGCTGTCACGATCGCACTCGGCAAAGTAAGCTTCCCAGTTCTCACTGGCCATCAGTTCACGAATACCTGCGACAAACAGTTCCTGCTCGTCATTCAAATTGAAATCCATCTTCAAGCCTCTTCAGTAATGGGTTAATTAAACTTACTTGTCTTTCCAGTGCACTTTGGCGTCTTTAATAAAGGACAGCGTGACCATAATGTTGACGAAGAACAGCGGGCATCCTCCGGCAATAATCGCCGTCTGGATGGGCTTCAGTCCGCCCAGCGCCAGCAGAACAATACCGATGACGCCGACCAGTACCGACCAGCCGATACGGATTAACAGCGGCGGTTCTTCACCGTCGCGAACTTCGCGGCAGGTGGACATCGCCAGGGTGTAAGAGCAGGCGTTAATCAGCGTGACGGTGGCAATAAAGCAGAGGATAAAGAATCCCCACATGGTGGCGGTGCTGAACGGCAATGCGGCCCAGGTTTCGATGATGGCGCGCGCCACGCCGTGTTGCTCAATCAGTTGTGGGATGTTGACAATATTTTTATCCATCAACAGCAGCGTGTTGCTGCCAAGGACCGTCCACAGGATCCAGGTGGAAGCAGTCAGACCCAGTACCATGCCGAAGCACAGTTCACGTACGGTACGGCCGCGAGAAATACGGGCGAGGAAGATGCTCATCTGGATGGCGTAAATCACCCACCATGCCCAGTAGAAGACAGTCCAGCCCTGCGGGAAGCCGCCTTTACCGATAGCGTCGGTATAGAACAGCATGCGCGGTAAATACATCATCAGCATGCCGACGGAGTCGGTGAAGTAGTTCATGATGAAGCTGGCACCGCTGACGATAAACACCCAGCCCAGCATCAGGAAACTCAGGTAGCTACGAATGTCGCTGGCGATCTTCACCCCTTTTTGCAGACCACAGGCCACGCAAATGGCGTTCAGAATGATCCAGCAGGTAATGATGATGGCGTCTAATTGCAGGGTATGCGGAATGCCGAACAGATACTGGATACACTCGGTCACCAGCGGTGTAGCCAGACCGAGGCTGGTCCCCATCGCGAAGATCAGCGCGACCAGATAGAAGTTATCGACGATGGTGCCGAATAACCCTTTCGCGTGTTTCTCGCCAACTAACGGTACCAGTGTGGAGCTGGGACGGATGACGTCCATCTTGCGCACAAAGAAGAAGTAGGCGAAGGCCACAGAAAGGAAGCTATAGGTTGCCCACGGCAGCGGCCCCCAGTGGAACAGGCTGTACGCCAGACCGAGTTCTTTCGCGCCGGTGGAGTTAGGAGCGAGAGCAAAGGGTGGGGTGGAGATATAGTAGTAAATCTCTATTGAACCCCAGAACAGCACGGCAGCCGATGTACAGGAGGCGAACATCATAAATATCCAGCTGGTGGTGCTAAACTCCGGTTTTTCATCACCTAATTTCTTTTTGGCATACGGGCCAAAGACCAACCAGAACCAGCCGAACAGCATGATCACCATGTACCATTCAAATGCCCAGCCCCAGACATTGGTGACGTAACTGAATACCGCATTAATAACCACATTCGCGGCATCAAGATCTCTTACTGTTAGCCAACAAAGTATTCCGACAATTATTAATGGCGGGAAAAAAACCTTTGGTTCTATTCCCGATTTCTTCTTTTCATTTTTCATAAGTGAATTCCAGTGTGAAAACGAAATTTATTTAGCGTTCCCGATTGTGCTGTTTTGTATATTTATTATTAATAATTTGTTGATAACTATTTAACCTCTGGGGCGCCTCTGTGAGTAACTCATAATGGGTATTCGTTAGCGGTGGTTCTGTTATGTGTGTCACACTTTTTTATGCTGGCTATTTTGTTGGATTTTTTGTTATTTATTGTTTTGAATCAGTATCTTGATGTTGGTTTTTTAAGTTTTATAAGTCGTTGTCTTTCAATATTGTTGAACCAGCAAACAATATTGAAAACTTTCATATTTGACAGGTGATTTTCAATATTGTTGAGATGCATAACACTATTGAAAGTTACAAATATGAATGTGTGACATTTTCAATATTGGTGATTAATGTTTTATTTCCGAATTAAAGAGCGTGATATCTGTATTTAACACAGCCGATATGAATAACGTTTCCTTCATGATTTCTGGAGATGCAATGAAGATAATTACTTGCTACAAATGCGTGCCTGACGAACAGGATATTGCGATTAATAATGCTGATGGTTCGCTGGATCTCAGCAAGGCTGATGCCAAAATCAGTCAGTACGACCTGAATGCGATTGAGGCTGCTTGTCAGTTAAAACAGCAGCTGGGAGAGGTTCAGGTTGTTGCACTAAGCGTGGGTGGCAAAGCGTTGACCAATGCTAAAGGGCGCAAAGATGTGCTTTCTCGCGGTCCGGATGAGCTGATCGTGGTGATTGACGATCAATTCGAACAGGCGCTGCCTCAGCAGACGGCGACAGCACTGGCTGCCGCGGCACAAAAATCCGGTTTTGATCTGATTATCTGCGGTGATGGATCTTCCGATCTTTATGCCCAGCAGGTCGGTCTGCTGGTGGGCGAAGCATTGAATATCCCGGCGATTAACGGTGTGAGCAAGATCCTCTCACTGGCGGATAACACCCTCACGGTAGAACGCGAGCTGGAAGATGAAATTGAAACTCTGAGCATCCCGCTGCCAGCGGTGATTGCGGTCTCTACCGACATCAATACCCCACAAATCCCTTCCATGAAAGCCATTCTTGGCGCGGCGAAAAAACCGGTTCAGGTCTGGTCGCCAGCGGATATTGCGCTAAATAGCGTGGATGTGTATTCCGCCCAACAGGTTGCTGCACCGAAGCAACGCGAGCGTCAGCGCGTTGTGATTGAAGGTGACGGTGAAGAACAGATTGCCGAGTTTGTCGAGAACCTGCGCAAAATCATTTAATTATCAGGGGATGTTATGAACAAGTTTTCCAGTGTCTGGGTATTCAGCGATACCCCTTCTCGTTTGCCGGAGCTGATGAATGGTGCGCAGGCTTTAGGTGAGTCAATCAACACGTTCGCACTGAGCGAGGCTGACAGTGCGGCAGCAATCCAGCTGGGCGCCAACCATGTCTGGCTGCTCAGCGGTAAACCCGATGACCGTATGATCGAAGATTATGCGGATGTGATGGCCCAGACCATTCGTCAGCACAGTGAAGGTGGCGCGGTACTGCTGCCGAATACTCGTCGCGGCAAACTGCTGGCAGCAAAGCTGGGCTTTCGTTTGTCGGCTGCGGTGTCTAACGATGCCAGCTCGGTGACGTTGCAGGACGGCAATGTGGCGGTCAAACATATGGTGTATGGCGGTCTGGCAATGGGGGCGGAAACCATCGCCTCGCCATTTGCGGTGATCACGCTCAGCAGCGGAACGTTTGACGCGATGCAGCCAGAGGCATCCCGCATCGGTGAGAAGCATGAGGTGCAGTGGCAGGCTCCGGCCGTCGCGGTCACCCGTACCGCCACGCAAGCGCGCAAGAGCAACAGCGTCGATCTCGACAAAGCGCGACTGGTGGTCAGCGTGGGACGCGGTATTGGCAGCAAAGAGAATATCTCGCTGGCGGAAGCGCTGTGCCAGGCCATGGGCGCTGAGCTGGCTTGCTCCCGTCCGGTGGCTGAAAACGAGAAGTGGATGGAGCACGAACGCTACGTTGGGATCTCCAACTTGATGCTCAAGCCCGACCTGTACCTGGCTGTGGGGATCTCCGGGCAGATCCAGCACATGGTTGGCGCGAACGGCGCACAGACGATTTTTGCCATCAACAAAGATAAGAATGCCCCGATTTTCCAGTACGCCGACTTTGGCATCGTTGGCGATGCGCTGAAGATCCTGCCTGCGCTGACGGCCGCATTGGCGCGCTAAACCATTCCGGGCAGAGTACGAAAGTACTCTGCCGCTGAGAGGAGTTGTATATGTCCGAAGATATCTTTGATGCCATCATCGTGGGTGCAGGGCTGGCTGGCTCGGTTGCGGCGCTGGTGCTCGCTCGTGAAGGTGCACAGGTGCTGGTTATCGAGCGCGGCAATTCTGCTGGCGCGAAGAATGTCACCGGTGGGCGCATGTATGCGCACAGCCTGGAGCGTATCATCCCCGGCTTTGCTGAGCATGCTCCCATTGAACGCATGATCACCCACGAAAAACTCGCCTTTATGACTGAAAAAGGGGCGATGACGATGGATTATTGCAACGGAGAAGAGGCGGCGGCGTCGCAGGTTTCTTATTCCGTATTGCGCAGTAAATTTGACGCCTGGCTGATGGAGCAGGCTGAAGAGGCGGGCGCCCAGTTGATTACCGGTATCCGCGTGGATAATGTCGTCCAGCGTGATGGCAAGGTCGTGGGTGTGGAGGCCGATGGCGATATTCTTGAAGCAAAAGTGGTGATCCTCGCTGACGGCGTGAATTCTCTTCTGGCAGAAAAGTTGGGTATGGCCAAGCGCGTTGATGCGGCACATGTGGCCGTTGGTGTGAAGGAGCTTATTGAATTGCCGAAATCGGTGATTGAAGACCGCTTTCATCTGCAGGGTAACGAAGGCGCAGCCTGTCTGTTTGCAGGGTCGCCAACTGACGGCCTGATGGGCGGTGGCTTCCTCTATACTAATGAAACCACTGTTTCTTTAGGGCTGGTATGCGGCCTTCATCACCTGAAGGACGCGAAAAAATCGGTCCCGCAAATGCTGGAAGATTTCAAACAGCACCCGGCCGTTGCCCCACTGATTGCTGGTGGCAAGCTGGTGGAATATGCCGCTCACGTAGTGCCGGAAGCCGGGATGAATATGCAGCCGGAACTGGTGGGCGACGGTGTACTGATTGCTGGTGATGCTGCCGGAATGTGTATGAACCTTGGCTTCACCATTCGCGGTATGGATTTGGCTATCTCGGCAGGCGAAGCGGCCGCTAAAACGGTACTTTCAGCCATGAAGCGTGACGACTTTAGCAAGCAAGCGCTTGCCGAATATCACCAGCATTTGGACGACGGCCCGATGCGCGATATGCGCATGTATCAGAAGCTGCCCGCGTTCCTCGATAACCCCCGCATGTTTACCGCCTATCCAGAAATGGTAGTGAATATCGCCCGCGACCTGTTTACCGTGGATGGTTCAGCGCCGGTCCCGATGCGTAAAACATTGCTGCGTCATGCGAAGAAAGTGGGCTTCATCAACCTGATGAAGGATGGCCTTAAAGGAGTGACCGTATTATGACTTCTCCCGTCAATGTAGACGTCAAACTGGGCGTCAATAAATTCAATGTCGATGAAGAAAGCCCGCATATCATTCTGAAAACTCAGCCCGATAAACAGGTGCTGGAGGTGCTGATCAAAGCCTGCCCGGCCGGCTTGTACAAAAAACAGGATGACGGCAGCGTGCGCTTTGATTACGCCGGTTGCCTGGAATGCGGCACTTGTCGAATTCTCGGACTCGATACGGCGCTGGAGAAATGGGAATACCCACGCGGCACCTTTGGTGTGGAGTTCCGCTACGGCTAAACCTGGTGCCGGATGGCGGCTTCGCCTTATCCGGCCTACAGGCACAGTACGTAGGCCTGATAAGCGCAGCGCCATCAGGCATTAAGTTAAATAAAACAGGACATCACCATGCAGCAGCCCAGGAACTTTGATGACATCAAATTCACCTCCATTCACCGGCGAATAATGCTGTGGGGAAGCGGTGGACCGTTTCTGGATGGCTATGTGCTGGTGATGATTGGCGTTGCACTGGAGCAGCTCACACCGGCATTGAAGCTGGATGCGGAGTGGATTGGTCTGTTAGGTGCCGGGACGCTGGCCGGGCTGTTTGTCGGCACGTCGCTGTTTGGCTACATCTCCGATAAAGTCGGGCGGCGCAAAATGTTCATCATCGATATCATCGCCATTGGCGTGATATCGGCGGCGACGATGTTTGTTTCTTCTCCCGTAGAGCTGCTGGTGATGCGGGTGTTGATCGGGGTGGTCATCGGCGCAGATTATCCGATAGCCACTTCCATGATCACCGAGTTCTCCAATACCCGACAGCGCGCCTTTTCCATCGGTTTTATCGCTGCCATGTGGTATGTCGGTGCGACCTGCGCCGATCTGGTCGGCTACTGGCTGTATGATGTCGAGGGTGGATGGCGCTGGATGTTGGGGAGTGCGGTGATCCCCTGTATATTGATCCTCATTGGTCGTTTCGATCTTCCCGAGTCACCGCGATGGCTACTGCGTAAAGGGCGGGTAAAAGAGTGTGACGCGATGATGATCAAGCTGTTCGGCGAGCCGGTGGTGTTCGACGAAGAAGCACCGCAGGAAACACGCTTTCTTCAGTTGTTTAATCGCCGCCATTTCCCGTTTGTCTTATTTGTCGCCGCCATCTGGACCTGCCAGGTGATCCCGATGTTCGCTATTTATACCTTTGGTCCACAGATTGTCGGATTGCTCGGCCTCGGCGTTGGGAAAAGCGCCGCACTGGGCAACGTGGTGATTAGCCTGTGCTTTATGCTGGGCTGTATTCCACCGATGTTCTGGCTCAACAGTGCTGGTCGTAGGCCGCTGTTAATCGGCAGCTTTATTATGATGACGCTGGCGCTGGCCGTGTTAGGGCTGATTCCTGATATGGGTGTCTGGCTGGTGGTGCTGGCGTTTGCCGTGTATGCGTTTTTCTCGGGAGGACCGGGGAACCTTCAGTGGTTGTACCCCAATGAGCTGTTCCCCACCGATATTCGCGCGTCCGCCGTCGGGGTGATCATGTCGCTAAGCCGGGTAGGAACCATTGTGTCTACCTGGGCGCTGCCAGTATTCATCACTAAATACGGGATCAGCCATGTGATGCTGATGGGGGCCGGGATTTCGCTGATTGGCCTGCTGGTTTCCATTGCCTTTGCGCCAGAAACGCGGGGGCTGACGTTGGCTCAGACCAGCCAAATGACGATCCGCAGTAAGCCAGCGTCGAGAGCCAGCCATTAGGAGTGTTCTGTATTTTCCCTGTTACTCAGTCAGTTAGCCTAAACTTAAACGGTATATCACTGAAAATGACTGAAAAGCAGGGAGAACACCATGCAAAAACATATTCTGATCACCTCCATTTTTACCGCAGCAGCGCTGTTCACCGTCGTCGGTTGTTCCTCCAACCAGGCGGTTAAAACAACCGACGGTAAAACCATTGTCACCAACGGCAAGCCGCAGGTGGATGATGATACAGGCCTGGTGTCGTATGAAAATGCGGAAACCGGTAAAACGGAACAAATTAACCGCGATCAAGTGAAAGATATGAGCGAACTCGACAACTAATTCAGTTTTCTCCATTCAGCTACTCAATAATATTGACTTTTAGCCTGCTGATTAACTGACTAAACTCACTGGTATTACAATAATGCAGTGATAGCAGGCTAATCATGATTCTCATCATTTATGCACATCCCTATCCGCAGCACTCGCATGCGAATAAGCGGATGCTTGAGCAGGCAAGGACGCTGGAGGGCGTAGAGGTTCGTTCGCTCTACCAGCTTTATCCCGACTTCAATATCGACATCGCCGCGGAGCAGGACGCGCTTTCACGCGCGAGCCTCATCGTCTGGCAGCATCCCATGCAGTGGTACAGCACACCGCCTCTCCTCAAACTGTGGATGGACAAAGTCCTCGCCCACGGCTGGGCGTATGGTCATGGAGGCACTGCGCTGCGCGGTAAACATTTGTTGTGGGCGGTCACCACCGGCGGCGGTGAAAATCATTTTGATATCGGCTCACACCCAGGTTTTGACGTGCTTTCTCAACCGTTGCAGGCCACGGCGTTATATTGCGGCCTGAAGTGGTTACCGCCGTTTGCGATGCACTGTACGTTCATCTGTGACGACGAAACGCTACAGGCTCAGGCGCGGCATTACAAGCAGTGCTTAATGGAGTGGCAGGAGGCACATCATGGATAGCCACACGCTGATACAGGCGCTGATATATCTTGGCTCAGCGGCGTTGATTGTGCCGATTGCGGTCCGGCTGGGGTTAGGCTCGGTGCTGGGGTATCTCATTGCAGGGTGCATCATCGGCCCGTGGGGCTTAAGGCTGGTGACGGACGCCGAATCTATCCTGCACTTTGCGGAAATCGGCGTGGTGCTGATGCTGTTTGTCATCGGTCTGGAACTCGACCCACAGCGTTTGTGGAAGCTGCGGGCCTCGGTGTTTGGTGGTGGCGCGCTGCAAATGGTGGTCTGCGGCGGATTAATTGGTTTGTTCTGTATGTTCCTCGGCCTGCGCTGGCAGGTGGCTGTACTTATTGGCATGACGCTGGCTCTCTCCTCGACGGCTATCGCCATGCAGGCGATGAATGAACGCAACCTGATGGTGTCGCAAATGGGCCGCAGTGCGTTTGCCGTACTGTTGTTCCAGGATATTGCCGCCATTCCGCTGGTTGCCATGATCCCGCTGCTGGCGGCGAGCGGGGCGTCAACCACGCTCGGAGCGTTTGCGCTGTCGGCGCTGAAAGTGGCCGGTGCACTGGCGTTGGTGGTGGTTCTGGGCCGTTATGTCACACGACCGGCCCTGCGTTTTGTCGCGCGCTCCGGACTGCGGGAGGTGTTCAGCGCCGTCGCCCTGTTCCTGGTTTTTGGATTCGGTTTATTGCTGGAAGAGGTGGGCCTGTCGATGGCGATGGGCGCATTCCTGGCGGGCGTTTTGCTGGCAAGCTCGGAGTATCGTCATGCGCTGGAAAGTGATATCGAACCGTTTAAAGGGTTGTTGCTGGGGCTGTTTTTCATCGGCGTCGGGATGTCTATCGACTTCGGCACGCTAATTGATAATCCGCTACGTATTATTATTCTGCTGGCGGGTTTCCTGGCAATCAAAACCATCATGCTGTGGGTGATTGCTAAGCCGTTGCAGGTGCCGAACAAGCAACGTCGCTGGTTTGCCGTATTATTAGGACAAGGGAGTGAGTTTGCCTTCGTGGTGTTTGGTGCGGCGCAAATGGCCAATGTGCTTGATCCTGAATGGGCAAAAGCGCTGACGCTTGCAGTGGCGCTGTCGATGGCGGCCACGCCCATTTTGCTGGTTGTCCTGACGCGGCTGGAAAAATCGTCCACCGGTGAAGTGCGTGAGGCGGATGAAATCGATGAGGAGCAACCCCGGGTGATTATCGCCGGGTTTGGTCGATTCGGCCAGATAACCGGTCGCTTGCTGCTGTCGAGCGGGGTGAAGATGGTGGTACTTGATCATGACCCGGACCATATCGAAACGCTGCGCAAATTTGGGATGAAGGTTTTTTATGGCGATGCCACACGGATGGATCTACTGGAGTCTGCGGGGGCCGCAAAAGCGGAGGTGATCATTAATGCCATTGACGATCCGCAAACCAGTCTGCAACTGACCGAAATGGTGAAAGCACATTTCCCGCACTTGCAAATTATTGCCCGGGCGCGCGATGTTGATCATTACATTCGCTTGCGTCAGGCGGGGGTTGAGATGCCTGAGCGTGAAACCTTTGAAGGCGCGTTGAAAACCGGGCGCCTGGCGCTGGAGGGTCTGGGGCTTGGGCGCTATGAAGCACGTGAGCGGGCCGATTTATTTCGTCGTTTCAATACGCTGATGGTTGAGGAAATGGTGAAAGGTGAAAACGACGCGATTTCACGCGCGGCGGTATATAAGCGCACCAGCGCCATGTTGAGTGAAATTATTACCGAGGATCGTCAGCATTTGTCTCTGATTCAACGCCATGGCTGGCAAGGCACGGATGAAGGTAAACATACGGGAGACGTCGCAGATGAGCCGGAAGTGAAACCGTCAACATAGGGTAAAAAATGTGATGTTCTGCAAACTTTACTGCTAATTGACTGTTTTTGAACTACTGTAATGCTGGCAGCCCACTAAGAAGTCACGGACTCGCCAGCAGAACAGAAAATTTTCCTGCACATCTTCCTTTGGCTAGTCGACGAAAGAATGCGCTTTCCGTATAGTGGCGACAATTTTTTTGTATCCGGGAATTATTCAATGATCAGTCTGATTGCGGCGTTAGCGGTAGATCGCGTCATCGGTATGGAAAACGCCATGCCGTGGAACCTCCCTGCCGATCTCGCCTGGTTTAAACGTAACACCTTAAATAAGCCGGTTATTATGGGGCGCCATACCTGGGAATCCATCGGCCGACCGTTGCCAGGGCGTAAAAATATCGTCATCAGCAGCAAGCCGGGCACCGACGATCGCGTGCAGTGGGTGAAGTCTATTGATGAGGCGATTGCTGCCTGTGGCGATGAACCCGAGATTATGGTGATTGGCGGTGGGCGCGTGTATGAGCAGTTCCTGCCTAAAGCACAGAAGCTGTATCTGACGCATATCGATGCAGAAGTCGAAGGGGATACGCATTTTCCGGACTACGAGCCGGATGACTGGGAATCGGTCTTTAGCGAATTCCACGATGCCGACGCGCAAAACTCACACAGCTATTGCTTCGAAGTTCTGGAACGTCGTTAATCATGTAATTGCCGGATGGCGGCGAAACGCCTTATCAGGCCTACATCCGGCACTGGAATAGGCCTGATAAGCGTAGCGCCATCAGGCATAAACATTTCAGGCGTTTACCGCCTCACCGGGATCCAGCTTCAGATGGCGATTTGACGGCTGAGTAAAGTACTGTTTGTCTTCCCAGCGCAGACAGGTGAGATCCCCGCCCCAACAGCAGCCTGTATCCAGCGCGTAAACCCCTTCCGGCGTCCCTTTACCCTCCAGTGAGGCCCAGTGCCCAAAGGCAATGCTATAGGCGTCACTGACCGGTCCTGGGATGGCAAACCACGGTTTCAGTGGAGCGGGCGCGTCTTCCGGCGACTCTTTGCTGTACATATCCAGCTGGCCATTCGGGAAACAGTAACGCATGCGGGTAAAGGCGTTAGTAATAAAACGTAGGCGTGCCAATCCGGTCAGTTCCGGCGTCCAGTTATTTGGCATGTCGCCATACATGGCATCAAGAAAGAACGGGTACGAGTCGCTCGATAGCACGGCTTCGACATCGCGGGCGCAGTCTTTCGCGGTTTGGAGATCCCACTGTGGTGTAATCCCGGCATGCGCCATCACCAGCTTCTTCTCTTCATCAACCTGTAACAGCGGTTGGCGACGTAGCCAGTTCAGCAGAGAATCCGCATCCGGGGCATCGAGTAGCGGCGTGAGCCGGTCTTTGGGTTTATTCCGGCTGATGCCTGCAAATACGGCCAGCAGGTGCAAATCGTGATTACCTAAGACTAACCTTACGCTGTCGCCAAGCGATTTGACATAACGCAGTACGTCAAGCGAGCCGGGGCCACGCGCGACCAGGTCGCCTGTGAGCCATAAGGTATCTTTCCCAGGGGCAAAATTGACTTGATGCAGCAATGCGATCAGTTCGTCGTAACAACCGTGAACGTCGCCAATGAGGTATGTTGCCATAGCTATTGTTTTAGTGGATGAGCGTTGGAACGGCGAGCCTGAATACGGGAATGTCGATGGTAAAGGCAACGCCTTTCTCATCGATCATTTCGTAATGACCCTGCATGGTGCCCAGCGGGGTTTCAATCACCGCGCCGCTGGTATATTGGTACTCTTCACCGGGATCAATGTGGGGCTGAACGCCAACCACACCTTCACCCTGAACTTCGGTTTCACGGCCATGACCATTGGTAATCAACCAGTAACGTCCCAACAGTTGCACCGGCGCTCGCCCCAAATTGCGGATGGTTACGGTATAGGCAAAAACGTAACGTTCATCATCAGGTGAGGATTGCGCCTCAATATAGACGCTTTGTACCTGAATACACACTCGGGGCGAATTGATCATGCTTAACTCTCCTTCGATGACGCTTTTTCTGACAGATAGTTAGCCATCCGGCAGTATTGGGCGACAGAGATATTTTCCGCTCGCAGCGCCGGATCAACACCCAGTTCCGTCAGCACTTCAACGCTGAACAGATTACCGAGGCTGTTACGTACCGTTTTACGGCGCTGGTTAAACGCTTCGGTCGTAATGCGGCTCAGGACGCGAACGTCTTTGACCGGGTACGGCATCGTCGCGTGAGGGACCAGGCGTACAACGGCGGAATCAACTTTAGGCGCAGGCGTGAACGCGGATGGCGGTACTTCAAGTACCGGGATCACCTGGCAGTAATATTGTGCCATAACGGTTAGTCGACCATACGCTTTACTGTTTGGCCCTGCAACCAGACGGTTGACCACTTCTTTTTGCAACATGAAATGCATGTCGGCAATGGCATCAGTATAGGTAAAAAGATGGAACATCAGCGGCGTGGAGATGTTGTATGGCAGGTTACCAAATACGCGCAGCGGCTGACCCAGGGTTTGCGACAACTCGCCGAAGTCCATGGTCATAGCATCTTGCTGATAGATAGTCAGCTTCGGCCCTAAAAACGGGTGCGTTTGCAGGCGTGCGGCCAGATCGCGGTCCAGTTCAATGACCGTGAGCTTGTCCAGACGTTCACCTACCGGCTCGGTTAATGCCGCAAGGCCCGGGCCGATTTCGACCATGGCCTGACCCTTTTGCGGGTTGATCGCAGAGACAATACTTTCGATCACAAACTGATCGTTGAGGAAGTTTTGCCCGAAACGTTTACGGGCTAAATGGCCCTGATGGACTCGATTATTCATTAGTATTAACAATCATTTTGATGGCGAGGTTAAGCGCCGTAATAAAACTGCCGACATCTGCTTGCCCACGACCCGCAAGTTCGAGTGCGGTGCCGTGATCAACGGATGTGCGAATAAAGGGCAGGCCCAGTGTGATATTCACACCGCGACCAAATCCCTGGTATTTTAGCACGGGGAGACCCTGATCGTGGTACATTGCCAGCACGGCATCCGCGCTATCGAGATATTTAGGTTGAAACAGGGTATCTGCGGGCAGTGGACCGCGTAATTTCATTCCCTGACCACGCATTTCATCCAGTACTGGAATGAGCGTATCGATCTCTTCCGTCCCCATATGACCGCCTTCCCCCGCATGTGGGTTCAGGCCGCAGACCAGAATCTGCGGATCGTTCAGGCCAAACTTGGTGCGTAAATCATGGTGCAGAATGCCGATCACTTCCCGCAGTAGTGTGGGCGTAATGGCATCGGCAACGTCTCTGAGCGGCAGGTGCGTGGTTGCCAGGGCAACGCGCAGCTCCTCGGTCGCCAGCATCATCACGACTTTTTTCGCCTGCGAGCGTTCTTCAAAGTACTCAGTGTGTCCGGTAAACGGCACGCCGGCATCGTTGATCACGCCCTTGTGAACCGGGCCAGTAATCAGCGCGGCGAATTCACCCTGTAAGCAACCGTCGCATGCGCGAGCCAGCGTATCAACCACATACGGTCCATTCTCTACCGCCAGTTGCCCCGCAATGACAGGTGCCCGCAGCGCAATCGGTAACAGCATCAATGTGCCCGCTGCTTGTGGTTTGGCTGGGATATCAGGAGAGTAGGGGAGGAGCGAAAGCGGTAAACCGAGCATAGCTGCTCGGTTCGAAAGTAATGCGGCATCGGCGCAGACGACGAGTTCAACCGGCCACTCACGCTGCGCAAGCTGGACCACCAGGTCCGGACCAATCCCGGCGGGTTCGCCGGGAGTGATGACAACGCGTTGAGTACGGACCATTAGTTGCTCAGAATTTTAACGTACGCGCTGGCACGCTGTTCTTGCATCCAGGTCGCCGCTTCTTCTGAGAACTTACGGTTCATCAGCATGCGGTAGGCTCTGTCTTTCTGCGCGGCGTCAGTTTTATCAACGTTACGCGTGTCCAGCAGTTCGATCAAGTGCCAGCCAAAAGAGGAGTGCACCGGAGCGCTCATCTGACCTTTGTTCAGTCGGGTCAGCGCATCGCGGAAGGCTGGATCGAAAATATCCGCTGCCGCCCAACCCAGATCGCCGCCCTGGTTTGCAGAGCCAGGATCCTGAGAGAACTCTTTAGCCGCGGCGGCAAAGGTCGTTTTACCGCTCTTAATATCAGCCGCGATTTGCTCCAGTTTCAGACGCGCCTGCTGATCGGTCATGATCGGAGACGGTTTCAGCAGGATATGGCGGGCATGAACTTCCGTTACGGAGATGCTCTGGCTCTGGCCACGCATATCGTTGACTTTCAGAATGTGGAAGCCGACACCTGAACGAATCGGGCCGATGATATCGCCTTTTTTCGCAGTGCTGAGTGCCTGTGCAAAGATGCCTGGCAGTTCCTGAATACGTCCCCATCCCATCTGGCCGCCTTTCAGCGCCTGCTGGTCTGCGGAATAGGTGATCGCCAGTTTACCGAAATCGCTACCGTTACGTGCTTCTTCGACGACAGCACGCGCCTGGCTTTCTGCTTCATTAACCTGGTCGGAGGATGGGTTTTCCGGTAACGGAATCAGAATGTGGCTCAGGTTCAGCTCAGTGCTGGCATCATTTTGATTGCCAACCTGCTGAGCCAGAGCATCCACTTCCTGCGGCAGAATGGTGACGCGACGGCGAACTTCATTGTTACGCACTTCAGAGATGGTCATCTCTTTACGGATCTGGTTACGATAAGTCGAATAACTCAGACCATCGTGGGCCAGACGACTGCGCATCTGGTCCAGCGTCATATTGTTCTGCTTAGCGATGTTGGCGATGGCCTGATCCAACTGCTCATCAGTGATTTTCACCCCCATCTTCTGACCCATCTGCAGAACGATTTGATCCATGATCAAACGTTCGAGGATCTGATGGCGCAGTGTTGCGTCGTCGGGTAATTGCTGACCCGCCTGACCCGCATTAAGTTTTACTGACTGCATTAAGCCATCAACGTCGCTTTCCAGAACGACGCCGTTATTGACGACGGCTGCGACTTTATCGACTACCTGTGGGGCAGCGAAACTGGTATTCGCGACCATGGCGATACCGAGAAGCAGCGTTTTCCAGTTCTTCATACTTTTTCCATTATTAATTAACCGCAATGCGGATTACGTTTTAAATCAATCAGATCATAAAGCGCTTTGATACGGCAAAATGTTCGAACGCAACATTTGGTTGGTGCCGAGACCATAGTTAGAGCTCAGACCGCGCAGTTCGATGTTAAAGCCGATCGTGTTGTCATAAATCGCGTGTTTTTGCGTATCATCCCAACCGTTCAGCTTACGCTCGTAGCCAAAGCGAATGGCATAACAGCAGGAGTTGTACTGCACGCCCAGCATCTGGTCAGCAGGTTTATTGACGTTCGTATCGAAGTAATAAGCCCCGACAATTGACCAGCGGTCAGCAATCGGCAAGCTGGCCACGGCGCCCACTTGAGAAATCCCGTTTTCATACTGCGCCTGATTCCATTTATTTTTATCCTTACTGTCATTCGGCAGTGTGGCCTGGATGTATTCCGGGCTGGCGTAACGGTAGTTCAACTGCAGCAAACTGTTTTCGTCACGTCGGTATTCGATGCTGCTGTTGCTGGTCGCGATGCTGTCCAGACGGGTATCGTACTGGATCCCGCTGCGTAAACCCCAGCGTTCGGAGATACGCCAGTAGGTATCTCCTGCCCACACCAGTGAGCCGGTTTTGTCATCATTCTCCCATTCTATGTGGTCATCACCGGTGCGAGACTCGGTGAAATAGTAGATTTGACCCACAGAAATGTTAAAACGTTCAACGGCGGCGTCATCATATACGCGAGATGTGACCCCGGTCGTTACCTGGTTGGCCGAGGCAATACGGTCCAAACCGCCATAGGTGCGGTCACGGAACAGGCCGCTGTAGTCAGCTTGCAGCAGGGAAGAATCGTAGTTATTAATGTTGCTTTGATCGCGGTATGGCACATATAAATACTGCGCGCGCGGCTCCAGCGTCTGGGTATAACCCGGTGCCAGCATTGCCATATCGCGTTCAAAGATCATCTTACCGTCGACTTTAAACTGCGGCATCACACGGTTTACGGTCTCGTCATACTGAGGGTAATCGTCAAGATTATTCTGCTGATAGTGCGTAGCCAGCATTTTGGCTTCAGTGTTGATACTTCCCCACTGATTGGACAACGGCAGATTGATGGTCGGTTCGAGGTGTAAACGCGTTGCTTCCGGCATGTTGTCGGTCGTGTTGACGAAATGCACTGCCTGCGCATAAACGCGGGTATCAAACGGACCAACATCGTTCTGATAGAAGTTAACGTCTAGCTGTGGCTCGGCGGAATAGCTACTCTTGTTCTGATCGCCAAAGACCTGGAACTGTTTGGTGGAAACTGTCGCATCAAAGTTCTGTACCGCGTAGCCGACGCTGAATTTCTGCGTGGCGTAGCCGTCGGTACTGGAACCGTACTTGTTATCGAAATCATTAAAGTAGCTGGAGTCACTGACCTTGGTGTAGTCGACGTTGAAGCGCCACACCTGATTCATCACGCCAGCGTGTTGCCAGTAGAACAACCAGCGGCGTGAGTTGTCATCCTCCGACTTTTTATCCTCGTAGACTTTATCGGAGTTCAGATAGTCGAACTCCATCAAACCGGTGCCGGCCTGGCTGAGGTAACGGAATTCGTTCTCCCACATCACGCCGCCACGACGGTGCATGTAATGCGGCGTAATGGTGGCGTCCATATTGGGCGCGATGTTCCAGTAATACGGCAGGTAGAACTCAAAATAGTTATTGCTAGTGTATTTTGCGTTCGGGATCAAGAAACCGGAGCGGCGTTTGTCGCCGACGGGCAGCTGCATATACGGGCTGTAAAAGACCGGAACCGGACCCAGTTTAAAGCGGGCGTTCCAGATTTCCGCGACCTGTTCTTCGCGATCGTGGATCACTTCGCTACCGACAACGCTCCAGGTATTGGAACCCGGTAGACAGGAAGTAAAGCTCCCGTTTTCCAGAATGGTGTAGCGGTTTTCACCCCGCTGTTTCATCAGGTCGGCTTTACCGCGTCCCTGACGACCGACCATCTGATAGTCGCCTTCCCAGATGTTGGTATCTTTGGTATTCAGATTCGACCAACCCTTCGGCCCCTTCAGAATGACCTGATTGTCATCATAGTGGACGTTACCCAGCGCATCGACGGTACGGACCGGCTCCGGCAGACCCTCGGCCTGCTTCTGGTGCAACTGCACTTCGTCAGCCTGCAGGCGGCTGTTACCCTGTGCGATATCCACGTTGCCAGTAAACACGGCGTCATCCGGGTAATTCCCTTTCGCGTGATCGGCATTGATGGTAACAGGTAATTCATTGGTCTCGCCCTGCACCAGAGGACGGTTATAGCTTGGCACGCCCAACATGCACTGTGAGGCGAGATCGGCTGCCAGACCCTGTTGACTATAAAGGGCGCTGGCAATCATGGTGGCCAGAAGAGTGGGAATACGTTTTTTCATACGTTGTATTTATTGTTCCATCATCAGTAGCGTCGCGCGTGACAAACGGTCACAGCCTAACTTATCTCATCTTCACTGCGCTAGTGTTAATCCTGCCCATTTAGGCATCCGTGGTGTTAGGCACGGCATTGAATGACAGGTATGATAATGCAAATTATAGGCGATGTCCCACAATTGACCGCTGCCGTAAAACGGTAAAAGCACCTTATATTGTGGTACATAGCCCGGCTGGCAGCGTAAAGATTTGGGGAGTCTATGCAGTATTGGGGAAAGATTATTGGTGTCGCCGTGGCCTTAATGATGGGCGGCGGCTTCTGGGGCGTGGTTTTAGGCCTGCTTGTGGGTCATATGTTCGACAAAGCCCGCATGCGCAAAATGGCGTGGTTTGCCAATCAACGTGAACGTCAGGCGCTGTTTTTTGCCACCACCTTTGAGGTGATGGGACACCTGACCAAATCAAAAGGACGCGTCACGGAAGCCGATATTCATATCGCCAGCCAGCTGATGGACCGGATGAATTTACACGGTGACTCACGAACCGCTGCGCAGCATGCCTTCCGGGTGGGAAAATCAGACAATTACCCATTACGTGAAAAAATGCGCCAGTTTCGCAGCGTCTGTTTTGGCCGCTTCGACCTGATCCGTATGTTTCTGGAGATCCAGATCCAGGCGGCGTTTGCGGACGGGTCGCTGCATCCTAACGAACGTGAAGTGCTGTATGTGATTGCTGAAGAGCTGGGGATCTCGCGCGCGCAATTTGATCAGTATCTGCGCATGATGCAGGGTGGTGCGCAGTTTGGTGGTGGATATCAGCAACAGTCTGGCGGTGGCTGGCAGCAGGCACAGCGTGGTCCGACGCTGGAAGATGCGTGTAATGTGCTGGGTGTTAAAGCGACCGACGATGCCACTACTATTAAGCGCGCTTATCGTAAACTGATGAGCGAGCACCATCCCGACAAGCTGGTCGCGAAAGGACTACCGCCGGAGATGATGGAAATGGCCAAGCAGAAAGCGCAGGAAATTCAAAAGGCCTATGAGTTAATTAAAGAACAGAAAGGCTTCAAGTAAGCGGCAGAATAAGTTGCCGGATGGCGGCTAGCGCCTTATCCGGCCTACGTTGAAGAATGTAGGCCGGGCAAGCGTAGCGCCCCCGGCACAGAGCAGCACAAAATTTAAAAATCTGCTGGGACTTTAAAGGTCATACTATTGCCGTACTCGGGATGAGTAATGGTGAGCATCTCGGCATGCAGCAGCAGGCGTGGCGCTAACGCCAGGGCTTCCGGCGGGGCATAGAAGCGGTCACCCAGAATCGGATGCCCTAACGCCAGCATATGCACGCGTAGCTGATGAGAACGCCCGGTAATGGGTTTCAGCACCACCCGCGCGGTATTATCCGCCGCGAATTCCACGACTTCATACTCAGTCTGCGCGGCTTTGCCCGTCTCATAACAGACTTTCTGTTTTGGTCGGTTCGGCCAGTCGCAAATCAGCGGTAAATCCACCAGTCCCTCGGCGGGTGAGGGATGCCCCCACACGCGTGCGACATATTGCTTCTTCGGTTCGCGCTCGCGAAATTGACGCTTTAGCTCGCGCTCTGCCGCTTTGGTCAGCGCCACTACAATCACGCCGCTGGTGGCCATGTCCAGGCGATGCACTGATTCTGCCAGTGGATAGTCGCGTTGAATACGCGTCATCACGCTGTCTTTGTGCTCTTCAAGGCGACCCGGCACGGACAACAAGCCGCTCGGCTTGTTGACCACCATAATGTGTTCATCCTGATACAGGATAACCAGCCAGGGTTCCTGCGGCGGATTGTAGTTTTCCATCCCCATGTATGGCTCCGTTACTGATGCGTCACGACGATCAGGCGTAAGGCATCCAGACGCCAGCCGGCCTGATCCAGGCTTTCCATCACCTGTTGACGGTTGCTTTCAATCGCGGCAAGTTCGTCATCACGGATGTTCGGGTTAACGGCGCGCAGCGCTTCCAGACGCGACAGTTCTGCAGACAGCTTCTCATCCGCTTCTTTACGCGCGGCGTCGATCAGCGCGCGGGCAGATTGCTCAACCTGCGCTTCACCCAACTGCAGAATCGCATGGACATCTTGCTGCACGGCGTTGACCAGCTTGCTACCGGTATGGCGATTAACGGCACTGAGCTGGCGGTTAAAGGTTTCAAACTCCACCTGAGCGGCGAGGTTGTTACCGTTTTTATCCAGCAACATGCGCACCGGCGTCGGAGGCAGGAAGCGGTTGAGCTGCAGTTGCTTCGGTGCCTGCGCTTCGACCACGTACACCAGTTCAACCAGCAGGGTACCAACCGGCAATGCTTTGTTTTTCAACAGAGATATGGTGCTGCTGCCGGTATCACCAGACAGGATAAGATCCAGACCGTTACGGATCAGCGGATGCTCCCAGGTGATAAACTGGGCGTCTTCACGCGACAGTGCAATATCTCGCTCAAAGGTAATGGTGCAGCCGTCTTCAGGCAACCCCGGAAAATCCGGGACCAGCATATGATCGGACGGCGTCAGCACAATTAAGTTGTCCCCGCGATCGTCCTGGTTAATACCGACGATATCAAACAGGTTCATGGCGAAGGCGATCAGGCTGGTGTCGTCATCCTGCTCCTCAATGCTCTCAGCCAGCGCCAGCGCTTTTTCGCCGCCGTTGGAGTGAATCTCGAGTAGACGGTCGCGCCCTTGTTCCAGCTGCGCTTTCAGTGCGTCATGCTGTTCACGGCAGGCTTTGATCAGATCATCAAATCCTTCGTTGTTTTCCGGCTCCGCCAGATAACCAATCAGGTTGTTATAGACCGTATCATAAATCGTACGCCCGGTCGGACAGGTGTGCTCAAACGCATCCAGACCTTCGTGGTACCAGCGCACCAGCACGGACTGGGCGGTTTTTTCCAGGTACGGGACGTGGATCTGAATATCGTGCGCTTGACCAATACGGTCCAGACGTCCAATACGTTGTTCCAGCAGATCCGGGTTAAACGGCAGGTCAAACATCACCAGGTTGCTGGCGAACTGGAAGTTACGGCCTTCAGAGCCGATCTCCGAGCACAGCATCACCTGCGCACCGCTGTCCTCTTCGCTAAACCAGGCGGCAGCACGGTCACGTTCGATGATCGACATACCCTCATGGAATACGGCAGCGCGAATGCCTTCACGCTCGCGCAGCACCTGCTCCAGCTGCAACGCGGTGGTCGCTTTCGCACAGATAACCAGTACTTTCTGCGAACGATGACTGGTCAGGTAGCCCATCAACCATTCAACGCGTGGGTCGAAGTTCCACCAGGTGCCGGTATCGCCTTCGAACTCCTGATAAATCTGCTCCGGATAGAGCATGTCGCGGGCGCGCTCTTCTGCGCTTTTACGTGCGCCCATAATGCCGGAGACTTTGATTGCTGTCTGGTATTGGGTCGGCAGCGGCAGCTTAATAGTATGCAGTTCGCGTTTCGGGAAACCTTTCACCCCATTACGGGTGTTACGGAACAGTACGCGGCTGGTGCCATGGCGGTCCATTAGCATGGAAACCAGTTCCTGGCGCGCGCTCTGGGCATCTTCACGATCGCTGTTAGCAGCTTGCAGCAGCGGCTCGATGTCCTGCTCGCCAATCAGATCGCCGAGCATGTTCAGCTCATTGTTGCTCAGTTTGTTGCCTGCCAGCAGCATGGCGACGGCATCTGCTACCGGACGGTAATTTTTTTGCTCTTCAACAAACTGCTCGAAATCGTGGAAACGGCTTGGGTCCAGCAGGCGTAAACGCGCAAAGTGACTTTCCATACCCAGCTGTTCCGGCGTTGCGGTCAGCAGCAAGATGCCCGGTACGCGCTCGGCCAGTTGTTCGATCGCCATATACTCGCGGCTTGGCGCATCTTCGCTCCACACCAGGTGATGAGCTTCATCGACCACCAACAGGTCCCATTCTGCTTCACACAAATGCTCCAGACGCTGCTTGCTACGACGCGCAAAATCCAGAGAGCAGATGACAAGCTGCTCGGTTTCAAACGGATTGTAGGCATCGTGCTGCGCTTCGGCATAGCGCTCATCATCAAACAGCGCAAAGCGCAGGTTGAAACGGCGCAGCATTTCGACCAGCCATTGGTGCTGTAACGTCTCAGGGACGATGATCAGCACGCGTTCGGCGGCACCGGACAGCAGTTGCTGATGCAGGATCATCCCGGCTTCAATGGTTTTTCCCAGGCCCACTTCATCTGCCAGCAAAACGCGAGGGGCATGGCGACGACCGACATCATGGGCAATATTAAGCTGGTGGGGGATCAGGCTGGTACGTTGACCGCGCAGACCACTCCACGGCATACGATACTGTTCGCTCTGAAATTTACGCGCACGATAGCGCAGCGCAAAGCGGTCCATACGGTCGATTTGGCCAGCAAACAGACGATCCTGAGGTTTGCTGAACACCAGCTTGCTGTCGAGCAGGACTTCGCGCAGCACGACGCCGGTTTCTTCGGTATCAAGGCGGGTTCCGATATAGGCAAGCAGTCCGTTTTCTTCTTTTACTTCATCGACATGCAATTGCCAGCCTTCATGGCTAGTGATCGTATCACCAGGATTGAACATCACGCGGGTCACAGGGCAGTCACTGCGCGCATACAGACGGTTTTCACCCGTCGATGAGAAAAGTAAGGTGACGGTTCGCGCATCCATGGCGACAACGGTACCAAGTCCCAATTCGCTTTCTGTATCGCTGATCCAGCGTTGACCAAGTGTAAAAGGCATATGTGTTCGGCTCTATATCTTTAATTGCAGGCAATACTCGTCATGTATCGGGTAACCCGAGTTTTCAGAGCATACGACCCCGCTACCAGGCTAGTGAATCAGTGGTAGTGGTGTTAAATGGGTCCAGGAATGGAAAGGGCGCTATGGTACTGGATGGCGACGGTTTCGTCACGCGTCAAAATAACCCCAGTTGCCCTGTGAGTAGTGTAGCAAAGTTATCATCAACAAAGGGAAGAATTCCCTCGGCAACCGGCTGTATCTGGCGCGTAAGATAATGCTCATAATCCAGCGCAGAAAGCTGATAATCCACAGGTTCAGGGCCGTTTATCGTCCAGACATATTTTATGGTGCCACGGTTTTGATACTGCGGCGGACGGCCTCGCTTGACGTTCTGTTCATCGGCAAGCCGCGCGGCGCGAACGTGGGGTGGGACATTACGCTGGTATTCGCTTAACGGGCGGCGCAGGCGCTTACGGTAAACCAGCTGATCGTCCAGTTCACCGGCCATCAGGCGGTCGATGGTTTCCCTGACAAAATCCTGATACGGCTCCTGGCGAAAGACCCGCAAATAGAGTTCCTGCTGGAACCGTTGTGCCAGCGGTGTCCAGTCAGTGCGTACGGTTTCCAGTCCTTTGAAGACCATGCGCTGCTGGTCCCCGTCCTGAATGAGTCCGGCGTAGCGCTTCTTGCTGCCCGTATCCGCGCCGCGAATGGTCGGCATCAAAAAGCGGCGAAAATGGGTTTCAAACTCCAGTTCGAGCGCGCTGGTCAGGTTTTGTTGTTGCAGCGACTGCGCCCACCAGGTGTTGACATGATGGACCAACTCCCGACCAATCCTTGCCGCATCCTCTTCCGCGTGTGCGCCTTTGAGCCAGACAAACGTTGAGTCGGTATCGCCATAGATAACGTCATAACCCTGCGCTTCAATCAGCGCTTTGGTCTGGCGCATGATCGCATGCCCGCGCATGGTGATCGACGAGGCCAGTCTGGGATCGAAAAATCGACATGCCGTGGTGCCTAGCACGCCGTAAAAGGCGTTCATAATGATTTTGAGCGCCTGCGAGAGCGGCTTATTTCCCTGGCGTTTTGCTTCGTCACGCCCGTGCCAGATCTGGGTCACTATTTCCGGTAGGCAGTGTTTTTCGCGCGAAAACCAGGCACCAAGGAATCCTTCAGTGCTGTGTTCAGGATCCGGCTGCGCCATACCTTCGATAAGTCCCACCGGATCGATCAGAAAGGTGCGGATGATAGACGGGTACAGGCTTTTGTAATCCAGAACCAGCACCGAGTCGTACAAACCAGGACGCGAGTCCATCACATAGCCGCCGGGGCTGGCATGGGGGGGGACTTCCCCGAGATTTGGCGCAACGTAACCGGCACGGTGCATGCGCGGAAGATAGAGATGACCAAATGCCGCAACCGAGCCACCGTGCCTGTCGACCGGCAGACCGTTGACCGTTGAGCGCTCCAACAGAAACGGCATGATCTCGGTTTTATGAAAGATGCGCGTGACCAGTTCACAGTCTTTGAGATTATAAGTGGCAAGCGCGGGCTTATCCTGAGCGAATCGGCGGTCAATTTCGTCCATGCGGTCCCAGGGATTATCAATTGATTTCCCTTCGCCCAGTAGCTCCTGCGACACCGTTTCCAGCGAAAACGAGGAAAAGTTCCAGAACGCGGATTTGAGGGCCTCAATGCCGTCAATGATCAGGCGGCCTTTGGCCTGGGCGAAAAAAACGCCGTTTTTGAAACCGTGCTCGCGCCATTCCAGTTCGCTGTTGTCACGGCCAAAACGCAGGGGAATTCGGTAACGCTCGGCATGATTTTGCAGGACACGTAAATCGAACTGCACGACGTTCCAGCCGATGATGACATCAGGATCGTGGTGGGCTATCCACGCGTTGAGCTTTTCCAGCAACTGCGGACGGCTCGCCACATATTCAAGTTCAAAATCAAGCTGTGAGGCATCACCGTTGGCCGGGCCGAGCATATAGACAATACGCTGTCCGCAGCCTTCGAGACCAATGCAGTAAAGCTCGCCGTGCCGCGTGGTTTCGATATCCAGCGATAGCCATTTTAAGGGTGGGCGATAGTCCGGGTTTGGCTTCAGCCGCGCGTTGATCAGCGTGTCGTTATACCGATCGCCATCCACCCAAACGGGGGAGGTGATAAAGCGCTCCATCAGATAACGTTCCGGCGGACGCACGTCGGCCTCATAGACCGTGACGCTATTTTCGCGTAGCAGCTTCTCAAGATGCATCAACTGGCGATGGGATCGGCAGTACAGCCCCGAAACGGGCTGGCGATGAAAATCCTGCAGGTTAAGCGGAGCCAGCCGAAAGCCGTTTTCTGCGCGTAATAGTGAAGTAACGCGGGAAACCTGGCTGGTTGGGATGAAGGCAACTGACTCCTGCGGCGCAAGCGTGACCAGCAATGGCCCGTCGTCCGTTGCCAGCCAGAATGAAACCTCTGTCCCCTGTGGGGTATCCCGCCAGTGCCGGGTTAAAATAAAACCTGCCTGCGCCACGCTGCGTACCCATCAAAAAACCTGGCATGATTATAGCCTGTTTTATCTGGTTGTACTGTTTTTTTATACAGCTTATGACGAATTTGATTCATGAATACGAGGATGAAGATTTGGGTGGATGAATTATTTTATTTGTAGGCTTACTTTTAAAATTTTTTATTACTTATCTGATTTATATATTGCGAGTTGAATTCAAGTCCATTTCCGGATTTTTGTCGTTTTTTAGGAATTGTGCTTATTTAATTATGCAACTTATTTCTCGGAATTGGAAAATTATGTTTTTTCTATTTGTGTTTATTACAGGTTGGTGTAAGAATTTTATTCGAAGTTTTCGGGCTAGTGGGTTAAATATAATATATTTAACCGAGATTTTATTGTTGAATAAAAACGGATTTCAGTTCGATTTCGTTGGGTTATCTCTCTGTGTTATTTGATTTTTATTTTAATATAATTTTATTTCTAGCGCTAACTGGGATACTTCAAATGTTTATTATATTTCATGTAATTAATATGAGAATGGAGTCTTTATGAATATTTTCTCTAAACAGCTACTTAGCGTCAAGTACAGTAACTATATGTTTGTTAATACATTGCTGGCTAACCCTGCGGTAAAGGCCGTGAGTAAATTTATTTTATATAAAACATGGAACGGTCAACTGTGGAATGCTGAAGTTATTGATGATGGCAATGCTTTTTTCCATTGGCAGGGTAGTGATAAAAGTAACGGTCATCGTGATACGGTTATTAATTACGTGGTGAATGGTCAGAAGTGGCAGACTACAATTTCAGATTATGTCTTTTTCCATTGTGTGGAGGGCGATCAAGATAATGGGCATTGTGATACTGTAATTGACTATCTCTGCTCAAATGATTGCGTATATCAAGCTTCCTTTGCTGAATACTTCAGCGAATAATGATACTGGAGCGCGTAGTTTATCTACGCGCTTATAAAGAAGATTATTGTCCGTAGTAGGCTTTAGCACCGTGCTTACGCAGATAATGCTTGTCCAGCAGCGTTTGCTGCATATCCGGTAGCTGCGGTGCGAGCTGGCGGCAGAAGATCCCCATATAGGCAACCTCTTCCAGCACAATCGCGTTATGAACGGCATCTTCGGCGTTTTTACCCCATGCAAACGGGCCGTGAGAATGTACCAGTACGCCTGGCATTTGTGCCGCATCAATACCTTGTTTTTCAAAGGATTCAACGATCACATTCCCGGTTTCCCACTCGTATTCACCGTTAATTTCTGCATCGGTCATTTTTCGCGTGCAGGGAATAGCGCCGTAGAAATAGTCTGCGTGGGTCGTTCCTGTGGCTGGAATCGACTGACCCGCCTGTGCCCAGATCGTCGCGTGACGTGAATGGGTGTGGACAATACCACCAATGCTCGGGAAAGCCTGATACAGCAGACGGTGAGTGGGCGTATCGGAAGACGGTTTTTTCTGCCCCTCCACCACTTCACCGGTGGCAATACTGACCACTACCATATCGTCCGCGGTCATTACGCTGTAATCAACACCGGAAGGTTTGATCACGAATACGCCATGTTCACGGTCGACGGCGCTGACATTCCCCCAGGTGAGGGTCACCAGGTTGTGCTTTGGCAGCGCCAGATTCGCTTCCAGGACCTGACGTTTAAGATCTTCTAGCATGTTAACTCCTGAATGCCGGATGGCGTTACGCTTATCCGGCCTACGGTGATTTGTAGGCCGGTAAATGAAATGCCACCGGGCAATCCGTTTCGATAATTAACGTTTGAACCCGTAGTACACTTCGTTCCAGCGCAGCGCGTCCTTAAAGGCCGGCAGGCGGGTATCGTTGTCGATCACCGCGATCTCGATATCGTGCATTTCAGCGAACTGACGCATGTCATTCAGATCCAGCGCATGGCTGAAGACGGTGTGGTGCGCGCCACCGGCCAGGATCCAGGCTTCAGACGCGGTAGGCAGATCCGGCTGGGCTTTCCACAGCGCGTTCGCCACCGGCAGTTTCGGCAGGTCGTGCGGGGTTTGTACTGTATCAATGCAGTTGACCAGCAGACGATAGCGATCGCCGAGATCGATCAGGCTGGCAACCACGGCCGGGCCGGTTTTGGTGTTGAAGATCAGACGAGCAGGGTCGTCTTTACCGCCAATGCCCAGGTGCTGCACGTCGAGGATCGGTTTTTCTTCTACGGCAATCGACGGGCACACTTCCAGCATGTGCGAGCCGAGCACCAGATCGTTGCCCTTCTCGAAGTGGTAGGTGTAATCCTCCATAAATGAGGTGCCGCCCTGCAGGCCGGTTGACATCACCTTCATGATGCGAAGCAGCGCGGCAGTTTTCCAGTCACCTTCGCCCGCAAAGCCGTAGCCCTGCTGCATCAGACGCTGTACGGCCAGACCCGGAAGTTGTTTCAGGCCGTGCAAATCTTCAAACGTGGTGGTAAAGGCATTGAATCCACCCTGTTCGAGGAAACGCTTCATGCCCAGTTCAATACGGGCGGCTTCCAGCACGTTCTGACGCTTATCACCGTGGATTTGCGTTGCTGCCGTCATGGTGTAGGTGCTTTCATATTCGTCGATCAGCGCGTTGATCTCACCATCGCTAATCGCGTTCACTACCTGTACCAGATCGCCCACGGCCCAGGTGTTCACCGAGAAACCAAATTTGATCTGTGCAGCCACTTTATCGCCGTCAGTGACTGCAACTTCACGCATGTTGTCGCCAAAACGGCATACTTTCAGATGGCGGGTATCCTGTTTGGACACGGCCTGGCGCATCCAGGAACCGATACGCTCGTGCGCTTGCTTATCCTGCCAGTGACCGGTGACCACGGCATGCTGCTGGCGCATACGCGCGCCGATGAAGCCAAACTCACGGCCGCCGTGTGCAGTTTGGTTCAGGTTCATAAAGTCCATATCAATGCTGTCCCACGGCAGGGCGGCGTTGAACTGGGTATGGAACTGCATCAGCGGTTTGTTGAGAATGGTCAGGCCGTTGATCCACATTTTGGCCGGTGAGAAGGTATGCAGCCAGACCACCAGGCCCGCACAACGATCGTCATAGTTGGCATCGCGGCAAATAGACGTGATTTCGTCAGGCGATGTTCCCAGCGGTTTTAACACCAGTTTGCAGGGCAGTTTAGCTTCAGTATTCAGTGCGTTAACAACGTGCTCGGCGTGCTGGGTTACCTGACGCAGGGTTTCTGGGCCATACAGGTGCTGGCTACCAATCACAAACCACACTTCATAGTTATCAAAAATCGTCATTGTCGTGTCCTTAATGTGTCAGGGTTGCCAGATCTACCGGGACTTTGTGCGCCGGTGCGGCAGTCGGAAGGTATTGTTGTTCGGCGCTTACCGCCCACTGCTGGTAGCGGCGATACAGTTGTTCAAAACGTTGAGCCTGCTCAGGACGAGGGTGCAGTGTGTTTTCCACGGCACTCGCCATTTTTTGCTGGGCGGCGGGGATATCGGCATGCACGTTTGCGGCAACGGCGGCAAAAATTGCCGCACCAAGCGCGCAGCACTGGTCTGAGGCGACAATCTGCAGCGGACGATTAAGGACGTCACAACAGGCCTGCATAATAACCGGGTTTTTACGTGCGATGCCGCCGAGCGCCATCACGTTATTCACTGCGATGCCTTGTTCGGTAAAGCATTCCATAATGGCGCGTGCACCAAACGCCGTTGCGGCAATCAATCCACCAAACAGCGCTGGTGCATCGGTCGCGAGGTTAAGGTCGGTAATGACCCCTTTCAGACGTTGGTTGGCATTGGGTGTACGACGCCCGTTGAACCAGTCGAGTACTACCGGCAGATGATCCAGCGACGGATTTTTTGCCCATGCTTCGGTTAGCGCAGGCAGCAGCTGTTTTTGGCTGGCTTTAATCTGCGTTTTGAGTTCCGGGTGCTGCGCAGCAAGCTGCTCCAGCGGCCAGCTCAGCACGCGGCTAAACCAGGCATAGATATCGCCGAAGGCGGATTGACCGGCTTCCAGGCCAATAAAGTGCGGCACCACGCTGCCATCAACCTGGCCGCATATGCCTTTCACTGCGCGCTCGCCGACGCTGGCTTTGTCGGCAATCAGAATGTCGCAGGTCGAGGTGCCAATGACTTTCACCAACGTGTTTGGCTGTGCGCCCGCGCCGACTGCGCCCATATGGCAGTCGAATGCACCGCCGGAAATGACCACGCTTTCCGGCAGACCCAGGCGCTGTGCCCATTCCGCACAGAGCGTGCCCACTGGCAGGTCTGCGGTGAAGGTATCGGTAAACATCGGGTATTGCAGATGTTGGTTGATGAGGGGGTCGAGTTCATCAAAGAAACTGGCTGGCGGCAGGCCACCCCAGCTTTCATGCCACAGGGATTTGTGACCGGCGCTGCAGCGTCCGCGCCGAATATCCTGTGGGCGCGTGGTGTCAGAGAGCAGGGCGGGGATCCAGTCGCACAGCTCAATCCAGGACACGGCAGCCTGCGCGACTGCGTTGTCCTGGCGGGTAACGTGCAGGATTTTCGCCCAGAACCATTCACTGGAATAAATGCCGCCGATATAGCGGGAATAATCGACCTTGCCCGGCGTATGACACAGGCGGGTGATTTCTTCGGCTTCTTCGACTGACGTGTGATCTTTCCACAGGACGAACATCGCGTTCGGGTTCTCGGCGAACTCTTCTCTGAGTGCGAGGACGTTGCCGTTGGCATCAATAGGCGCAGGGGTTGAACCGGTGCTGTCAACGCCAATCCCGACCACTGCCGCACGCTGTTCTGCGCTCAGTTCGCCGAGGACCGTTTTCAGTGCGGCTTCCATGGATTCAATGTAGTCACGCGGGTGATGGCGAAACTGGTTGTTTGGGCCATCGCAATATTGCCCTTCCTGCCAACGTGGGTACCACTCTACGCTGGTGGCAATCTCCTCGCCGGTGGCACATTCCACCGCCAAAGCGCGTACTGAATCACTTCCAAAATCGAGGCCAATTGCAATCGCCATCGTCTTACTCCATCCAAAAATACGGGTATGGATAAACAGTAGATAATGGGGGTAAAAACCGTCAGGCAGGATCCGCTAATCTTATGGACTAAAATGCTGTGGCATCACAAAGTGTGACGCCGTGCAAATATTCAATGTGGACATTTCTGCCGTAGTTATAGACACTTTTGTTAGCCGTTTTTATCGTTGGTGCAGGACATGTTTTTTACAAAATGCTTTTCGCATGCGGGGTTGATGGTCCATCACTGAAACCATAACGGTCTACAGGGGCGACGGTGACGATATCTTGCATAATATGGACGATTTGTTTCTTATCAGAACACCGGGAGTATTGAAATTATGGCTGAACCGCAAAACGATCCCCTGTTGCCGGGCTACTCGTTTAACGCGCATTTAGTGGCGGGATTAACCCCTATTGAGGCGAACGGGTACCTGGATTTTTTTATCGACAGACCGCTGGGAATGAAGGGCTATATCCTGAACCTGACCATTCGCGGGGAAGGGGTCATCAACAATCAAGGTAAGCAGTTTGTTTGCCGACCGGGCGATATTTTGCTGTTTCCGCCGGGTGAAGTTCACCATTACGGCCGCCATCCCGATGCCAGTGAATGGTACCACCAGTGGGTCTACTTTCGACCTCGCGCCTACTGGCAGGAGTGGCTTACCTGGCCGGCGATTTTTGCACAGACTGGTTTTTTCCGCCCGGATGAAGCGCATCAGCCACACTTCAACGAACTGTTCGGCCAGATAATCAGCGCCGGGCAGCGGGAGGGGCGTTACTCTGAGCTGTTGGCGATCAATTTGCTGGAACAACTGCTGCTCAGACGTATGGAAGCAATTAATGAATCGCTGCATCCCCCCATGGATAACCGCGTGCGTGATGCCTGTCAGTACATCAGCGATCACCTGGCGGACAGCAATTTTGATATTGCCAGCGTCGCGCAGCATGTCTGCCTGTCGCCGTCTCGTTTGTCGCACCTGTTCCGCCAGCAGCTCGGCATCAGCGTACTCAGCTGGCGTGAGGATCAGCGAATCAGCCAGGCGAAGCTCCTGTTGAGCACCACGCGCATGCCGATCGCCACCGTCGGGCGCAACGTCGGGTTTGACGATCAGCTCTATTTCTCCCGCGTTTTCAAAAAATGTACCGGCGCCAGCCCGAGCGAGTTTCGCGCTGGCTGTGAATAAAAAGTGAATGATGTGTCCGAAAAGTTGTCATATCTCGCAAACTATTCATACGAATGATGGCTTGACGAAGTTGAGAAGGGTTATCAGAATCCTTGCTTCGTAAATCTGACGGACACATTATGCAAGCATTGCTGGAACATTTTATTCTCCAGTCCGCCGTATACTCTTTGATAGCCGTACTGCTGGTGGCTTTTCTGGAGTCGCTGGCGCTGGTGGGCTTAATTTTACCCGGTACCGTGCTGATGGCCGGACTGGGTGCGCTGATTGGTAGCGGTGAACTGAACTTCTGGCATGCCTGGCTTGCGGGCATTGTCGGCTGCCTGATGGGTGACTGGATCTCCTTCTGGCTGGGCTGGCGTTTTAAAAAGCCGCTGCATCGCTGGTCTTTTATGAAAAAGAACAAGGCGTTACTGGATAAAACTGAACATGCGCTTCATCAGCACAGCATGTTTACTATTCTGGTAGGTCGTTTTGTTGGTCCGACGCGTCCGCTGGTGCCAATGGTGGCGGGGATGCTTGATCTGCCTGTCGCCAAATTTATTGTGCCTAATATCATTGGCTGCGTACTGTGGCCGCCGTTTTATTTTCTGCCGGGTATCCTGGCGGGCGCGGCAATTGATATTCCCTCAGATGTACAGAGCGGCGATTTCAAATGGCTATTGCTGGCGACCGCGCTATTGCTGTGGGTCGGGGGATGGCTGTGCTGGCGGCTATGGCGTAGCGGCAAAGCGGCTGTTGATCGCTTAACCGTTTATTTGCCGCGAGGTCGACTGCTGTATCTGGCGCCGCTTGTTCTCGGGATCGGCGTGGTGGCGCTGGTCGCACTGATCCGCCATCCGCTGATGCCGGTGTATATCGATATCCTGCGCAAAGTGGTGGGCTACTGACGATGCTTTTGCCGGATGGCGCTGATGCTTATCCGGCCTACAAAATCTCGCAATCTATCATCCGGCTTTGATACCCAACAGCGCCGAGGCGCTGGCGTGACCGCTCAACAGCTCATCTGTTTTACCTTGCCACGCAATGCGCCCGTCGGCGACTACGATTGAACGTGGCGCAATGCGCGCGGCGTCTTCTACGCTGTGGGACACCATCAGCAGCGTCAGCTGCTTTTCACGACACACGTCGGCCACCAGTGTGAGCATTTCCTGACGCAGGGCGGGGTCGAGTGCGGAGAACGGTTCATCAAGCAGCAACACGGGCTGTTCTCGCACCAGGCAGCGCGCTAGGGCTACACGCTGGCGTTGCCCGCCGGAAAGCTCGCCAGGAAGCCTTTCCAGCAACATGTCGAGTCCCATTTGTTGAGCAATGTGGCGCATTTTCTCCTGCTGCTGCGCGTTCAGTTTCAACCCAGGGTTAAGGCCGAGGGCGATATTCTGTTGCACACTCAGGTGGCTGAACAGATTGTTTTCCTGAAACAGCATGGAGACAGGGCGGCGAGAAGGCGGCGTGCGGGTATGATCCTCACCGCCTATCATCATTGTACCGCTGGCCGGAGCCAGAAAACCGGCAATCAGGTTTAATAGCGTACTTTTCCCGGCGCCGCTGGGTCCCAGCACGGCGATCTGTTCACCGCGCGCGACCGACAGCGTAAAGCGCATGGGTAAATGGTGGTACAGCCATGTGATATCAATCAGTTTTAACATGTCGACCTGGTAATTTCTCAATAACAGTAAACAGCGTAAAGCACAGGATCAGCAGCAATAATGCGGTGACTGCACCATCCTGACTGCGATAGGAGCCAATCTGCTGATAGAGGTAAAACGGTAACGTGCGGAAGTCCTCGTTGCCAAACAGGGCTACCACGCCAAAATCGCCAATCGACAGGACGCAGGCGAAGGCCATGGCTTGCGCCAGCGGGCGTTTCAACGCACGCAGCTCAACCACTTTCAACCGCGACCATCCTTCAATGCCTAAAGACTGGCACAACATGCTGTAGCGCGCCGTTACGTCACGCATCGGGTTTTCCAGCACTTTCAGCGCATAAGGGATGGCCATTAGTGCATTGGTAAAAATCACAATGCCGTCGGCAGAGTCCGGCAGTCCAATACTGTTATTGAGCAGCAGGAAGAACCCGGTTGCCAGCACGATGCCCGGCATTGCGAGGATCAGCATGCCGCTCAGTTCCAGCGCCTGACCGGCTAAAACTTGCTGCCGTGCCCGCAGCTCGCGGCTGCTCCACAACAGCATCATGGTGAGAATGACGCACAGCAGGCCTGCCGCCAGCGCAATACGCAGCGAAGTCCACAGGGCTTGCCACAATACAGGCTGCGCGAGAACGTCCAGAATATGACGGTTAACACCATCGACAATCACCGCCAGCAGCGGCGGGAGTAACAGCAGCAGCGCCAGAATAATCAGCAGGGTGTCGGTCACTCGGCTGTGCAGGCGGTCGTCGGGATCGCGCCAGCCTTGTACCAGCGTGGTGCCGGGGGCTATCGCTCGACTCATGCGCTGGCTGAGCAGCACCAGTCCTAAGCAGCAAATCATCTGGATCAGTGCCAGCATGGCGGCGCGGGCGGGATCGTAGTCGAAGCTCAGCGCCTGATAGATAGCCAGCTCGATGGTGGTCGCCTGCGGCCCGCCGCCGAGCGACAGCACGGTAGCAAAACTGGCGAAGCACAGCATAAAGATGAGCGCCGCTACCGGAGGGATCTGGCGGCGTAGCCACGGCCATTCAACGAAGCGGAAGAAATGCCAGCCGCGCATACCTAGCTGCGCGGCGAGCTGCCGCTGTTCGCCGGGAATATTCTCCAGCGACTGCAGCAGTAAACGGCTGGCCATCGGCAGGTTGAAAAAGACGTGTGCCAGCAGAATGCCCTGCAGACCGTACGGTGAAAACGTCCACTCCAGGCCGAGAGCCTGCCAAAGTGAGGCCAGCCAGCCCTGGCGACCGTAGACGCTAAGGATGCCAAAGACGGCGACCAGCACCGGCAGGATCAGCGTCATTGCGCACAGGCGCAGCAGCGCTATACGCCCAGGGAAACGGCGACGATAAAGCGCCCGGGCGAGGAAGATTGCCGGGATCACCGACAGCGCAGCGGATAAAAATGCCTGCCAGAAGGAAAAACGCACCACGTGCCACAGGTAGCTGTCCTGCCACAGCGTGAGCCAGTCTCCCTGAGGGGCGTTCAGCCACAGCGCCAGAAACGCCGCCAGGGCGACGGCCACTATCAACGTAGCGGCCGAAAGCCCTGGGAGCAGCCAGCCGGGAATTAACGGCTGACGGCGCGTTGCCATGCGTTAATCCATGTCTGACGTTGAGTTGCTACCTGTTGTGGGGTGAATTCCAGCGCGGTGGAAGGTTTTTCCAGTTGTGCAATGCCAGGAGGAAGCGTGACCTGGGTGACCGGATACATCCAGTTGCCGGTGGGGATTGCGTTCTGGAACGCCGGAGAAACCATAAATGTCAGGAATTTTTCCGCCAGTTCGGGCTGTTTGCTGGCGGCGGTACGTGCGGCGACCTCCACCTGCAAATAGTGTCCCTCGCTAAAATTGGCGGCGGCGTAGTTATCTTTCTTCTCTTCGATGATGTGATACGCCGGAGAAGTGGTATAGCTCAGTACCAGATCGCTTTCACCTTTCAGGAACAGACCGTAGGCTTCACTCCAGCCCTTGGTGACGGTGACGGTTTTAGCCGCCAGTTTCTGCCAGGCTTCCGGCGCTTTATCGCCGTACACTTTCTGCATCCACAGCAGCAGTCCCAGACCCGGCGTGCTGGTGCGTGGGTCCTGATAAATTACGCGCCATTTCTGGTCGCTTTCGACCAGTTCTTTCAGGCTCTTCGGTGGGTTTTTCAGCTTGTTTTTGTCATACACAAAGGCGAAATAACCGTAATCAAACGGTACAAAGGTGTCGTTTTTCCAGCCGCCAGGGACGTTGATGGCATCGCTCGCCACGCCGCTTTTGGCAAACAGTTTGGTCTGCATTGCCGCGTCGAGCAGGTTGTTATCCAGTCCGAGCACGACGTCGGCTTTACTGTTTTTTCCTTCCATACGCAGGCGGTTAAGCAGCGAGACGCCATCTTCCAGCGCCACCAGCTTTAGTTCGCAGTTGCAGTCGGCTTCAAAGGCTTTTTTGATGGTTGGGCCGGGGCCCCAGTCGGCGGCGAACGAGTCGTAGGTATAGACGGTCAGAACGGGTTTGGCGAAGGCAGGCGCTGCGCACAGCAGTAAAAGCGGAAGACATTTTTTAAACACTTTGCACCTCATAAAGTAAAACTCTAAATAATTCGAGTTGCAGGAAGGCGGCGACGTAGCGCATCCCCGGGAGCGTACAGGTAGTACGTGACTGGGGTGAGCGAGGAAAGCCAACGCATCTACAGCTTGAAGTATGACGAGTTAGGTGGCAAAGGACTTGAGCTACAGCCTCAAATCCCTTCGCCGGCATTATCCGGATCAGGTTCGACGGGTATCTCTCAGCCTCATACACTTCATCCTTCACGCTGCCTCTGCGTTGGCTGCGTTTGCTTGCCGCCTTGATGCATCATGAATGATTTTGCGTATGTTTTTTATTGGCACCCCGTTGAGAACGGCGTTAGTGTAATGATTTTGTTGCTATGCGGCAATCAAGAGCCGGATCTACGGGTCCGGCGGTGCAAACCATGCTGATTTAAAATCAAACCAGCCAAGCGTATTCATGCGTAACCCACGCATACTGCGCTGCCCCTGAATGATCAGCCAGTGATGGATCAGCGGTACAATGGCTTTACTGGCAAGCAGTTGCTGACACCATGCTGCGAGGCTCATCTCGCCGGTGCGCCAGCGGGCGGCGTCGCTTTCCCAGTCCAGAGAAAGACAGTTTTGCAGCAGCGGGACTTCGCATAAATGGGCGAACAGCGAGAAGTCCAGCGGTAAGGTAAAGTTGGCGCTGTTGAGCCAGATATCGCTGACGGTCTCGCCTGCGTGCCATTGATCGTAGTCGATCTCCTGAATATTCAGCTGTACCTGATGCTCCGCCAGCAATGTTTTCATGATCTGCGCAATCACCCGATGCTCGATATGATCGCGATAGTAGGTGAGCGTCAGTGTTTCCAGTCCCGCCGGTTTTTCACCGAGTCCTGGCCTGGCATGATGCCAGCGAGGCAGTAATCCGTACGCGGGAAACCAGTGTCGTTGATACTGCTCGTCAGCCTGAAAAATTAAATTCGTCGGCGAGAGTATGCGGCTTACCCATTCGCGCACCTCCTGATTGGCTCCGCGATGGACGCGGGAATCAAACAGCATGTAATAACACCCTTCCTCCAGCCGGCTTTCGATAGCCTTTTCATCTTCCGTCGGGCCTTTGAGCGTGAGTCCGCCGCCGGGCTCTTCGGCGATGTCCGGTAACACCCACACGTTCACTTCGTCAATCAGCGCCCGGTAACCAAAGTAATCATCAAAAGCGTGAATTTTTAGCTGGTTACTCGTATTGCGGACGACCGCATAGGGACCGGTGCCAATCGGGTGGCTGGAAAAGTTATTCAGCGTTTCCCATTCGCGCGGCAGGACCATGGCGGGGACCTGTCCCAGTAGCCACGGCAGCCAGCGATCAGGTTGCGCCAGATGGATATCCAGCGTCCAGGCCGTGGGGGAGGCAATTTGCGTAATGTGCGAGTACAGCGGCAGGCTGTTGATCCGCCTCAGTGAGGCGATCACATCCTCCATTTCCAGCTCGCGACCATGATGAAAATGGATCCCAGGACGCAGGAAGAACCGCCAGTGCAGCGGCGAAATTTGTTGCCAGTGGTGGGCAATATCGGCTTCCAGTTCCCCATTTTCCTCATTTACGCGGGTTAAGGCGCTGAAGATTTGCCTGGCGATATGGGTTTCGGAACGGCGTAGCGCCGTACCCGGGAGCAGATTGCGCATCGGGCGATAGTAAAGGACGCGCATGATGTGCCGCCCCTGGCGAAAGCTGCGGCCCAGATGGGAAACCAGCATTTGTCGCACGGCTGTTTTATCGCCGACCAGTTGCACCAGTTGATCAATGCGATCCTGTTCCAGCAGGTCTTCCGCCCGCTGCTGCTGGAGCGCCAGCCCGGTGTAGAGAAAGGTCAGGCGTGAACGTTTGCCGCGACCGACCTCGGCTTCCCACGTTAGCCAGCCGCGTTCCTGCATGGTGTTGAGCAGGGTACGCATATGGCGGCGCGAGCAACTGAGTAACTCTGCCAACTCGTTCAGCGTGGTGTCTTGCGTTTTGCCGTCGCAGCATTGCCACAGGCGGATAAACTGTTGTTGCAAACGACCAGAAGACATAAAAGGGGAACTCCCACGGAAAACTCAGCAATTTTATTATCCCCATATTAAGCCAATAATGAATTCCGATGAAGCGATGAGACAACGAAGGGGTCATCTATGCGTCAGTTCTATTTAAGGTACTTTACCTCGACAGCGCGTTTGTCCTGGTTGGCTTGCCTGAGTGCGCCGCAGCGCTTAAAGATGCTTGATGAACTGATGCAGTGGGAGTTGCAAGACTGACCTCTGAATTGGGAATTGCAGACATCATGTGTGACTGAGTATTGGTGTTAATCGCCGCGCCAGCAGGTATTATCTGCTGGCTTTTTTCGTTTCCGCTGCGCTTAAAAGGAAAGATATGCTCTGGATTATGACCATGGGACGGCGCCTTAACGGCGTGTATGCGGCGTTTATGCTGGTTGCCTTTATGATGGGCGTAGCGGGCGCGTTACAGGCACCCACGCTGAGCCTGTTTCTGAGTCGCGAGGTGGGGGCACAGCCATTTTGGGTTGGGCTGTTTTACACCGTCAATGCGATCGCCGGGATCGCGGTCAGCCTTGGTCTGGCGAAACGATCCGACAGTCGGGGCGATCGGCGTAAGCTGATCATGTTCTGCTGTCTGATGGCGATTGGCAATGCGTTGCTGTTTGCCTTTAACCGCCACTATTTAACGCTGATCACCTGCGGGGTGCTGCTGGCTTCGCTAGCAAATACCGCCATGCCGCAGCTGTTTGCGCTGGCGCGGGAGTATGCCGATAACTCGGCGCGAGAAGTGGTGATGTTCAGCTCGGTGATGCGTGCGCAGCTTTCGCTGGCGTGGGTGATTGGGCCGCCGCTGGCGTTTATGCTGGCGTTAAATTACGGCTTCACGATGATGTTTTCGATTGCTGCCGGGATATTTGCCGTTAGCCTGGTGCTGATCGCGCTGATACTGCCGTCGGTGGCGCGGGTCGAGCAGCCTGTCGATGTCCCGCTTGAGCAGACCGGCGGCTGGCAGGACAAAAATGTGCGCATGTTGTTTATTGCCTCCACGCTGATGTGGACCTGCAACACCATGTACATTATCGATATGCCGCTGTGGATTAGCCTTGAACTGGGACTACCGGACAAACTGGCAGGGATCCTGATGGGCACCGCCGCCGGGTTGGAAATTCCGGCAATGATTCTGGCGGGTTACTACGTGAAGCGTTTTGGTAAGCGGCGGATGATGATAACCGCCGTGGCGGCAGGCGTGCTGTTTTACCTTGGGCTTATCTTCTTCCATAGCCATACGGCGCTACTGGTCCTGCAGCTGTTTAATGCGGTATTCATCGGGATTGTTGCCGGAATAGGCATGCTGTGGTTTCAGGATCTGATGCCGGGCAGGGCGGGTTCAGCTACCACCTTATTTACCAACAGTATCTCCACGGGGGTGATTCTGGCGGGGGTAATTCAGGGGGCGGTGGCGCAAAGTTATGGGCATTATGCCGTCTACTGGGTGATTGCGGGAATTTCGGTGGTTACGCTGGTGATGACCGGGCGAGTGAAGGATGTGTAGTGGGTGTGCCGGATACGCTGCGCTTATCCGGCCTACAAATCTTTCCGTAGGCCGGATAAGACGCTTTTGCGTCGTCATCCGGCATGCTTATCTGGCAACAACAAGCACTAGCGCATAAACGCGGGCTGTTTGTTCTCGTAAGTCGAGATCGCGTCTTCGTGCTGCAACGTCAGCCCAATACTGTCGAGACCGTTCAGCATGCAGTGGCGGCGGAAGGTGTCGATTTCAAACGGATACGCTTTATCGCCAGCCTTCACCACCTGTGCCTGCAGATCCACCTCAAAACGGATCCCCGGATTGGCCTGTACCAACGCGAACAGTTCATCCACTTCGTCGTCGCTTAATTTCACCGGCAGCAGTTGGTTATTAAAGCTGTTGCCGTAGAAAATGTCAGCGAAGCTTGGGGCGATCACCACTTTGAAACCGTAATCGGTCAGCGCCCACGGCGCATGTTCGCGCGAGGATCCGCAGCCAAAGTTTTCTCGCGCGAGCAGAATCGACGCGCCTTGATATTCCGGGAAGTTCAGTACGAATTCCGGATTAGGCTGCTGACCATTCTCATCGAGAAAGCGCCAGTCGTTAAACAGGTGTGCGCCAAAACCGGTACGCGTCACCTTCTGCAAAAACTGTTTGGGAATGATTGCATCCGTATCGACGTTGGCGGCATCCAGGGGGACAACCAGGCCGGTATGCTGGGTAAATTTCTCTGCCATGGTAGTTTCCTTATTTGATGCGGCGAATGTCGGCAAAATGACCGGTAACGGCGGCCGCGGCGGCCATGGCCGGGCTGACTAAGTGCGTACGCCCTCCGCGGCCCTGACGACCTTCAAAGTTACGGTTGCTGGTGGAAGCACAGCGTTCGCCCGGATTCAGACGATCGTTGTTCATCGCCAGGCACATTGAGCAACCCGGTAAGCGCCATTCAAAACCGGCTTCAATGAAAATCTTATCCAGACCTTCTGCTTCAGCCTGGGCTTTAACCGGGCCTGAACCCGGCACTACCAATGCCTGCACGCCCGGCGCGACCTTGCGGCCTTTGGCGATTTCAGCTGCGGCACGTAAATCTTCAATACGCGAGTTGGTGCAGGAGCCGATAAACACTTTATCAATAGCCACTTCCGTCAACGGAATGCCCGGCTTCAGCCCCATATAGGCCAGCGCTTTTTCCGCTGATGCGCGTTCAACCGGATCGTTAAACGACGCGGGGTCGGGAATGTTATCGTTTACGGAGATTACCTGGCCTGGGTTAGTGCCCCAGGTGACCTGCGGAGCAATCTCTTCTGCCTGCAGGGTGACGGTGGTATCAAACGTCGCTCCGTCGTCGGTTTTCAGCGTTTTCCACCAGGCGACGGCATCGGTAAAATCCTGACCTTTAGGGGCATGTAAACGTCCCTGTACATAGTTGAAGGTGGTTTCATCCGGTGCGACCAGACCCGCTTTGGCCCCCATTTCGATTGCCATGTTACACAGGGTCATACGACCTTCCATGCTCAGGGCGCGGATGGCATCGCCGCAAAACTCAACCACGTGCCCGGTACCGCCTGCGCTACCGGTTTTACCGATAATCGCCAGCACGATATCTTTGGCAGTAATTCCTGGTGCTGCCGTGCCATTAACTTCGATCTTCATGGTTTTGGCGCGCCCTTGCTTCAGGGTTTGCGTGGCCAGCACGTGTTCGACTTCTGAGGTCCCGATACCAAACGCCAGCGCGCCGAACGCACCGTGTGTGGCGGTGTGGGAGTCACCGCAGACGATGGTCATACCCGGTAAGGTCACACCTTGCTCGGGTCCCATCACGTGGACGATGCCCTGAAAAGGGTGGTTCAGATCGTACAGTTCGACGCCGAACTCATTGCAGTTTTTGATCAGCTCCTGCATCTGGATGCGCGCCATTTCACCGGAGGCGTTAATGTCTTTGCTTTGCGTCGAGACGTTATGATCCATGGTGGCGAAGGTTTTACCCGGCTGGCGAACCGGACGGTTATGCGCCCGCAGGCCGTCGAATGCCTGCGGTGAGGTCACTTCGTGCACCAGATGGCGGTCGATATACAGCAGCGGCGTTTCGTCCTGCGCTTCATACACGACGTGCGCATCGAACAACTTTTCATACAACGTTTTAGCCATGATTACACCCCTTCTGCGACGTAGCGAGCAATGATATCGCCCATCTCATCGGTACTGACTGCTGCTGTGCCACGGGCTAAATCACCGGTGCGAATACCTTCTGCTAATGCGCGGTTAACGGCGCTTTCAATGGCTGCTGCTGCATCATTGGCGTCCAGGCTGTAGCGCAGCAACAGCGCCAGTGACAAAATCTGGGCAATCGGGTTGGCAATGTTTTTACCGGCGATATCCGGTGCTGAGCCGCCGGCGGGCTCGTACAGGCCAAAGTCCTGCTCATTCAGGCTGGCAGACGGCAGCATGCCCATGGAGCCGGTGATCATCGCGCATTCATCGGACAGGATGTCACCAAACAGGTTGGAGCACAGCAGCACGTCAAACTGAGACGGATCTTTAATCAACTGCATGGTGGCGTTGTCGATATACATATGCGTCAGGACAACGTCCGGGTATTCATTGGCTATTTCATTGACCACTTCACGCCACAGAATCGAGGTTTGCAGCACGTTGGCTTTATCAATCGACGTCACTTTACAGCGACGCTTGCGGGCAGATTCAAATGCAATGCGCGCAATACGTTCGATCTCGAAACGGTGATAGACCTCGGTATCAAAGGCTTTTTCATGTTGACCGCTACCTTCACGGCCTTTTGGCTGACCGAAGTAGATCCCACCCGTCAGTTCGCGTACGCACAGGATGTCGAAACCGTTGGCGGCAATATCGGCGCGCAGCGGGCAAAAATCTTCCAGCCCCTGGTACAGCTTAGCCGGGCGCAGGTTGCTGAATAATTTGAAGTGTTTACGCAACGGCAACAGGGCACCACGCTCCGGCTGCTGGTTTGGCGGCAGATTTTCCCATTTCGGGCCGCCCACGGAGCCAAACAGAATGGCATCGGCCTGCTCACAGCCGTCAACCGTTGCGGGTGGCAGCGGCTGACCGTGGTTGTCGATGGCAACGCCGCCCACGTCATAGTGGCTGGTGGTAATGCGCATAGCGAAACGGGTGCGAATCGCGTCCAGTACTTTCAGAGCCTGCGCCATCACTTCCGGGCCAATACCGTCACCCGGCAAAACAGCAATATGATAATTCTTCGACATCACACGGTTTCCTTGTTGTTCTCGTTGTTTTGAGCTTTGCGTTGCAATTCTTTTTCGACTTCTTCGGCGCGCCAGATGTTATTCAGTACATGCACCATGGCTTTCGCGGAGGACTCGACAATATCCGTTGCCAGGCCTACGCCGTGGAAGCGACGGCCGTTAAAGTTGGCGACGATATCTACCTGACCCAGCGCATCTTTACCGTGGCCTTTTGCGGTCAGGCTGTATTTCACCAGTTCGATGTCGTAGTCGGTAATACGGTTGATGGCCTGATAAATAGCATCGACCGGGCCGTTACCGTTGGCGGCTTCGGCTTTCACATTCTCGCCACAGGCCAGCTTGACGGAGGCGGTGGCAATATCATTGGAGCCAGACTGCACGCTGAAGTAATCCAGGCGGAAATGTTCGGGTTCTTCTTGCTGTTTGTTAATAAAGGCCAGCGCTTCCAGGTCGTAATCAAATACCTGACCTTTTTTATCCGCCAGCTTCAGGAAGGCGTCGTACAGGTTGTCCAGGCTGTATTCACTCTCTTTATAGCCCATCTCATCCATACGGTGTTTGACCGCAGCACGTCCGGAACGGGACGTCAGGTTCAGCTGCACCTGGTTCAGACCGATGGACTCCGGGGTCATGATTTCGTAGTTTTCACGGTTTTTCAGTACGCCGTCCTGATGAATACCGGAAGAGTGGGCAAAGGCGCCGCTACCGACAATCGCTTTGTTGGCCGGAATCGGCATATTGCAGATTTGGCTGACTAACTGGCTGGTACGCCAGATTTCCTGATGATTAATGCGGGTCTGTACGTTCAGAATATCTTTGCGGACTTTGATCGCCATGATCACTTCTTCCAGCGAGCAGTTACCGGCGCGTTCACCGATCCCGTTCATCGCCCCTTCGACCTGACGCGCACCGGCATGAACAGCGGCCAGCGCGTTACCGACGCCCAGACCTAAATCGTCGTGGGTGTGCACGGAAATGATCGCTTTGTCGATATTCGGCACTCGTTCATACAGGCCGGAAATGATTGCGCCAAATTCGAAGGGCATGGTGTACCCAACGGTATCGGGGATATTAATGGTTTTGGCACCGGCATTAATCGCCGCTTCTACCACGCGAGCCAGATCGGCAATAGGGGTACGGCCGGCGTCTTCGCATGAGAATTCCACGTCATCCGTGTAATTACGCGCACGCTTAACCATATAGATAGCCCGCTCGATAACCTCATCCAGCGTACTACGTAATTTGGTGGCGATATGCATCGGCGAGGTGGCGATAAACGTATGAATGCGGAAAGCCTCAGCCACCTTCAGGGATTCAGCGGCCACATCGATATCTTTTTCCACACAGCGGGCTAAGGCGCAGACGCGGCTGTTTTTAACCTGTCGGGCAATGGTCTGTACCGACTCAAAATCACCTGGCGAAGACACAGGGAAACCGACTTCCATCACGTCAACGCCCATACGCTCGAGAGCCAGAGCAATCTGCAGTTTTTCTTTCACACTCAGGCTTGCCTGTAACGCCTGTTCACCATCGCGTAAGGTGGTATCGAAAATAATGACTTGCTGGCTCATGGTTTAGGTCCTTTGTCTTTTTTGGCGCCTTGCTTCGAGCATAAAAAAACCCGCGCAGCGGCGCGGGTTTTTGTCTTAACTGGAGCTGACGTAATGCTAAATGTCGTTCACCAGTCTACCGCGCAACGAAGATGCGTTTAGTAGTAGTAGACCGTTAAAACGAACAATGTAAGTCATCAATCAGGCTCCAGGCGAATGCGATATGCTTTTAGTGGTACTGGATATGAAAGCTGATGTCAACCCCGCTCCCGGTAAACGTCCGTATTCAGAAGAAAAACACCTCTGCAATCTAAGCGAATTGTGCTGAATTTTTAGAGGCGCATAAAATAAATCAGTGTGCGTTCGTACATACTTTTCATGCTTTGACATATTTGAGCATATTTGTTTGCAACTATTGTGACAGCATGCTGATGAGATGGGGTGTAGATACACTTTTTATCTTTATGATTTATCAGTTTTTATAGTGACCATGAATGAGTACAGGGGGCACGCTTATCAATGATTGATAAATTAATGTTAACTTTTAATGTATTAATAATATAAACATTTAATCAAATTTTAAATATATATTCACCGTACGTATGATTGTGTATTCGTCGTGCTTATGGTTATATTGTTCGTGAAATTTAAACATATGAATCATCGTGCAGTGACATCCGCCACACTGCGCTCGCATTGGGTTTCTGTTCATTTAGGTTCGTACCTTTATGTTTTCCTAATTTTAATGTTTTTCCTTTTTCTTATTTTATATGCATGGTAAATCATATTAACGGAGGTTATTTCTTCACTCCGTCTGGGAAAAGGGAGTTTAGAGTGACAGTGGAGTTAAATATGCCAGAAGTGAAAATAATAGATAAACCAAATCCTATAACAATGGGAAAGCCGCAGCTTCGCATGGTTGATCTTAATTTATTAACCGTCTTTGACGCGGTAATGCAGGAACAAAATATTACCCGCGCTGCGCATACTCTGGGGATGTCGCAACCTGCAGTCAGTAATGCTGTGGCGCGTTTGAAAATTATGTTCAATGATGAACTTTTTGTTCGTTATGGCCGTGGGATCCAGCCGACAGCGCGGGCCTTCCAACTCTTTGGCTCCGTCCGTCAGGCATTGCAACTGGTACAGAATGAACTGCCGGGTTCGGGGTTTGAGCCTGCCAGTAGCGAGCGCGTATTCAACCTCTGCGTATGCAGCCCATTGGATAATATTCTGACCTCCTTGATTTATAATCGGGTTGAGCAAGTTGCGCCAAACATTAATGTCGTATTTAAATCTTCACTCAATCAAAACACCGAACATCAATTACGCTATCAGGAAACTGAGTTCGTTATTAGTTATGAAGAGTTCCGTCGCCCTGAATTCACCAGTATTCCCTTGTTCAATGACGAGATGGTGTTAGTCGCGAGCAGAAAACACCCCCGTATTAGTGGTCCATTATTGGAAAACGATGTTTATAATGAACAGCATGCGGTGGTATCTCTCGATCGCTTTGCATCATTTAGCCAACCCTGGTATGACACTGCGGATAAACAATCTTGTGTCGCTTATCAAGGTATGGCGTTAATCAGCGTGTTGAATATTGTTTCGCAAACGCATCTGGTGTCTATTGCACCACGTTGGTTAGCGGAAGAATTCTCTGAGCAGTTAGATCTACAGATATTGCCTTTACCGTTAAAATTGAATAGCCGTACATGCTATCTTTCCTGGCATGAAGCTGCGGGCAGGGATAAAGGCCACCAATGGATGGAAGAATTATTAGTCTCCGTCTGTAAGCAGTAGTATTCGACAGAATAAATCGGGCAAGACGTCTGGTTTATTCTGCTTTTGGCTTTTTATCTAAGATTTTGTGCTGAACTTGTCTTTCTGCATCTGTCCAAAAGTGTAAAAAAATAGACTAATCGCTGTAAGTCTCCATTTTTAAGCGATTATTTCTCATTTCATTAGCGGATGCTGGTTTAAATCTCCATTTATTCTGCGCTTACCTCCTTTTTATTCTTATTCATGCGAATTCCCCCTCTTAGGTGTCAATTGCCATGCGTCATCCTCAGCGGTTAATGTGTTGTTAAACCGTTATTCATTATAAGAGTGGAGGCAAGCCATGGAGATGTTGTCTGGAGCCGAGATGGTCGTGCGATCGCTCATCGATCAGGGTGTGAAGCAGGTATTTGGTTATCCTGGGGGCGCGGTCCTCGATATTTATGATGCGCTGCATACGGTCGGGGGAATCGATCATGTGTTGGTCCGTCATGAACAAGCCGCCGTACATATGGCCGATGGTCTGGCTCGAGCCACGGGTGACGTCGGCGTAGTTCTGGTGACCTCCGGGCCGGGCGCAACCAATGCGATAACCGGTATTGCTACGGCGTATATGGATTCCATTCCGCTGGTGATCCTCTCCGGGCAGGTGGCGACGTCGCTGATTGGCTACGATGCCTTTCAGGAGTGCGACATGGTCGGTATCTCTCGTCCGGTGGTGAAGCACAGCTTCCTCGTTAAGCAAACGGAAGATATTCCTCAGGTCCTGAAAAAGGCCTTCTGGCTGGCGGCAAGCGGTCGCCCAGGCCCTGTGGTCGTGGATTTGCCAAAGGATATTCTGAATCCGGCAAAGAAACTGCCGTATAGCTGGCCGGAGTCGGTCAGTATGCGCTCGTATAATCCGACGACAACCGGACATAAGGGGCAAATAAAGCGCGCGCTACAAACGCTGGTCGCGGCTAAAAAACCGGTGGTATATGTTGGCGGCGGTGCGGTCAATGCGGCCTGTCATGAACAACTTGGCCAGATTGCACAAGCGCTTAACCTGCCGGTTGTTTCTTCGTTGATGGGATTGGGCGCGTTTCCGGCCACGCATCGTCAGGCGCTGGGCATGCTGGGGATGCATGGCACCTACGAAGCCAATATGACCATGCATCATTCCGACGTGATCTTTGCCGTTGGTGTTCGCTTTGACGATCGCACAACCAATAACCTGGCAAAATATTGCCCAAATGCGACCGTACTGCATATCGACATCGATCCGACCTCTATTTCGAAAACCGTCACTGCGGATATTCCGATTGTCGGCGACGCCCGACTGGTGCTGGATCAGATGCTGGAACTGCTACCGCAGGAGAAATCGCAGCAACCGCTTGATGATAACCGCGACTGGTGGCAGCAGATAGAACAGTGGCGTGCGCGCCAGTGTCTGAAATATGACACGCAAAGTGAGAGCATTAAGCCGCAGGCTGTCATTGAAACCCTCTGGCGTCTGACGAAAGGGGATGCGTATGTAACCTCGGACGTTGGTCAGCACCAGATGTTTGCCGCGCTGTACTACCCGTTTGATAAGCCGCGTCGTTGGATTAACTCCGGTGGCCTCGGCACCATGGGATTCGGTTTACCTGCAGCATTAGGCGTAAAGATGGCGCTACCGAATGAAACGGTGGTGTGCGTCACCGGCGATGGCAGTATTCAGATGAATATCCAGGAGCTGTCGACGGCGTTGCAATATGAGCTGCCGGTGCTGGTACTCAATCTTAACAACCGTTACCTCGGCATGGTTAAACAGTGGCAGGACATGATTTACTCCGGGCGTCACTCGCAGTCTTACATGCAGTCGCTGCCCGACTTTGTACGTCTTGCCGAGGCATATGGTCATATTGGTATCCAGATAAACTATCCGGATGAACTCGAGAGTAAATTGGGGGAGGCGCTGGAGCACGTGCGTAACCATCGTCTGGTGTTTGTCGATGTCACCGTTGATGGCAGTGAACATGTCTACCCGATGCAGATTCGCGGAGGCGGTATGGATGAAATGTGGTTAAGCAAAACGGAGAGGACCTGATTATGCGCCGGATATTATCAGTATTACTGGAAAACGAGTCGGGTGCATTGTCACGAGTGATTGGTCTCTTCGCTCAGCGCGGTTACAACATTGAAAGCCTGACCGTCGCACCGACGGACGATCCGACGTTATCGCGAATGACGATCCAGACGGTGGGTGATGAAAAGGTCCTTGAGCAGATCGAAAAGCAGCTGCACAAACTGGTGGATGTCCTGCGCGTAAGCGAGTTGGGACAGGGGGCTCATGTTGAACGAGAGATCATGCTGGTGAAAATTCAGGCCAGCGGTTACGGTCGTGAAGAAGTGGTGCGCAATACGGAAATATTCCGCGGGCAAATCATTGACGTCACGCCGTCCATCTACACCGTACAACTGGCAGGTACCAGCGATAAGCTCGATGCTTTCCTGGCTACATTGCGTGAAGTGGCGAAAATCGTCGAGGTTGCGCGCTCCGGCGTGGTGGGGCTTTCTCGCGGTGATAAAATCATGCGCTAATCATGGCCCAGTTATTAATTCGTGAGCCCAATGCTACCGGTTGGGCTTTTTTTTGAGAAATCAGCGGTAACCAGAGACAAAAGCGGTTGCCGCGGTCATTATTCTGCGCTTAGATGTTAATAGTTTAACCCATGCCATCTCAAAGGTTATGGTTGGTACATTTTACGCAAGGGGCAATTGTGAAACTGGATGAAATCGCTCGGCTGGCCGGCGTTTCGCGAACGACTGCAAGCTACGTTATTAATGGCAAAGCAAAGCAATATCGCGTAAGCGACAAAACGGTTGAAAAAGTCATGGCGGTGGTGCGCGAACATAATTACCACCCAAATGCTGTGGCAGCCGGGCTACGTGCTGGACGCACACGTTCTATCGGGCTGGTGATCCCGGATCTGGAGAATACAAGTTATACCCGGATAGCCAACTACCTGGAGCGCCAGGCGCGTCAGCGTGGCTATCAGCTGCTGATTGCCTGCTCTGAAGATCAGCCAGATAACGAAATGCGCTGTATTGAACATCTATTACAACGCCAGGTTGATGCCATTATTGTGTCGACCTCTTTGCCGCCGGAGCATCCGTTTTACCAGCGCTGGGCTAACAGCGCATTCCCGATTGTGGCGTTAGACCGCGCGCTGGATCGTGAACATTTCACTAGCGTTGTCGGGGCCGATCAGGACGATGCAGAAATGCTGGCGGAAGAATTGCGTAAGTTCCCGGCTGATACCGTCCTTTATCTCGGTGCGTTGCCGGAATTATCTGTGAGTTTCCTGCGTGAGCAGGGTTTTCGTACCGCGTGGAAGGACGATCCGCGTGAAGTGAATTTCCTGTATGCCAACAGTTATGAGCGGGAAGCCGCCGCGCAGCTGTTTGATAAATGGCTGGAAACGCACCCGATGCCACAGGCGTTGTTTACCACTTCCTTTGCGCTTTTACAGGGCGTGATGGATGTGACATTACGTCGTGACGGGCAGCTACCGTCTGATTTAGCGATTGCTACCTTTGGCGATCATGAATTGCTCGACTTCCTACAGTGCCCGGTACTGGCGGTGGCGCAACGTCATCGCGACGTTGCAGAGCGCGTACTGGAAATCGTGTTGGCCAGTCTGGATGAGCCGCGTAAGCCAAAACCAGGCTTAACGCGCATCAAGCGTAACCTGTATCGCCGCGGTATTCTCAGTCGGAGTTAAGGTGTTCTGCTGGACGCGCTGGAAGGCGATAACCTTCTGGCGCGGCCATTTATTCAAATATCAGAAATAACCTCATTATATTTAAGAATATTCTTTAGAATTGTCTGAAATTCAATTTCTATATATCGTGATTAAAAACGCAACCCACCATTTTTACGTTATTGATACGTAACGACGCGTTACGATTGTATTATTTTGTTACATGGTTGTAGGGAATTGCCGAATTAACAAACACTTTGCTTCCGTATTGCAGATTTTTCTCGCCTGCCTTGGTCGTACAAGGCATACAGACCGATTAACTGGTACTGTTATCTCGCTGCATATTGTCCTAAAATGCCGCTCGCGTCGCAAACTGACACTTTATATTTTCTCGAGATGATATTGAGTTGTTTTAAACAATGATGAGTTGTTGGATTTTTTTCTTACAAATATTCATGACGTTAATTTGCTTCGTTAGCTGTACGGAATTTGTTCAACGCTGATATTAGCCGTAAACATTGGGTTTTTTGCTCCGCTAAGCGCCGTGACTTGCTTGACAAGGTTTTCCTCCGCTCCGTAAACTCCTTATAAGTGGGATTTTGTGGGACAAAGTGGTAATCGGGGGTGAGACGGGCATGTTCCGGGGAGCGACGTTAGTTAATCTCGACAGTAAAGGGCGCTTATCAGTGCCTACCCGGTATCGGGATCAACTGCTCGAGAGTGCTACCGGTCAAATGGTTTGCACCATTGACATCCATCACCCGTGCCTGCTGCTTTACCCCCTGCCTGAATGGGAAATTATCGAGCAGAAGCTATCTCGTCTGTCCAGCATGAATCCGGTCGAGCGCCGCGTACAGCGCCTGCTGTTGGGGCATGCCAGTGAATGTCAGATGGATAGCGCCGGTCGATTACTGATAGCACCCATTTTGCGGCAACATGCAGGGTTAACAAAAGAAGTGATGCTGGTTGGGCAGTTCAACAAATTTGAGCTGTGGGATGAAACGACCTGGTATCAACAGGTCAAGGAAGATATCGACGCTGAGCAATCTGTTACCGGCGCGCTGTCGGAACGATTGCAGGATTTGTCTCTATAAGATGATGGAAAATTTTAAACATACAACGGTGTTGCTGGATGAGGCCGTAAACGGTCTGAATATTCGTCCGGACGGCATCTACATTGACGGGACATTTGGTCGCGGCGGTCACTCACGACTGATCCTCTCGCAGCTTGGCGAAGAGGGGCGTTTGCTGGCTATCGATCGCGATCCGCAGGCCATTGCGGTGGCTCAGAGCATTAACGACCCCCGCTTCTCCATCATTCATGGACCTTTCTCCGCGCTGGCTGAGTACGTGAGTGAGCGCGGGCTAACCGGTAAGATCGATGGCATCCTTCTCGATCTTGGCGTCTCTTCTCCGCAATTAGACGATGCGGAGCGCGGCTTTTCGTTTATGCGTGACGGTCCGTTGGACATGCGTATGGACCCAACGCGCGGCCAGTCAGCCGCCGAGTGGCTGCAAACGGCAGATGAAGCGGATATTGCCTGGGTCATTAAAACCTTTGGCGAAGAACGCTTTGGCAAACGCATTGCTCGCGCCATTGTCGAGCGTAACCGCGTTGAACCGATGACCCGCACCAAACAACTGGCGGAAGTCATTGCGGCGGCCATGCCGGTAAAAGACAAATTCAAACATCCCGCGACCCGTACCTTCCAGGCGGTGCGCATTTGGGTGAACAGTGAACTGGAGGAGATAGAGCAGGCGCTAAAAAGCTCGCTCAGCGTGCTGGCTCCAGGTGGTCGCCTTTCTGTCATCAGTTTCCACTCGCTTGAAGACCGTATTGTGAAGCGCTTTATGCGCGAACAAAGTCGTGGTCCTCAGGTTCCGGCGGGGATCCCGATGACCGAAGCGCAGATCCAAAAGCTGGGCGGCCGTGAGTTGAGAGCATTAGGCAAGTTGATGCCGGGTGAAGAAGAGGTCGCAGAAAATCCTCGTGCCCGTAGTTCAGTTCTGCGCATTGCAGAGAGGACGAACGCATGATCAGCAGAGTGACAGAAGCCCTCAGCAAAGTTAAAGGATCGATAGGAAGTAACGAGCGCCATGCTTTGCCTGGCGTGATCGGTGACGATCTTTTGCGGTTCGGGAAGCTGCCACTCTGCCTGTTCATTTGCATTATTTTGACGGCGGTCACCGTCGTGACGACCGCGCACCATACGCGGTTACTGACCGCACAGCGTGAACAGTTAGTTCTGGAACGCGATGCACTGGATATCGAATGGCGTAACCTGATCCTCGAAGAGAACGCTCTCGGTGACCATAGCCGTGTTGAACGGATCGCAACGGAAAAGCTGCAGTTGCAGCATGTCGATCCCTCACAAGAAAATATCGTTGTACAAAAATAAGGATAAACGCGACGCATGAAAGCAGCGGCAAAGACGCTCAAACCAAAACGCCAGGAAGAACAAGCCAACTTTATCAGTTGGCGTTTTGCGTTACTGTGCGGCTGTATTTTGCTGGCGCTGTGCTTCCTGCTGGGACGCGTTGCGTGGCTGCAAATTATTGCGCCTGACATGCTGGTGCGTCAGGGCGACATGCGCTCCTTGCGCGTCCAGGAAGTCTCCACGTCACGTGGCATGATTACCGACCGTTCCGGCCGTCCGCTGGCGGTGAGCGTACCGGTGAAGGCCATCTGGGCCGATCCGAAAGAAGTGCATGATGCGGGTGGCGTAAGCGTTGGCGAACGCTGGCGAGCACTGTCGACTGCGCTGAACATCCCGCTCGACCAACTGGCTTCTCGCATCAATGCCAACCCGAAAGGGCGTTTTATCTACCTCGCACGCCAGGTCAACCCTGACATGGCCGACTACATCAAAAAACTCAAGCTGCCGGGGATTCATCTGCGCGAAGAATCCCGCCGTTACTATCCTTCCGGGGAAGTGACCGCTCACCTCATCGGTTTTACCAACGTCGACAGCCAGGGCATTGAAGGCGTTGAGAAGAGTTTTGATAAATGGCTCACCGGTCAGCCGGGCGAGCGCGTGGTGCGTAAAGACCGCTATGGCCGCGTGATTGAAGATATTTCTTCAACAGACAGTCAGGCGGCACATAACCTGGCGCTGAGTATTGATGAGCGCTTGCAGGCACTGGTCTATCGCGAACTGAACAACGCCGTCGCGTTTAACAAAGCGGAATCAGGTAGCGCCGTGTTGGTAGACGTCAACACCGGCGAAGTGCTGGCGATGGCGAATAGCCCATCCTACAACCCAAACAATCTCTCCGGTACGCAAAAAGATGTCATGCGTAACCGTACCATCACTGACGTATTTGAACCGGGCTCAACGGTTAAACCGATGGTGGTGATGACGGCACTGCAGCGCGGCGTGGTGCGTGAAAACACCGTGCTGAACACCATTCCCTATCGAATTAATGGCCACGAAATCAAAGACGTGGCGCGTTATAGCGAATTGACCCTGACCGGGGTACTACAGAAGTCGAGTAACGTCGGTGTTTCCAAACTGGCGTTAGCGATGCCGTCCTCAGCGTTAGTAGATACTTACTCACGTTTTGGGCTGGGAAAAGCGACCAATTTGGGGTTGGTCGGAGAACGCAGTGGCTTATATCCTCAAAAACAACGGTGGTCTGACATAGAGAGGGCCACCTTCTCTTTCGGCTATGGGCTAATGGTAACCCCGTTACAGTTAGCGCGAGTCTACGCAACGATCGGCAGCTATGGCGTTTATCGCCCGCTGTCGATTACCAAAGTTGATCCTCCTGTTCCGGGTGAGCGTATCTTCCCGGAATCTACCGTACGTACCGTCGTTCATATGATGGAAAGCGTGGCGCTGCCCGGCGGCGGCGGCGTGAAGGCGGCGATTAAAGGCTATCGCATCGCCATTAAAACCGGTACGGCGAAAAAAGTAGGGCCGGATGGTCGCTACATCAACAAATACATTGCTTATACCGCAGGCGTTGCGCCTGCGAGTCAGCCGCGCTTCGCGCTGGTGGTTGTTATCAACGATCCGCAGGCGGGTAAATACTACGGTGGCGCCGTTTCCGCGCCGGTCTTCGGTGCCATCATGGGCGGCGTACTGCGCACCATGAACATCGAGCCGGATGCGCTGACAACGAGCGATAAAAGTGATTTTGTGAATAATCAAGGCGAGGCGACAGGTGGCAGATCGTAATTTGCGCGACCTTCTTGCTCCATGGGTGCCGGGTGCACCGGAGCGAGCACTGCGGGAGATGACGCTCGACAGCCGTGTGGCTGCATCGGGCGATCTCTTTGTGGCAGTGGTAGGTCATCAGGCGGACGGGCGTCGATATATCCCGCAGGCGATAGCGCAAGGTGTGGCTGCCATTATTGCAGAGGCAAAAGATGAGGCAACCGACGGTGAAATCCGTGAAATGCACGGCGTACCGGTTATCTATCTGAGCCAGCTTAACGAACGTTTATCAGCACTGGCGGGCCGCTTTTACCACGAGCCTTCTGACACTATGCGTCTGGTGGGGGTCACCGGCACCAACGGGAAAACCACGACCACCCAACTGCTGGCGCAGTGGAGCCAGCTGTTGGGCGAAACCAGCGCCGTAATGGGGACCGTTGGCAATGGCCTGCTGGGCAAAGTGATCCCGACCGAAAATACCACCGGTTCAGCCGTTGACGTCCAGCATGTGCTGGCGGGGCTGGTTGAGCAGGGTGCCACGTTAGGTGCGATGGAAGTGTCATCCCACGGTCTGGTTCAGCATCGCGTGGCAGCGTTGAAGTTTGCCGCGTCGGTATTTACCAACTTAAGCCGTGACCATCTCGACTATCACGGCGATATGGAACATTACGAAGCCGCGAAGTGGCTGCTGTACTCCACGCACCATTGCGGTCAGGCCATCGTCAATGCAGATGATGAAGTCGGTCGCCGTTGGCTGGCAAAATTGCCGGATGCGGTCGCCGTTTCGATGGAAGACCATATTAACCCGAACTGCCACGGTCGTTGGCTGAAAGCGGTTGAGGTGAATTATCACGACAGCGGCGCGACGATCCGCTTTACCTCGTCCTGGGGTGACGGTGAAATTGAAAGCCGCCTGATGGGCGCCTTCAACGTCAGTAATCTGCTGCTGGCACTGGCAACGCTGCTGGCATTAGGGTACCCGTTAGCGGATTTACTGAAAACGGCGGCACGTCTGCAGCCAGTTTGCGGGCGTATGGAAGTGTTCAGTGCGCCGGGCAAAACAACGGTGGTGGTGGATTATGCCCACACGCCGGATGCGCTGGAAAAAGCGCTGCAGGCGGCACGTCTGCACTGCACCGGTAAGCTGTGGTGCGTCTTTGGCTGCGGCGGCGATCGTGACAAAGGCAAGCGTCCGCTGATGGGCGCCATCGCGGAAGAGTTCGCGGATATTGTGGTGGTCACTGATGACAACCCGCGCACTGAAGAGCCACGCGCCATCATTAACGACATTCTGGCAGGTATGCTGGATGCCGGGCACGCGAAGGTGATGGAAGGTCGTGCTGAAGCGGTCACCAACGCCATTATGCAGGCGAAAGAAAACGACGTTGTGCTGGTGGCCGGTAAAGGCCACGAAGATTACCAGATCGTCGGCGCGCATCGCCTCGACTATTCTGACCGCGTGACGGCCGCTCGTTTGCTGGGGGTGATCGCATGATTAGCGTAACGCTCAGCCAGTTGGCGGAGATCCTCGGTGGCGAACTGAAAGGGGGCGATCTGACCCTTGATGCGGTGACCACCGATACGCGTAAAGTCACGTCGGGTTGCCTGTTTGTAGCGCTGAAAGGCGAACGCTTCGATGCCCATGATTTTGCCGAAACGGCGAAGGAGAACGGGGCGGGAGCGCTGCTGGTCAGTCGCCCGCTGGATGTTTCTCTGCCGCAGGTGATTGTGAAGGACACACGCCTGGCGTTTGGCGAGCTGGCGGCGTGGGTGCGCGCTCAGGTTCCGGCCCGCGTGGTGGCACTGACCGGTTCATCCGGTAAAACCTCTGTCAAAGAGATGACAGCCGCGATTCTCAGCCAGTGTGGGAACACGTTATACACTGCGGGCAATCTGAACAACGACATCGGCGTACCAATGACGCTGCTGCGACTGAACAACGATTATGACTATGCGGTGATTGAGCTTGGTGCCAACCACCAGGGCGAGATTGCCTGGACCGTCGGATTAACTCGACCGGAAGCGGCGCTGGTGAATAACCTGGCGGCGGCTCACCTGGAAGGGTTTGGTTCTCTGGCGGGTGTCGCCAAAGCAAAAGGCGAAATCTTTACCGGCCTGGCGGAAAACGGTATCGCCATTATGAATGCCGATAACAACGACTGGCTGAACTGGCAGAGCATTATTGGCGATCGCACCGTCTGGCGCTTCTCGCCGAATGCGGCCAACAGCGACTTTTCTGCTACCAACATTCATGTTACGTCACACGGCACCGAGTTTACGCTGCACACGCCGACGGGCAGCATTGATGTTTTGCTGCCGTTACCGGGGCGTCACAACATTGCCAATGCCCTGGCTGCCACCGCGCTCTCTATGGCGGTTGGCGCGACGCATGAGGCGGTTAAAACCGGCCTGAAAGATTTACACGCAGTGCCGGGACGCCTGTTCCCTATCCCGCTCGCCGAAAATCAGCTGCTGCTGGATGACTCCTATAACGCCAACGTCGGTTCGATGACCGCCGCGGTACAGGTGTTGTCTGAAATGCCGGGCTATCGCGTGCTGGTGGTGGGCGATATGGCAGAACTTGGCGCGGAAAGCGAAGCCTGTCACATACAGGTAGGAGAGGCTGCGAAGGCGGCGGGTATCGACCGCGTATTGAGTACAGGGAAACTGAGTCAGGCAATCAGCGATGCCAGCGGTGTTGGCGAACATTTTGCGGATAAACCCGCGCTGGCCGCGCATCTTAAGACATTGATTGCTGAGCATCAGGTGATGACGATTTTAGTGAAAGGTTCACGTAGTGCCGCTATGGAAGAGGTAGTACGCGCATTACAGGAGAATGCAACATGTTAGTTTGGCTGGCCGAACATTTGGTCAAATATTATTCCGGCTTTAACGTCTTCTCTTATCTGACGTTTCGCGCCATCGTCAGCCTGCTGACCGCGCTGTTCATCTCGTTGTGGATGGGCCCGCGCATGATCGCCCGTCTGCAAAAAATGTCTTTTGGTCAGGTTGTGCGTAACGACGGCCCAGAATCGCATTTCAGCAAGCGCGGTACGCCGACCATGGGCGGCATTATGATCCTCACCGCGATTGTTATCTCCGTTCTGCTGTGGGCCTACCCATCTAACCCGTACGTCTGGTGCGTGCTGGTGGTGCTGGTGGGTTACGGCATTATCGGTTTTGTCGATGACTACCGCAAAGTGGTGCGTAAAGACACCAAAGGCCTGATCGCCCGCTGGAAGTACTTCTGGATGTCGGTGATTGCACTAGGTGTGGCCTTCGCGCTGTATCTGGTGGGCAAAGATACGCCCGCCACGCAGCTGGTGGTGCCGTTCTTTAAAGACGTCATGCCGCAGTTGGGCCTGTTCTACGTTCTGCTGGCCTACTTCGTGATCGTCGGTACCGGCAATGCGGTCAACCTGACCGACGGCCTTGATGGCCTGGCTATTATGCCGACCGTGTTTGTTGCTGCTGGCTTTGCGCTGGTGGCGTGGGCGACCGGGAACATGAACTTTGCCAACTATCTGCATATTCCGTATTTACGCCATGCGGGGGAGTTGGTGATCGTCTGCACGGCGATTGTCGGGGCAGGATTAGGCTTCCTGTGGTTTAACACTTATCCGGCGCAGGTCTTTATGGGCGACGTCGGTTCGCTGGCACTGGGTGGCGCACTGGGCATTATTGCCGTGCTGTTGCGCCAGGAATTCCTGCTGGTGATTATGGGCGGTGTGTTTGTGGTGGAAACCCTGTCGGTGATTCTGCAGGTTGGCTCCTTCAAGCTGCGCGGACAGCGCATCTTCCGTATGGCGCCGATCCACCACCACTATGAATTGAAAGGCTGGCCGGAGCCGCGCGTGATCGTGCGCTTCTGGATTATTTCGCTGATGCTGGTGCTGATTGGCCTGGCAACGCTGAAGGTACGTTAATCATGGCTGATTACCAGGGTAAAAAAATCGTCATTATCGGTCTGGGGCTGACTGGGCTGTCCTGTGTGGATTTTTTCCTCGCGCGTGGCGTTACGCCGCGGGTGATGGATACCCGCACGACGCCACCGGGGCTGGATAAATTACCGGAAGCGGTTGAGCGCCATGTTGGCAGCCTGAATGATGACTGGCTGCTGGCCGCCGATCTGATCGTCGCCAGCCCAGGTATTGCCCTGGCGCATCCAGCGCTGAGCGCGGCCGCTGATGCTGGTATTGAAATTGTGGGTGACATTGAGCTGTTCTGTCGCGAAGCGCAGGCACCGATCGTGGCGATTACCGGTTCTAACGGTAAAAGCACCGTCACCACGCTGGTCGGTGAAATGGCGAAAGCGGCCGGGGTGAATGTCGGCGTCGGCGGTAATATTGGTTTGCCTGCGTTGATGCTGCTGGATGCTGAACGCGAGCTGTACGTTCTGGAGCTATCCAGCTTCCAGCTGGAAACCACCTCCAGCCTGCAGGCTGTGGCGGCCACTATTCTGAACGTGACTGAAGATCATATGGATCGCTACCCGTTTGGGTTGCAGCAGTACCGTGCAGCGAAACTGCGCGTCTATGAGAACGCGAAAGTGTGCGTGGTTAACGCCGATGATGCGCTGACGATGCCGGTTCGCGGGGCTGATGAACGCTGCGTGAGCTTTGGCATCAATATGGGTGACTATCACCTGAATCGTCAGCAGGGCGAAACCTGGCTGCGCGTGAAGGGCGAAAAAGTGCTGAACGTGAAAGAGATGACGCTTTCCGGTCAGCATAACTATACCAACGCTCTGGCAGCGCTGGCGCTGGCGGATGCTGCGGGCCTGCCGCGGGCATCCAGTCTGAAAGCGCTAACCACCTTTACCGGACTGGCGCATCGTTTTCAGGTTGTGCTGGAACATAACGGCGTACGCTGGATTAACGATTCTAAAGCCACCAACGTCGGCAGTACTGAAGCGGCGCTGAATGGCCTGCACGTTGACGGCACGCTGCATCTGCTGCTGGGCGGGGACGGGAAATCCGCTGATTTTTCTCCGCTCAGTCGTTATCTGGTTGGCGATCGTATTCGTCTGTACTGTTTTGGTCGCGATGGGGCGCAGCTTGCCGCTCTGCGACCAGACGTTGCCGAGCAAACTGAAACCATGGAGCAGGCGATGCGTCTGCTCGCGCCGCGCGTTAAACCGGGCGATATGGTGTTGCTGTCGCCGGCCTGCGCCAGCCTCGACCAGTTTAAAAACTTTGAGCAGCGTGGCGATGTCTTTACCCGCCTGGCGAAGGAGTTGGGTTGATGCGTTTATCTCTCCCTCGTCTGAGAATGCCGCGCATACCGGGATGGGGTGTCCTGGCGTGGATCTTCGCGGCGCTTAAAGGCTGGGTGATGGCGTCGCGTGATAAAGACGCGGACAGCCTGATCATGTATGACCGCATGTTGCTGTGGCTGACGTTTGGTCTGGCAGCGATTGGTTTTGTGATGGTGACATCGGCGTCAATGCCCGTTGGGCAACGTCTGGCGGGCGATCCTTTCCTGTTCGCCAAACGTGATGCGCTGTATATCTTCTTGGCGTTCTGTCTGGCGATGGTCACGCTACGTCTGCCGATGGAATTCTGGCAAAAGTACAGCACCACCATGTTGATCGCCTCGATCATCATGTTGCTGATCGTACTGGTGGTAGGCAGCTCGGTTAACGGGGCATCACGTTGGATTGCACTGGGCCCGCTGCGTATTCAGCCGGCGGAATTTACCAAGCTGTCGCTGTTCTGTTATCTCGCCAACTACCTGGTACGTAAGGTGGATGAGGTGCGTAACAACCTGCGCGGCTTCTTAAAACCGATGGGCGTAATCCTGGTGCTGGCGGTGCTACTGCTGGCGCAGCCTGACCTCGGTACGGTGGTGGTGCTGTTTGTTACCACGCTGGCGATGCTGTTTCTGGCTGGTGCAAAATTGTGGCAGTTCATCGCTATCATCGGCATGGGGATCTCGGCGGTGGTGCTGCTGATCCTCGCCGAACCGTATCGTATCCGTCGCGTAACCTCTTTCTGGAACCCCTGGGAGGATCCGTTTGGTAGCGGCTACCAGCTGACGCAATCCCTGATGGCCTTTGGTCGTGGTGAGATTTGGGGGCAGGGGCTGGGGAATTCGGTACAAAAACTGGAGTATTTGCCGGAAGCGCACACTGACTTTATCTTCGCCATTATTGGGGAAGAACTGGGTTATATCGGTGTGGTACTGGCACTTTTAATGGTATTCTTCGTCGCTTTTCGCGCGATGTCGATTGGCCGTAAAGCGCTGGAAATTGACCACCGCTTTTCAGGCTTTTTAGCCTGCTCGATTGGGGTTTGGTTTAGTTTTCAGGCACTGGTTAACGTTGGGGCTGCGGCAGGTATGCTGCCCACGAAAGGTCTGACGCTGCCGCTGATTAGTTATGGTGGTTCAAGTCTGTTGATCATGTCGACGGCCATCATGTTTTTGTTACGTATTGATTATGAAACGCGTCTGGAAAAAGCACAGGCGTTTACACGAGGTGCACGATGAGTGGTCAACCGAAGCGGTTAATGGTGATGGCAGGCGGTACCGGCGGGCATGTGTTCCCGGGACTGGCGGTTGCGCACCATTTAATGGCCCAGGGCTGGCAGGTTCGTTGGCTGGGCACCGCCGATCGTATGGAAGCGGACTTAGTGCCGAAGCATGGCATTGACATTGATTTTATTCGCATCTCCGGTTTGCGTGGCAAGGGCCTCAACGCACTGCTGGCCGCTCCCGCGCGTATTTTTAACGCCTGGCGCCAGGCTCGCGCCATCATGAAGCAGTTTAAACCTGACGTGGTGCTGGGGATGGGCGGTTATGTCTCGGGCCCCGGTGGTCTGGCGGCCTGGTCATTAGGTATTCCGGTCGTGCTGCACGAGCAGAACGGCATCGCAGGCTTAACCAATAAATGGCTGTCAAAGATTGCCACGACGGTGATGCAGGCGTTTCCCGGTGCCTTCCCGGATGCGGAAGTGGTGGGCAACCCGGTACGTACCGATGTGCTGGCGCTGCCATTACCTGAAGAACGCCTGGCTGGACGTGAAGGTCCGGTTCGCGTGCTGGTGGTCGGGGGGTCTCAGGGCGCGCGCGTGCTGAACCAAACGCTGCCGCAGGTTGCTGCAAAGCTTGGCGACGCGGTGACTATCTGGCATCAGAGCGGTAAAGGCGCACAGCAGACCGTGGAACAGGCCTATGTTGATGCCGGACAGCCGCAGCATAAGGTCACCGAATTTATTGATGATATGGCCGCAGCCTATGCGTGGGCAGATGTGGTGGTTTGTCGCTCCGGCGCGCTAACGGTGAGCGAGATCGCAGCAGCGGGCCTGCCAGCGATTTTTGTGCCGTTCCAGCATAAAGACCGACAGCAGTACTGGAATGCGTTGCCGCTGGAAAAAGCGGGCGCCGCCAAAATTTTAGAGCAGCCGCAGTTTACTGTGGATGCCGTCGCCAGCACCCTTGAAGGGTGGTCGCGAGAAACCTTATTAACCATGGCAGAACGTGCTCGCAATGCATCCATACCGAATTCCACCGAATGGGTTGCAAATGCAGTGAGCCGGGCTGCCCGGGCGTAATTGTGGCGATGCCTTTTGCATCGCATGAACTGAGAAGTTAATGGCTAAAGAATGAATACACAACAATTGGCAAAACTGCGTTCCATCGTGCCCGAAATGCGTCGCGTTCGGCACATTCACTTTGTCGGCATCGGTGGTGCTGGTATGGGTGGTATTGCCGAAGTTTTGGCCAATGAAGGGTATCAGATCAGCGGTTCTGACTTAGCGCCGAATCCGGTCACGCAACAGCTGAGTAATCTGGGCGCGACGATTTTCTTCAACCATCGCCCGGAAAACGTGCGTGATGCGAGCGTGGTGGTGGTGTCCAGCGCCATTTCTGCGGATAACCCGGAAATTGTGGCGGCGCATGAAGCGCGTATTCCGGTGATTCGTCGCGCAGAGATGCTGGCTGAGTTAATGCGTTTTCGTCATGGTATCGCCATTGCCGGGACGCACGGTAAAACCACGACCACCGCGATGGTCTCCAGCATTTACGCAGAAGCAGGGCTGGATCCGACGTTTGTCAACGGTGGGCTGGTGAAGGCGGCGGGCGTACATGCGCGCTTAGGCCATAGCCGTTATTTAATTGCGGAAGCGGATGAGAGCGATGCGTCGTTCCTGCATTTGCAGCCGATGGTGGCGATTGTCACCAATATCGAAGCTGACCACATGGATACCTACCAGGGCGACTTCGAAAATTTAAAGCAGACGTTTATTAATTTCCTGCATAACCTGCCGTTTTATGGTCGTGCAGTGATGTGCGTTGACGATCCGGTGATCCGTGAATTGTTACCGCGCGTCGGTCGTCAGACTACAACCTATGGTTTCAGCGATGATGCTGACGTACGCATAGAAGATTACCAGCAGATTGGCCCGCAGGGTCACTTTACGCTGTTGCGTCAGGGGATGGCCGATCTGCGCGTTACGTTAAATGCGCCAGGCCGTCACAATGCGCTGAACGCGGCAGCCGCGGTTGCGGTAGCGACCGAAGAGGGTATTGAGGACGACGCTATTCTGCGCGCGCTGGAAAGTTTCCAGGGTACTGGGCGTCGTTTTGACTTCCTTGGTGAATTCCCGCTGGAGCCCGTCAACGGTAAAGCCGGTAGCGCAATGTTGGTGGATGACTACGGGCATCACCCGACGGAAGTGGATGCCACGATCAAAGCTGCACGTGCGGGCTGGCCGGACAAAAATCTGGTGATGCTGTTCCAGCCGCACCGCTATACGCGTACCCGCGATCTGTACGATGACTTTGCTAACGTCCTGACACAGGTTGACGCGCTGTTGATGCTGGACGTGTATGCCGCAGGTGAAACGCCGATCCCGGGGGCTGACAGCCGTTCGCTGTGCCGTACCATTCGTGGCCGTGGCAAGGTTGACCCGATCCTGGTGTCCGATCCGGCACAGGTGGCTGAAATGCTGGCATCGGTGTTAACGGGTAACGATCTGATTTTGGTGCAGGGCGCTGGAAATATCGGCAAAATCGCGCGTTCCTTAGCTGAAATCAAACTGAAGCCGCAAAACCCGGAGGAAGAGCAACATGGCTGATAAAATCGCGGTCCTGTTGGGCGGAACCTCCGCAGAACGAGAAGTGTCGTTGAATTCAGGCGCAGCGGTGCTAGCCGGTTTACGCGAAGTCGGCGTGGATGCGCACCCGGTTGACCCAAAAGAGGTCGATGTCACGCTTCTGAAATCAATGGGTTTTCAGAAGGTGTTTATTGCACTGCACGGCCGTGGTGGGGAAGATGGTACCTTGCAGGGCATGCTGGAGTTGATAGGCTTGCCCTATACCGGGAGTGGTGTGATGGCTTCCGCTATCTCAATGGATAAACTGCGCAGCAAGCTGCTGTGGCAGGGGGCAGGGCTACCTGTTGCACCATGGGTGGCGTTGACCCGCGCTGAGTTTGAAAAAGGGCTTAGCGATGAAGTGGTTACGCAGATTTCTGCGTTAGGCTTGCCGCTGATTGTGAAGCCAAGCCGCGAAGGCTCCAGCGTTGGGATGTCAAAAGTTGAAGAAGAAAATGCTTTGCAGGCTGCATTAGCATTGGCTTTTCAGCATGATGAAGAAGTACTGATTGAAAAATGGCTGAGTGGCCCGGAATTTACCGTTGCAATACTTGGCGAAGAAATTTTACCGTCAATACGTATCCAACCGGCCGGAACCTTCTATGATTATGAGGCGAAGTATCTGTCTGATGAGACACAATATTTCTGCCCTGCTGGTCTGGAAGTTGAACAAGAGGCTGCTTTACAGGCGTTAGTCCTGAAAGCATGGACCGCGCTGGGCTGTAAGGGGTGGGGTCGCATTGACGTCATGCTGGACAGTGATGACCAGTTTTATCTGCTGGAAGCGAATACCTCTCCGGGTATGACCAGCCACAGCCTGGTGCCGATGGCGGCACGTCAGGCGGGCCTGAGCTTCTCGCAGTTGGTGGTACGAATTTTGGAGTTGGCGGACTGATATGTCGCAGGCTGCGCTGAACACGCGAAACGGTGATGATGAAGAAGAAGCTCTCTCCTCACGCCGCAACAATGGAACGCGTCTTGCAGGAATTATTTTCCTGCTGACAGTGCTGTGCACCGTGTTTGTCAGCGGCTGGGTAGTGTTGGGATGGATGGAAGATGCGCAGCGTTTGCCGTTGTCAAAACTGGTTTTGACCGGCGAGCGTCACTACACGCGCAACGATGATATTCGTCAGTCCATCCTGGCGCTGGGCGCACCAGGAACCTTTATGACTCAGGATGTCAACATCATCCAGAGCCAGATTGAACGCCTGCCATGGATTAAACAGGCGAGCGTCAGGAAGCAATGGCCTGATGAATTGAAGATTCATCTGGTTGAATATGTGCCAATAGCGCGTTGGAATGATCAGCATATGGTCGATGCAGACGGAAATACGTTCAGCATACCGACGGGGCGCTCCAACAAGCAGGTATTACCGATGTTGTATGGCCCGGAAGGTAGCGCAAGTGAAGTGCTGCAAGGGTTCCGCGATATGGGGCAGGTGCTGGCTAAGGACAGATTCACCCTGAAGGAAGCGGCAATGACCGCGCGTCGTTCCTGGCAGTTGACGCTGAATAACGATATTAAGCTGAATCTGGGCAGGGGCGACACGATTAAACGTTTGGCTCGCTTTGTGGAACTCTACCCGGTTTTACAGCAGCAGGCGCAAACCGATGGCAAAAGGATTAGCTACGTTGATTTGCGTTATGACTCAGGAGCGGCAGTAGGCTGGGTTCCCTTGCCTCCTGAGGAATCTAATCAGCAACAGAATCAGGCACAGGCAGAACAACAATGATCAAGGCGACGGACAGAAAACTGGTAGTTGGACTGGAGATAGGCACCGCGAAGGTAGCCGCTTTAGTAGGGGAAGTTCTGCCCGACGGTATGGTCAATATCATTGGCGTGGGCAGTTGCCCATCGCGAGGTATGGATAAAGGCGGGGTGAATGACCTTGAGTCAGTGGTGAAATGCGTACAGCGCGCCATTGACCAGGCTGAACTGATGGCGGATTGCCAGATTTCCTCGGTGTATCTGGCGCTTTCTGGTAAACATATTAGCTGTCAGAATGAAATTGGTATGGTGCCCATTTCCGAAGAGGAAGTGACACAGGAAGACGTAGAGAACGTGGTGCATACGGCGAAATCCGTACGCGTACGCGATGAGCATCGTGTTCTGCATGTCATTCCGCAGGAATACGCCATTGACTACCAGGAAGGCATTAAAAATCCGGTAGGGCTTTCCGGCGTACGCATGCAGGCTAAAGTGCATCTGATTACCTGCCACAACGACATGGCGAAGAATATTGTTAAAGCTGTTGAACGTTGTGGCCTGAAAGTTGACCAACTCATATTTGCCGGGTTGGCAGCCAGTTATTCTGTCTTGACGGAAGACGAACGTGAGCTGGGTGTCTGCGTAGTCGATATTGGTGGTGGTACAATGGATATCGCCGTTTATACTGGCGGCGCGTTGCGCCACACCAAAGTGATCCCTTACGCAGGGAATGTGGTAACCAGCGATATCGCGTATGCCTTTGGTACGCCGCCGAGCGATGCCGAAGCCATCAAAGTGCGCCATGGCTGCGCGCTGGGATCTATCGTCGGTAAAGATGAAAGCGTTGAGGTGCCAAGCGTGGGCGGTCGTCCGCCGCGCAGTCTGCAGCGTCAGACCCTGGCAGAGGTGATTGAGCCGCGTTATACCGAGCTGCTCAACCTGGTCAACGAAGAGATTTTGCAATTACAGGAACAGCTTCGCCAGCAGGGTGTGAAACATCATCTGGCGGCGGGGATTGTATTAACCGGTGGTGCGGCACAAATTGAAGGCCTTGCGGCCTGCGCTCAACGCGTGTTCCACACGCAGGTGCGAATTGGTGCACCGCTGAACATTACCGGTCTGACAGATTATGCCCAAGAGCCGTATTATTCAACGGCAGTGGGGTTGCTTCACTACGGGAAAGAATCCCATTTGAGTGGTGAGGCTGAAGTTGAAAAACGTGTAACAGCATCGGTTGGATCGTGGATCAAACGACTCAACAGTTGGCTGCGAAAAGAGTTTTAATTTTTATGAGACCGGCAACAATTACGGTCTCAGGCGACAGGCACATACACAACATCATTCAAGTTGCATCGCGGCGGCAACTGAGCGAATCACCTGGAGCATAGTTTACTATGTGACGGGAGTGAGTGAAGGCAGCCAACAAAGAGGCGGCTTGAAGGATGAAGTGTAAAACGGAGAGAGAAACTATGTTTGAACCTATGGAACTAACCAACGACGCGGTGATTAAAGTCATCGGCGTCGGTGGCGGCGGCGGTAATGCCGTTGAACACATGGTGCGCGAGCGCATCGAAGGTGTTGAATTCTTCGCGGTGAATACCGACGCTCAGGCGTTGCGTAAGACTGCGGTTGGACAGACCATTCAGATTGGTAGCGGTATTACCAAAGGTCTGGGCGCGGGTGCAAACCCGGAAGTCGGTCGCAATGCGGCTGATGAAGATCGTGAAGCTCTGCGTGCAGCGCTTGACGGCGCAGACATGGTGTTCATCGCAGCAGGCATGGGCGGCGGTACCGGTACCGGTGCAGCGCCAGTGGTTGCTGAAGTAGCAAAAGATTTAGGTATTCTGACCGTTGCTGTCGTGACTAAGCCTTTCAACTTTGAAGGCAAGAAGCGTATGGCATTCGCGGAGCAGGGTATCACCGAGCTGTCCAAACATGTGGACTCTCTGATCACTATCCCGAACGACAAACTGCTGAAAGTATTGGGTCGCGGTATTTCACTGCTGGACGCGTTTGGCGCGGCGAACGACGTGCTGAAAGGCGCGGTTCAGGGTATCGCTGAGCTGATCACCCGTCCGGGTCTGATGAACGTTGACTTTGCAGACGTACGCACCGTGATGTCCGAAATGGGCTACGCGATGATGGGATCTGGCGTGGCGAGCGGTGAAGACCGTGCAGAAGAAGCCGCTGAAATGGCGATCTCTTCTCCGCTGCTGGAAGACATCGATCTGTCTGGCGCACGCGGCGTGCTGGTCAACATCACTGCGGGCTTCGACCTGCGTCTGGATGAGTTCGAAACCGTGGGCAACACCATCCGTGCATTTGCTTCGGATAACGCGACCGTGGTTATCGGTACCTCTCTGGACCCGGATATGAACGACGAACTGCGCGTCACCGTGGTGGCCACTGGAATTGGTATGGACAAGCGTCCGGAAATCACTCTGGTGACCAACAAGCAGGTACAGCAGCCGGTAATGGATCGTTACCAGCAGCACGGTATGGCGCCGTTGACGCAAGAGCAGAAACCGGTAGCAAAAGTGGTCAACGACAATACGCCGCAGACCACCAAAGAGCCGGATTATCTGGATATCCCCGCATTCCTGCGTAAGCAAGCTGATTAAGAATTAGCTGGAATTTGGGAATTGTGCCTCTTTGTGCTAAACTGGCCCACCGAATGTATAGTACACTTCGGTTGGATAGGTAATTTGGCGAGATTATACGATGATCAAACAAAGGACTCTTAAACGTATCGTTCAGGCGACTGGCGTCGGTTTGCATACCGGCAAAAAAGTCACCCTGACATTACGCCCTGCGCCGGCCAACACCGGGGTCATCTATCGTCGCACCGACTTGAATCCTCCGGTAGATTTCCCGGCCGATGCCAAATCTGTGCGTGATACCATGCTCTGTACGTGTCTGGTCAATGAGCATGATGTACGGATTTCAACCGTTGAGCACCTCAACGCTGCTCTGGCGGGCTTAGGCATCGATAACATCGTTATTGAGGTTAATGCCCCGGAAATCCCGATCATGGATGGCAGTGCTGCTCCGTTCGTTTACCTGCTGCTTGACGCAGGTATTGAAGAACTGAACTGCGCCAAAAAATTTGTACGCATCAAAGAGACCGTTCGTGTCGAAGATGGCGACAAGTGGGCTGAATTCAAACCGTACAATGGTTTCTCGTTGGACTTTACCATCGACTTTAACCATCCGGCGATTGATTCCAGCACCCAGCGCTATGCGATGAACTTCTCTGCGGATGCGTTTATGCGCCAGATTAGCCGTGCGCGTACTTTCGGCTTCATGCGTGATATCGAATATCTGCAGTCCCGTGGCCTGTGCCTGGGCGGTAGCTTCGATTGTGCCATCGTTGTTGACGATTATCGCGTATTGAACGAAGACGGCCTGCGTTTTGAAGATGAATTCGTTCGTCACAAAATGCTCGACGCGATTGGTGACTTGTTCATGTGTGGTCACAACATTATTGGTGCATTCACCGCGTATAAATCCGGTCATGCATTGAATAATAAATTGTTGCAGGCTGTCCTGGCAAAACAGGAAGCTTGGGAATTTGTGACCTTCCAGGACGATGCAGAACTGCCGCTGGCGTTCAAAGCACCTTCGACCGTACTGGCGTAACGACACCCGTTGTCGCAAAATTCGACTGGTAAATCTGGTACTCTCTCCGGCCAGGTAAGCCAGTCGTTTTTTTTATATACTCACTAACGTAGCCTTTCTCAACGCAAACTTTTCCCTGCCGTAACGTTAAAATAGTGTGCGATCGCTGCTTTGTTGAGCATATTTTCCCATGGCGGGTTGTCATTACTGCTGTGGAGCGGTCGCTTTAATGATAAGATCCGTGCGCAAAAATCGTTTTGAATTTATAACCCCAAATGCAGGGTATATCAGGTGGCAAAAACGTGAGTGGAATACTGACGCGCTGGCGACAGTTAGGCAGACGGTACTTCTGGCCGCATCTCTTATTGGGGATGGTCGCGGCGAGTTTTGGCCTGCCCGCGATCGGTAATGCCGCTGAACCGAATACCCCCGCCAAGGCGACCACCCGTAATCACGATCAATCAGCTAAGGTCAACTTTAGCCAATTGGCGTTGCTGGAGGCGAGCAATCGTCGCCCGAATTTTACCGTCGATTACTGGCATCAGCATGCTATTCGTACGGTTATCCGCCACCTTTCTTTTGCCATGGCTCCTCAGGCGTTACCCGTTGCCGAAGATCCATTGCCGAATCAGGCGCATCATCTTGCTTTACTGAATACGCTCAGCGCGATGCTGACGCAGGAAGGCAATCCGCCGGCGACCGTAAGTCGCGTGACGTATGCCCATTTTACTTCTCAAGCCGCGTTTAGCGTTCCTGTCTGGATAAGCCAGCTGCAGGGGATCCGCGCCGGTCCTCAACGCCTCAGCTAAAAAAAGAACCTTCCAACTATAATTTTTGACTCCGCGCTGCGGGGCGTTTGAGATTTTATTATGCTAATCAAATTATTAACGAAAGTATTCGGTAGTCGTAACGAACGTACACTGCGTCGTATGCGCAAAGTGGTCAACGTCATCAATGCCATGGAACCGGAGATGGAAAAACTCTCCGATGATGAACTGAAAGCGAAGACCGCTGAGTTCCGCGCGCGTCTGGAAAAAGGCGCGACCGTTGAGAGCCTGATCCCTGAAGCATTCGCGGTGGTACGTGAAGCGAGTAAACGCGTATTTGGTATGCGCCACTTCGACGTGCAGCTGCTGGGCGGCATGGTACTCAACGAGCGCTGCATCGCTGAGATGCGTACCGGTGAAGGTAAAACGCTGACCGCGACGCTGCCGGCATACCTGAACGCGTTAAGCGGTAAAGGCGTACACGTGGTGACCGTCAACGACTATCTGGCACAGCGTGATGCCGAGAATAACCGCCCACTGTTCGAATTCCTCGGTATGACCGTAGGGATCAACATGTCTGGCCTGCCCGCGCCTGCTAAGCGTGAAGCCTATGCCGCCGATATCACCTACGGTACCAACAACGAATACGGTTTTGACTACCTGCGCGACAACATGGCGTTTAGCCCGGAAGAGCGCGTTCAACGTAAACTGCACTATGCGCTGGTGGATGAAGTTGACTCCATCCTGATCGATGAAGCGCGTACGCCGCTGATTATTTCCGGCCCGGCTGAAGACAGCTCGGAAATGTATAAAAAAGTGAACAAAATCATCCCGCATCTGGTGCGTCAGGAGAAAGACGATTCTGACACCTTCCAGGGCGAAGGCCACTTCTCTGTCGATGAGAAGGCGCGTCAGGTGAACCTGACCGAACGAGGTCTGGTACTGATCGAAGAACTGCTGGTGAATGAAGGCATCATGGATGAAGGCGAGTCACTGTACTCTCCGGGCAACATTATGCTGATGCATCACGTAACCGCCGCGCTGCGCGCGCACGTCCTGTTTACTCGCGATGTTGATTACATTGTGAAAGACGGCGAAGTTATCATTGTCGACGAACACACCGGACGTACCATGCAGGGCCGTCGCTGGTCCGATGGTCTGCACCAGGCCGTTGAAGCGAAAGAAGGCGTGGATATCCAGAATGAAAACCAGACGCTGGCATCCATTACCTTCCAGAACTACTTCCGTTTGTACGAAAAACTGGCCGGTATGACCGGTACAGCGGATACCGAAGCGTTTGAGTTCAGCTCTATCTACAAACTGGATACCGTTGTCGTGCCGACCAACCGTCCGATGATCCGTAAGGATTTACCGGATCTGGTGTACATGACTGAAGCGGAAAAAATTCAGGCTATTATTGAAGATATTAAAGAGCGTACCGCTAACGGTCAGCCGGTGCTGGTGGGGACTATCTCCATCGAAAAATCTGAAGTGGTTTCTAACGAGCTAACCAAAGCCGGTATTAAGCACAACGTGCTGAATGCCAAGTTCCACGCCAACGAAGCGGCGATCGTTGCACAGGCGGGTTATCCGTCAGCCGTGACCATCGCCACCAACATGGCGGGTCGTGGTACGGATATCGTGCTGGGCGGGAGCTGGCAGGCAGAAGTTGCCGAGCTGGAGAACCCGACCGAAGAGCAAATCGCGCAGATTAAAGCCGACTGGCAGGTGCGTCACGACGCGGTATTAGCCTCCGGTGGTTTACACATCATAGGTACCGAACGTCACGAATCTCGTCGTATCGATAACCAGCTGCGTGGTCGTTCTGGCCGTCAGGGGGATGCGGGTTCTTCTCGTTTCTACCTGTCGATGGAAGATGCGTTGATGCGTATTTTTGCCTCTGACCGTGTGTCAGGAATGATGCGTAAACTGGGTATGAAGCCGGGCGAAGCGATCGAGCACCCGTGGGTAACCAAAGCCATCGCCAACGCGCAGCGTAAAGTAGAAAGCCGCAACTTCGATATTCGTAAACAGCTGCTGGAATACGATGACGTTGCCAACGATCAGCGTCGCGCCATCTACACCCAGCGTAACGAACTGCTGGATGTGACTGACGTTAGCGAAACGATTAACAGCATCCGTGAAGACGTCTTCAAAGTCACTATTGATGCCTATATTCCGCCTCAGTCGCTGGAAGAAATGTGGGATATTCCGGGCCTGCAAGAACGTTTGAAAAACGATTTCGACCTCGAGATGCCGATTTCAGAGTGGCTGGATAAAGAACCTGAGCTGCATGAAGAGACGCTGCGTGAACGTATTCTGGCTAACGCCATTGAAGTGTATCAGCGTAAAGAAGAGGTTGTGGGCGCAGAAATGATGCGCCACTTCGAAAAAGGCGTGATGCTGCAAACCCTCGATTCCCTGTGGAAAGAGCACCTGGCAGCAATGGACTACCTGCGTCAGGGTATTCACCTGCGTGGTTATGCGCAGAAAGATCCGAAGCAGGAATACAAGCGTGAATCCTTCTCTATGTTTGCATCGATGCTGGAGTCGCTGAAATATGAAGTGATCAGTACTCTGAGCAAAGTTCAGGTGCGTATGCCTGAAGAAGTCGAAGCAATGGAGCAGCAGCGTCGCGAAGATGCTGAGCGTTTAGCGCAGATGCAGCAACTGAGCCACAAAGATGATGAATCTGCTGTAGCAGAAGAACTTGCTGCGCAGACCGGCGATCGTAAAGTCGGTCGTAACGATCCGTGCCCTTGCGGTTCCGGTAAAAAATTCAAGCAGTGCCATGGTCGATTGAGCTAAGCAAATAACTCACTGAAAAGGCGCAGAATTCTGCGCCTTTTTTATGGATAAACAAAATGAAAATACTGCAAATTGCCGTTGGGATTATTCGTAATCAGCAAAAAGAGATTTTTATTACTCAGCGTGCCGCGGATGCCCACATGGCGAATAAGCTGGAATTCCCCGGTGGCAAAATTGAAGCCGGCGAAACCCCTGAGCAGGCGCTGATTCGAGAGCTACAGGAAGAAGTCGGGATTACACCCGTTCATAGTACGCTGTTCGAAAAGCTGGAGTACGCGTTCCCGGACCGACACATCACGCTGTGGTTCTGGCTGGTCGACAGCTGGGAAGGTGAGCCATGGGGTAAAGAGGGGCAACCGGCGCAGTGGGTTGCGCAGTCTGCACTGAATGCAGAGGATTTTCCGCCGGCCAATGAACCGGTAATTAACAAGCTGATTGCGGGATAATGAACGGTATTCGTAGGCCTGATAAGCGCAGCGTCATCCGGCAGAATGACATAAAAATGCCGGATGCGGCGTTGCCTTATCCGGCCTACGCTTTAGCAGAATTACTTCTGCTCTTCACTCCAGTCATCGCTTTCTGATAAGTCGCCGGAGCTGGGAATACGCTTCTCTTCTGCGGCCCATTCGCCCAAATCGATTAACTGACAGCGTTTACAGCAAAATGGGCGAAACGGACTCGCGTCTCCCCAGACGACGGGTTTACCACAGGTTGGGCAGTTGACGATGGTTTGTTCAGACATGTTTACTCCTTAACAGCATGCCAGGTCAAAATCGAGGCGTTCTGGTACTTGGCCATTTTCGCTATCCAGCGGCATAAAACGAATGGCAAAACGGCTCTTATGACCGGATATCTGCGGGTAGAGCTGTGAATCAAGCGGCAGATGCAAACGTAGCAAATCCGCATCGTCACCGTTATCCTGGTAAAAACCGTTCAGGCTAGTTTGTTTACGGAACGGTGCCGAATTACGGATTAAATCCAGAACCAGCGTCAGCGCCTGAGTCAGTGGATTCAGGCTGGCAAGCCAGTTTTCAACCTGCGCATCTCGCTGCGACTGAGGCAGATGCAGCCAGATATGCAGAGTTGGCAAATCAAAACTGCAGCATCCACCAGGAATACTTAAACGCTGGCGTACAAGACCAATCAGGCGATCTTCACGTAGCGTTTGTCCAATACGCGGTGCTGAAATCAAAACGCTGCCTGCGCTTTTTAACTGCTGGCGCAGGGCATCTATTCTGCTTTGATCGACGCCGGGAACTTCAACCCAGGCCTGAAGTTTACGCTGTTGTCGTTCCAGTTCCTTGAGGAGTTCGGTACGGACTTCGCCGCGTTCAAATACATCCAATAAATCCCCAATATTTCTAAAAAAATGCAGTGCGCCTGCATAATCGGCAATGGGTAAGTTAACGGAGAGTTGCTGGGTCAGAAACTCAATGCGCAGCCATGTACGCATCTTCTCATTGAGAGGGTGTTCAAAAAGGACCTGGGTGTGCATTACGGTTTTTCCTGTGAGACAAACTGCGACGCGCAGTGCAAATAGCGCGCGTGCAGGCGGGCGACATCCGAGGTGATGGCATCAGGTGCGCCATTATTATCAATAACATCGTCAGCCACGGCAAGACGAGCTTCACGTGTTGCCTGGGCTGCCAAAATTTGTTCAACATGTTCGCGTGTCACATCATCACGCTGCATGGTTCGTCTGAGCTGGGTCTCGGGAGTAACATCCACCACGAGTACGCGATTGGCCTTTTTGTACAGTGAGTTTTCAACCAGCAGGGGGACAACCCATAACAGATAAGGAGATGTCGCTTGCTGAAACTGGCGCTGAGTTTCCTGTTGAATCAGTGGATGGAGCAGGGCGTTCAGCCAGGATTTTTCATCAGGATCGGAAAAAATACGTTCACGTAAAATTCGCCGTTGCAACGTGCCATCTGCGGCGATGAGTTCACTGCCAAAATGTTCAGCAATCGCGTTAAGGGCAGGCGTACCAGGCTCAACAACTTGACGCGCAATAATATCGGCGTCAATCACGTTTATTCCGAGGTCAGCGAACGCATTGGCAACGGTACTTTTACCACTGCCAATACCGCCAGTTAAGGCTACCGTATACCTCATAGATCCGGATCCTGGAGTTTAAGTTTGATTATCAAACAGTTAAAAGTTAAGCATGCGAAGGCGAGGCTGCTGCAGGATTGACCTACTCTGCGCCAGGTAAATTTATGGGATTGTAGCGTAAAAAAAGAGAATTTCGCAGTCTTGCGCGGTATTGATTAGTGCGTATGATAGCGTCACTGGAGTTGTGAGTTTCGATTTTTCGCCATTAACCCCAGGAATCCGCACATGCGTATCGAAGAAGATCTGAAGTTAGGTTTCAAAGACGTTCTTATCCGCCCTAAGCGTTCTACTCTCAAAAGCCGTTCCGATGTTGAGCTGGAACGTCAATTTACCTTTAAACATTCAGGTCAGAAATGGTCCGGCGTGCCAATCATCGCCGCAAATATGGACACTGTCGGAACGTTTGCCATGGCAACCGCGCTTGCCTCTTTCGACATTCTGACTGCTGTACATAAACACTATTCCGTAGAAGACTGGTCTGCTTTCGTTGCGAATGCATCTGCTGATGTCATCAAACACGTGATGGTTTCGACCGGGACATCTGACACCGATTTCGAAAAAACCAAACAAATTCTGGCGCTGAATCCTGCGCTGAACTTCATTTGCATTGATGTGGCAAATGGCTACTCAGAGCATTTCGTTCAGTTTGTGTCGAAAGCACGCGAAGCATGGCCGACGAAAACAATCTGTGCCGGTAATGTGGTGACTGGTGAAATGTGTGAAGAGCTGGTGCTTTCTGGCGCGGATATCGTCAAAGTCGGTATTGGTCCTGGTTCTGTTTGTACCACACGAGTAAAAACCGGCGTGGGCTATCCGCAGCTGTCAGCGGTTATCGAATGTGCGGATGCTGCACACGGTCTGGGCGGTATGATTGTCAGCGATGGCGGTTGCACGATGCCGGGTGACGTGGCAAAAGCGTTTGGCGGCGGTGCAGACTTCGTCATGCTGGGTGGTATGCTGGCCGGTCACGAAGAAAGCGGCGGTAAAGTGGTGGAAGAGAACGGTGAGAAATTTATGCTGTTCTACGGTATGAGCTCTGAGTCCGCCATGACGCGTCACGTGGGTGGTGTTGCCCAGTACCGTGCAGCTGAAGGTAAAACCGTTAAGCTGCCACTGCGAGGTCCGGTTGAGAATACCGCCCGTGATATCCTCGGCGGTCTGCGTTCTGCCTGCACTTACGTCGGTGCGTCTCGTCTGAAAGAGTTGACCAAACGTACAACCTTTATTCGTGTGCAGGAACAAGAAAACCGTATTTTCAATAGCCTGTAAGAACACATAGCACGCTGTAAAATGCCTGATGGCGCTCAGCTTATCAGGCCTACGTTCATGATTTTCGTAGGCCGGATAAGGCGTTTACGCCGCCATCCGGCATCTGAATTTACCCCATTCCGCTCATCGCATCTCCCAGATGAAAAATCGGTAAATACATCGCCACTACCAGCGTGCCGATAATTAATCCCGTAATCACAAGCAATGCAGGCTCAAGCAGCGCAGCCAGATTCTCGGCCTGAGACATTGTGTTTTCGCTATGATGCCGGGCCAAATTATGCAGCATTGCATCCAGCGAGCCGGAAGCTTCACCGGTTCTCACCAGCTGTAAACACAGTGGACTAAATTCTCCAGCATTTTTCAGCCCTTGCCAGACCGGTTTTCCGGCACTGATGTCTCGGTGTACCTGCGCTAATCGTTGTGACCAGAAAGGGCAGGCGAGGGTTTCCGCTACGCTCTCCAGACCTTGTAGAAAGGGAATTCCCGCGTTTTGCGTCAACGCCAGAACGGTGAAGATCTGCGTGAGTTTTTGGCCCCTGACCAGCGGTCCCATAACCGGACAGCGCAGCAAAAAACGCTGACGCAGAATAAGCCAGGACGGTTTTTGCTGTATCAGGCTATATGTCACCCCCAGCACCAGGCCGAGTAATCCGATCATCCATCCCCATCGACTGCTGTAATGGGCAAGGGTCATAATCCCCTGCGTTAACGCCGGTAGCGGGGTGTTGAACGTACGATAGATGGCGGCAAATTCAGGTAGTACAAAGTGCAGCATCGCGATGACGACCATTACCGCCATGGTGAGAATGATGACTGGGTAACGCAGTGCTTTTTTAACTTTATCGGTCAGCTGCTGCTGTTGTGTCTGCTGGCGGGCCAGTTCAAAACAGCAGACGTCCAGTTTGCCGGTAAGCTCTCCGGTGCGAATCATCGCCTGGTAAAGTGGCGGAAAAACGTGTTGCCAACGCGACAGCGAGGCGGACAGTGACATACCTTGTTCCATGTCGTAAGCCAGCGAGCGCAGTAGTGCCTGCCACTGATTGCTGGGATGCTGGTCGGCAAGCAGTGTTAATCCGTCGCAAAGCGTCAACCCTGCTTTCAGTAATGTGGCTAACTGGTGTATGACTTCCGTGCTTTGTTCTCTACGCCAGTGCGAGGTTTTAACACGCATACTCTTAATACGAATTGGCGTAATGTGCAGTTGTTGCAGCGCATAGACCAGCGAGGGGCGATCGTCCGACCATAGCGCACCTTCTGCGGGCTGACCCTGAGCGTTTATGCCTTGCCATCGCCAGAGTTGCTTAACGGGCATGAGGCATGCCCAGTACACGGATGAGCTCTTCAAACGTCGTTAACCCTCTTTCAACCGCCTGACATCCGTTCTCGAAAAGTGAATTCATTCCCGCCTGATGGGCGCCGGATTCCACTATGTCAGCAGTGGTACCGTTAGCGATGAGCTGGCGTACTGTGGGTGTGATGGGCAGAACTTCAAACAGCGCCGTGCGGCCATAAAATCCCTGATAGCAGTGTTCGCAGCCTGGAGCCTGCCAGCGCGGAAGCGGCGTGGGCCAGAGCGATGCTGGCAGCGTGACCGGGACATCAAGGCGCTGCCGACAATGGGGGCACAGTTTTCTGACTAATCGCTGGGCGATAACCAGCGTCAGCGCGGAGGCGATCATCCATCGGGCGACGCCCATTTGCTGCAGGCGTACCAGTGTTTCACTGGTGGAGTTAGTATGCAGCGTTGAAAGAACCAGATGACCGGTTTGCGCGGCTTTAAGGGCGATCTCTGCTGTTTCACCGTCGCGGATTTCACCCACCATAATAATGTCGGGATCCTGGCGCAGCAGTGCACGTAATACACCCTGAAACGTCAAGCCTGCGCGCGGGTGAATTTGCGTCTGAGTTACCCCGTCAATCGGGATCTCTACCGGATCTTCTACACTACACAGATTCACCTCCGGGGTATTTCGGGTTTGTAGCGCGCTGTAAAGCGTGACCGTTTTGCCACTTCCGGTCGGACCGGTGACCAGAATCAACCCTTGAGGCTGCTGTAAGGCTTGCGCAAAGGCGACCATCTGCGCGTCCTGCATACCCAGCGCGTTAATTTCCAACGCCTGCTCAACCTGATGCAGCAGGCGTAACACCACTTTTTCTCCGTAGCGACAGGGGAGTGTCGCAATGCGAAATGAGATGGGGGCACCTGAAATCTCAACGGTAAATTGCCCATCCTGCGGTAGTCGGTGCTCGGCAATGTCCAGACTGGCCAGCACTTTTAACCTTGCGGTGAGCGCAATACCCCTCTCCGTCAACACCTCCGGTAACGTGTGCAGCACGCCATCTACGCGTAGCCGTATCCGATAGTGATGTTGTGCGGGCTCAATGTGAATATCAGATGCCCGTTTTACCAGCGCGGATTGTAGCGTCTGTGTGAGTAATTCTGCTGCTGTCGCGCTGCTTTCAGGGATGACCGCTGGCAGCATTTGCCGCGGTTTGTGCGCATGACCTTCCATTTGCTGGCGCGTCCAGCACACGATGTCGATGCGTCTGGTCGTGGCAAAATGCAGTGCATCCAGCAGTTCGTGGGAAGGCGCATCCACGACGGCGATGTGAACCACGTCATTGTCTGCATCCAGTAATATTCCTTGATAGCGTTGGCATAGTGCCGTCAGTTGCGTGGTATTCATCGTTGTTCCTTAGTTGGCATCAAAACGGAAAACGTCTTCACAGGCCTGCTGCAAAGCACCGTCATTTTGGATGTTGCAATTACGGCTCCAGCCGGTAATACCGTTGGCATTGTCCCAGTTGGGCGTCAGGGTGACGCTCAGACCGTTGAGGCTTTCCTGCCCGGTGAGGCTGACGACGCCTTTTTCGACGCTCATGTCGGAGACATAGCGCGTGGTGGCAGGAGAGGGAATACCATTGGCCCCGGCATCACAGGTATCCGTACCACCATGCTCCAGCGCGCAGAGCTCGACAGCAGTACGATAGGGGACAAAGGTTTGCAGCATGTCGGTCAGTGCCGCCTTACGTAGATAGTTCTGATAAGCCGGAATACCGATGGCGCTGAGAATGGCAATGATGCCAATGACCACCATCAGTTCGATAAGCGTGAAGCCTCGTTGCTTGTCCATAGTTCGCTCCTTGAGTTAGCTGACGCTACTGTGGCAAACCGGAAGGTACTTAGGCGAGGGGCAAAAAATAGAACGGGAAGGCAGGTTCAGAGGGTTTTTACGAAATTACACAAGCAGACAACGTATTTGCGAGGGAATGCGAAGAAACTGCCGGATGGCAGCGTAAATGCTTTATCCGGCTGGGGTTGTAGGCCCGATAAGCGAAGCGCCATCGGGCATTACCATGAGCAATTAACGAAAACGCATGGAGAGATCGAGCGCGCGCACATGCTTGGTCAGAGCACCGACGGAGATGAAATCCACGCCGGTTTCGGCAAATTCACGCAGCGTTTCATAGGTGACGTTTCCTGAAACCTCCAGACGCGCCTGGCCGTTGGTCCGTTTTACCGCTTCGCGCATTTGGTCGGTCTCGAAATTGTCGAGCATGATGATGTCCGCCCCGGCTTTCAGCGCGTCGTCCAGTTCATCCAGACTTTCCACTTCCACTTCAACAGGAACGTCCGGATGCAGCCAGAAGGCTTTCTCTACGGCCTGACGCACCGAGCCAGAGGCAATAATGTGATTTTCTTTAATCAGGAAAGCGTCAGAAAGTCCCAGACGGTGATTCGCGCCACCGCCGCACAGCACGGCATATTTTAGCGCGGTACGTAGCCCTGGCAGGGTTTTACGCGTATCCAGCAGCTGCGTCTTTGTCCCTGTCAGCAGGTCGACGTAGCGGCGTACTTCACTGGCGACGCCGGACAACGTCTGCACAAAGTTAAGGGCAGTGCGTTCGCCGGTCAGCAATACGCGGGAGGGGCCGTCCAGTTCAAACAATGGCTGATTCGCTTTAATGCTGTCGCCATCTTCAACGTGCCAGCTGATTTTTACATCATCGCCAGCAAGTTGAATAAAGACCTCTTCCACCCAACGTTTTCCACAAAAAACGCCCTCTTCGCGGGTAATCACGGTGGCGTGGGAGCGCATATCCTCTGGCAAAAGTTGTGCAGTGATATCGTTCCTGGCATCAACGTCGCCGCCTAAATCTTCACGCAGCGCCTGAGCGACAGCGGCAGGGATATCCAGGTTGATGCGTTCCAACAGCGCGTCACGTCGGGAGTCAGGGTTATAGCGGCGAGGCGGCATGATAAAACTCCAAATAGCTAACGAATCATAAGAGAGAAACATGCTACCCTGAACCCGATATGAGCACCACCAATAAGGAGATTCTGCATGTTGTTAGATAAGGGTTGGCTGGCGGAGGCGCGACGCGTTCCTTCTCCTCATTATGATTGCCGCCCGGATGACGAAAACCCTTCTTTGCTGGTAGTGCATAATATTAGCCTGCCGCCGGGTGAATTTGGTGGTCCGTGGATCGACGCGTTATTCACGGGAACAATTGATCCTAACGCCCATCCTTTTTTTGCTGAAATCGCCCATTTGCGCGTTTCGGCCCATTGTCTGATTCGCCGCGATGGTGAAATCGTCCAGTATGTCCCTTTTGATAAACGTGCCTGGCATGCGGGCGTGTCGAACTATCAGGGACGTGAGCGTTGTAATGATTTTTCGATCGGTATTGAGCTGGAAGGGACGGATACGCTGGCCTATACCGATGCGCAGTACCAGCAGTTGGCGGCTGTAACGCATGTCCTGATTCAGCGTTATCCGGCGATTGCCAATAACATAACCGGGCATTGCAATATTGCGCCCGAGCGTAAGACCGATCCTGGCGCGTCTTTTGACTGGGAAAGGTTTCGCGCTCTGGTCACCCCCTCGTCACACAAGGAGATGACATGACGCTGTTTACAACATTACTGGTGCTGATCGTTGAGCGCTTGTTTAAGCTGGGTGAACACTGGCAGCTCGATCACCGAACGGAAGCCTTTTTTCGCCGGATTAAGCATTTTTCTATGGCCCGAACCCTTGGCATGACAATGATAGCGATGGGGGTGACATTCCTGCTGCTGCGTGCGCTGTACGGACTGCTGTTTAACGTTCCGCTGCTGGTGGTGTGGATCTTAATTGGCGTGCTGTGCATTGGTGCGGGCAAGATACGCCTGCATTATCATGCGTACCTGAATGCGGCGTCGCGCAATGATGCCCACGCTCGTGAGGCGATGGCCAGCGAGTTAACGCTTATCCATGGCGTCCCGCCGGAGTGCAATGAGCGGGAGTATTTGCGCGAGCTGCAAAATGCGCTGTTGTGGAATAACTTTCGCTTTTATCTGGCACCGCTATTCTGGCTGATTGTCGGCGGTGCGTGGGGACCGGTGACGCTGGTCGGTTATGCCTTTTTACGTGCATGGCAGTCCTGGCTGGCACGCTATCAGACCCCGCATCAGCGTTTGCAGTCGGGAATTGATGCGATCCTGCATGTGCTGGACTGGATCCCCGTGCGGTTGGCGGGTGTGGTTTATGCGCTGTTGGGGCATGGTGAGAAGGCGCTGCCTGCGTGGTTTGCTTCTCTGGCGGATTTGCATACTTCGCAGTATCAGGTGTTAACACGTCTGGCGCAGTTCTCGTTGGCGCGCGAACCGCACACCGATAAAGTCGAAACGCCAAAAGCCGCCGTGGCGCTGGCGAAAAAGACATCGTTTGTGGTGGTGGTGATTATTGCGTTACTGACCATTTATGGGACATTAGTATAGCGTTATGCCGGATGGCGCTAACGCTTATCCGGCCTACACCATATGTAGGCCCGGTAAGCGCAGCGCCACCGGGCAATGGTTTTAGAATGTATCAGCAGGCGGGATGCCAAAATCCGGCATGCCGTTTTCGTCCCAGCGTACGAGTTTCAAACGTGTATGGCGGTTGGGATCGTATAGCGGGTCGCCCTCAATCTCGGTGTAGTTCCTCGCATGGTACACCAGCACATCTTCCCCTTCCGGCGTTTGCGTAAAGCTATTATGTCCCGGTCCGAACTGACGATTCTCGTAGCTGGTGGTAAAGACAGGACGCGGAGATTTGTGCCAGTTATCCGGGTTCAGTGGATCGGCACTGAGATTAATCCACAGTAACCCCATGCAGTAGTTTTCGTCGGTGGCGCTGGCGGAATAGCTGATGAACAGTTTGTCGCCGTGCACCATCACGGCAGGGCCTTCGTTGACCCAAAAGCCACGGCACTCCCAGTCGTACTCTGGATGACTGAGCATTACCGGCTCGCCTTTAATCGTCCACGGATTTTCCAGCTCCGCGAGATAAATATTGGAATTCCCGGCAATATCGGGGGATTTTTGCGCCCACAGATACCACTGCTTTCCCTGGTGGTTAAAAGTGGTGGCGTCCAGGGCGAAGGTATCAAACTGCGTTTTAATCTGGCCTTTCTCTGTCCAGGTGCCGGTTAGCGGGTCGGCATCAGCACACTCGAGGGCGAACATGCGGTGCTGGAACATTCCCAGCTTGTCGAGTGCCTGAGTGTGCGTAGCGGCAAAATAGATGTACCACTTGCCAGCAATATGATGGATCTCCGGTGCCCAGATCAGTTCGCTCATCGGGCCGCTGTCTGGTTTGCGCCAGACAACCACCGCAGCGGCGGTGCGTAGTCCTTCCAGGGAGTCAGCCCGCCGGATCTCCAGACGATCGTATTCCGGTACAGAAGCAATGAAATAATAGTGGCTGCCGTCACGGAGAATAAACGGATCGGCACGCTGTTCGATAAAGGGGTTAGGCCACTGATTCATCAGGCTTTCCTTGCATTTTCAGGAGATTTAATGTCGTGATACTCATTCAATTCACGGTAGTTGGCGCGACGCTTTTCCAGGTCTGACTGGATTTGCTGCATAAACTCGCGGTCAACTTTCAGCAGACGAACTACGCCAGCAGTAATCAGATAGCCCACGCCCGGAATAAGGGTGAACAGCAGCATGATACCGTTAATGGCGGACTCGCTTTGTGCTTTAGCACCTGCGTCGTAACCGTACCAGGAGAGCAGGAATCCGACCATTGCCCCGGCAATCGCCAGACCCAGTTTCAGGAAGAACAGGTTGCCGGAGAAGCTGATACCGGTGATGCGTTTTCCGGTCTTCCACTCGCCGTAGTCATCGACATCGGCCATCAACGACCAGTGCAGCGGAGAAGGGATCTGATGCAGGATGTTGAGCAGGAAGTAGAGCACCATAATCATCACGGTAGCTTTTGGATCGAAGAAGTAAAACGCGCCAGAGAAAATCGCCAGTACGATATTGGTCCAGAAGAACACTTTCAGTTTGCACCAGCGGTCGGTTAACACCTTCGCCAGGATACTGCCGATCATCATGCCGACAACGCCGAGGCTAATAAACAAGGTGGCAAAGTGCGTGCTTTGTTGCATAACCCAGGTGACGTAGTACATGGTGGCAGCCATGCGAATAAAGCCCGGGCAGACGTTGCACAGGGTTAACAACAGGATTTTTACCCACTGATCGTTCTTCCAGACATCTTTCAGATCGGCTTTTAAATCGTCGTTGGTCTGGACGGCAGGACGCACGCGCTCGCGTACTGTCGCAAAGCAAAACAGGAACATACACATGCCAATAAAGGCCAGCACGGCCATCGCCATCTGATAGCCCTTCGCTTTGTCTTCTCCACCGAACCAGTCAGCCATCGGCAGCAAAGTGAGAGAAAGTAGCAGAGTGGCAATGCCCACCAGCACAAAGCGATAAGATTGGCAGGCGACACGCTCTTTCGGGTCGTTGGTGATGACGCTGCCGAGTGAGCAGTAGGGAATATTGATCGCCGTGTAGGTGATAGACAGCAGGAAGTAAGTGACAAACGCATAGATAACTTTGCTGTTGTACGTCCACTCTGGGGTGGTAAACATCAGTACGCTGAATAATGCGTAGGGGAAAGCCATCCATAAAAGCCATGGACGAAACCGACCATATTTACTGCGTGTGCGATCGGCCATTGCGCCCATTATAGGGTCAGTTACGGCATCAATAACGCGAACTGAGAGTAATAAAACGCCGACCAATGCAGGGGCGAGGCCAAATATGTCAGTATAAAAATAGTTAACAAACAGCATGATAGCGCCAAATATGATGTTGCATCCGGCATCGCCCATACCATAGCCGATTTTTTCTTTCACCGACAGTTTACTGGTTTCCATCAACTGCGCTCCATAAATAAGATATGGAGAGAATTATTGTCTGGTGAACGTGTTTTTGCGTTGCAGGATAGCGCCGCTGATATGGATGAAATAGTCGTCTGTGGGAAAGTGTGAGGCAGGTAACACCCCCTGCCTTTGCAGGCAGGGGGGGGAAATTAATGTGCTTTAACCGCTCTGGCTGTTTTCTGCTTACACAGATAACCGACGCCAAGAATAGCAATCCACACCGGGATCAGGTAAACGGAGATTGCCATGCCCGGCGTCATCAGCATAATCACCAGCACTGCCGCCATGAAAATCAGGCAAACCCAGTTACCCAGCGGATAGAATAGCGCCGGAAAACGACTGGCGACGCCCTGCTGTTGTTTCGCTTTGCGGAACTTGATGTGTGCAAGGCTGATCATCGCCCAGTTGATCACCAGCGCAGAGACCACCAGTGCCATCAGTAAGCCAAAGGCAGATTCCGGTGCCAGGTAGTTGATCAGGACGCACAGGGCGGTGACTAGCGCGGAGACGAGGATGGTATTCACCGGAACGCCACGTTTATCCACGTTCATCAGCGCTTTTGGCGCGTTGCCCTGTTGAGCCAGACCGAACAGCATACGACTGTTGCAATACACACAGCTGTTATAGACAGACAGGGCGGCGGTCAGCACCACGACGTTCAGTGCGTTAGCCACAAACGTGTCGCCCAGTTCGTGGAAGATAAGGACAAATGGGCTGGTATCTGCCGTTACGCGCGTCCACGGCATCAGGGAGAGCAGGACGGCCAGTGAACCTACATAGAAAATCAGGATACGGTAAATAACCTGGTTGGTCGCTTTCGGAATGCTTTGCTCCGGGTTATCCGCTTCTGCCGCAGTGATTCCGACCAGCTCCAGCCCGCCGAAGGAGAACATGATAATGGCCATCATCATCACCAGACCGGTGAAGCCATGTGGCAGGAAGCCACCTTGATCCCACAGGTTGCTGACGCTGGCCTGCGGGCCACCGTTGCCGCTAAATAGCAGCCAGCCACCGAACAGGATCATCGCCACGACCGCAATAACCTTAATAATGGCAAACCAGAACTCCATCTCACCGAATACTTTTACGTTGGTCAGGTTGATAGCGTTGATGGCCACGAAAAAGACGGCGGCAGAGGCCCAGGTAGGGATCTCCGGGTACCAGAACTGGATGTATTTTCCGACGGCAGTCAGCTCAGCCATGGCAACCAGAACGTACAGCACCCAGTAGTTCCAGCCGGAGGAGAATCCAGCGAAACCGCCCCAGTACTTATAGGCAAAGTGGCTGAAGGAACCGGCTACCGGCTCTTCAACCACCATTTCACCTAGCTGGCGCATAATTAAAAAGGCGATAAAACCGGCGATAGCGTAACCCAGGATAATCCCTGGCCCTGCAGACTGGATAACGGACGCGCTACCGAGGAATAACCCGGTGCCTATCGCGCCACCCAGCGCGATAAGCTGTATATGGCGGTTTTTAAGACCGCGCTTTAGCTGATCGCCATGCTGTTGACTTTCCATCATGAAACCTCGTGTGTGGTTTTACTCTTCATCTTTCGAGTACTTATATTTTGAACCACGCAGTGACGCGTGTGTAAGTTTGCAATTCCGTTTGTTGTATTAATTTGTTTACGGTGATGCTTAGTAAAATGTTGCCTAAATACTTTTGTCTTGATCAGAATAATGTTATGCGAGCGCGAATGCACCTGCTTTATGAAGGGAGGATGACGAGTTGAATAAAAAGAAACCATTTGTAAGCGCGAGTTTATCTACCACAAAATTTCCATTTTGAATTTTTATTCGTTAATTTTGCTTTTTAAATCGATATTTAAGCAGGTGAATCGGTTCAGATGGGATAATTTTTCGTTTCAATTACGTTAAAACTACCTCGTGGTGGGTAAATTTAACATTTGTGCATAGTTACATGTTTGAAACGTTATTTCTGTAATGTTGTTAAAATATGCCTCCTTTACTGATTTCAATCAAAACCTGTATGGACAGAAGGTGAATACTTTGTTACTTTAGCGTCAAGAACATGAAATTGGTAAGACCAATTGACTCCGGGCAAATGGCTTAAGACAGGAAATCATGGCCTACAGCAAAATCCGCCAACCAAAACTCTCCGATGTGATTGAGCAGCAGCTGGAGTTTTTAATTCTTGAGGGGACACTTCGCCCCGGAGAAAAACTCCCACCGGAACGTGAACTGGCAAAACAGTTCGACGTCTCCCGTCCCTCCTTGCGCGAGGCGATCCAACGTCTCGAAGCGAAGGGTTTGCTGCTTCGTCGTCAGGGCGGTGGCACTTTTGTTCAGAGCAGCCTGTGGCAGAGCTTTAGCGACCCACTGGTAGAGTTGCTCTCCGACCATCCTGAATCCCAGTTTGACCTGCTTGAGACGCGCCATGCGCTGGAAGGTATTGCTGCTTATTACGCCGCACTACGCAGCACGGATGAAGATAAAACGCGTATCCGTGAACTCCACCATGCGATCGAGCTTGCCCAACAGTCCGGGGATCTTGACGGCGAATCTGATGCCGTTCTCCAGTATCAAATTGCTGTCACCGAAGCGGCGCACAATGTGGTACTGCTCCATTTGCTCCGTTGTATGGAGCCGATGCTGGCCCAGAACGTTCGTCAAAACTTTGAATTGCTGTATTCGCGTCGGGATATGCTGCCGTTGGTAAGCAGTCACCGTACGCGTATTTTTGAAGCGATTATCGCCGGGAAGCCGGAAGAGGCGCGTGAAGCGTCCCACCGTCACCTGGCGTTTATCGAAGAAATTCTCCTGGACAGAAGCCGTGAGGAAAGCCGTCGTGAACGCGCCTTACGCCGCCTGGAGCAACGAAAGAATTAGTGATTTTTCTGGCAGCAAGTTAACCAGAAGATGTTGTAAATCAAGCGCCATTTAAAGTGCGCGGCAACTAAACGCAGAACCTGTCTTATTACGCTCTCTGGCGAGAACGTAATGGGACAGGTTCCAGATAACTCAACGTATTAGATAGATAAGGAATACCCCCATGTCAGAACGTTTCCCAAATGACGTGGATCCGATCGAAACTCGCGACTGGCTACAGGCGATCGAATCGGTCATCCGTGAAGAAGGTGTTGAGCGTGCTCAGTATCTGATCGACCAACTGCTTTCAGAAGCCCGCAAAGGCGGCGTGAAAGTAGCGGCAGGTACAGGGGCCAGCAATTATGTAAACACTATTGCCGTTGAAGATGAGCCGGAATACCCGGGCAATCTGGAGCTGGAACGTCGTATTCGTTCTGCTATCCGCTGGAACGCCATCATGACCGTACTGCGTGCGTCTAAAAAGGACCTCGAGCTGGGTGGCCACATGGCATCCTTCCAGTCCTCCGCAACGGTATATGATGTGTGCTTCAACCATTTCTTCCGTGCACGCAACGAGCAGGATGGCGGCGACCTGATTTACTTCCAGGGCCACATCTCTCCGGGCATCTATGCACGTGCATTCCTGGAAGGTCGTCTGACTGAAGAGCAGATGAACAACTTCCGTCAGGAAGTTCATGGCAAAGGCCTGTCTTCCTATCCGCACCCGAAACTGATGCCGGAATTCTGGCAGTTCCCGACCGTATCCATGGGTCTGGGTCCAATCGGTGCTATCTACCAGGCTAAATTCCTGAAGTATCTGGAACACCGTGGCCTGAAAGATACCTCTAAGCAGACCGTTTATGCCTTCCTGGGCGATGGCGAGATGGATGAGCCAGAATCTAAAGGCGCTATCACCATCGCGACCCGTGAAAAACTGGACAACCTGGTCTTTGTTATCAACTGTAACCTGCAGCGTCTTGATGGCCCGGTCACCGGTAACGGCAAGATTGTTAACGAACTGGAAGGCATCTTCGCAGGTGCTGGCTGGAACGTTATCAAAGTCATGTGGGGCGGTCGTTGGGATGAGCTGCTGCGTAAAGACACCAGCGGTAAACTGATCCAGCTGATGAACGAAACCGTTGACGGCGACTACCAGACCTTCAAATCCAAAGACGGCGCGTATGTTCGTGAGCACTTCTTCGGTAAATACCCGGAAACCGCAGCACTGGTTGCTGACTGGACTGACGAGCAGATTTGGGCGCTGAACCGTGGCGGTCACGATCCGAAGAAAGTTTACGCTGCACTGAAAAAAGCGCAGGAAACCAAAGGCAAAGCAACTGTAATCCTCGCCCATACCATCAAAGGTTACGGCATGGGTGACACCGCCGAAGGTAAAAACATCGCTCACCAGGTTAAGAAAATGAACATGGACGGCGTGCGTTACATCCGCGACCGTTTCAACGTTCCAGTTACCGATGAGCAGGTTGAAAACCTGTCTTACATTACCTTCCCGGAAGGTTCTGAAGAGCATACCTATCTGCACGCTCAGCGTCAGAAACTGCACGGCTACCTGCCGGCTCGTCAGCCTAACTTTACTGAGAAGCTGGAGCTGCCGGCGCTGGAAGACTTCGGTGCGCTGCTGGAAGAGCAGAACAAAGAAATCTCCACCACTATCGCTTTCGTTCGTGCCCTGAACGTGATGCTGAAGAACAAGTCGATCAAAGATCGTCTGGTGCCGATCATCGCCGATGAAGCACGTACTTTCGGTATGGAAGGTCTGTTCCGTCAGATTGGTATCTACAGCCCGAACGGCCAGCAGTACACCCCGCAGGACCGTGAGCAGGTTGCTTACTACAAAGAAGACGAAAAAGGTCAGATCCTGCAGGAAGGTATCAACGAACTGGGTGCTGGTGCATCCTGGCTGGCGGCTGCGACCTCTTACAGCACCAACGATCTGCCGATGATCCCGTTCTACATCTACTACTCCATGTTCGGGTTCCAGCGTATCGGTGACCTGTGCTGGCAGGCGGGTGACCAGCAGGCGCGCGGCTTCCTGATCGGCGGGACTTCTGGTCGTACGACGCTGAACGGTGAGGGTCTGCAGCACGAAGATGGTCACAGCCATATTCAGTCTCTGACTATTCCGAACTGTATCTCTTACGATCCGTCTTACGCGTACGAAGTTGCGGTCATCATGCACGATGGTCTGGAGCGTATGTACGGTGAGAAACAAGAGAACGTTTACTACTACATCACCACGCTGAACGAAAACTACCACATGCCGGCAATGCCGGAAGGTGCTGAGGAAGGTATCCGTAAAGGTATCTACAAACTCGAAACCCTCGAAGGTAAGAAAGGTAAAGTTCAGCTGTTGGGCTCTGGTTCTATCCTGCGTCACGTCCGTGAAGCAGCGCAGATCCTGGCGAACGACTACGGCGTAGGTTCTGACGTGTATAGCGTCACGTCCTTCACTGAACTGGCGCGTGATGGCCAGGATTGTGAGCGCTGGAACATGCTGCATCCGCTGGAAACTCCGCGCGTTCCGTACATCGCTCAGGTGATGAACGACGCACCGGCTGTAGCATCTACTGACTATATGAAACTGTTTGCCGAACAGGTTCGTACTTATGTACCGGCTGATGATTATCGCGTACTGGGTACTGACGGCTTCGGTCGCTCTGACAGCCGTGAAAACCTGCGTCACCACTTCGAAGTTGATGCTTCCTATGTGGTTGTAGCGGCACTGGGCGAACTGGCTAAACGTGGCGAAATCGATAAGAAAGTGGTTGCTGACGCTATCACCAAATTCAATATCGATGCAGATAAAGTTAACCCGCGTCTGGCGTAAGAGGTAAAAGAAACATGGCTATCGAAATCAATGTACCGGACATCGGGGCTGATGAAGTTGAAATCACCGAGATCCTGGTCAAAGTAGGCGACAAAGTTGAAGCTGAACAGTCGCTGATCACCGTAGAAGGCGATAAAGCCTCTATGGAAGTTCCGTCCCCTCAGGCGGGTATCGTTAAAGAGATCAAAGTCTCTGTTGGCGACAAAACTGAGACCGGCAAACTGATCATGATTTTCGATTCCGCCGACGGTGCAGCAGCTGCTGCACCTGCTCCGGCAGAAGAGAAGCAAGCAGCCGCTCCGGCAGCTGCACCTGCTGCGGCAGCAGCGAAAGACGTACACGTACCGGACATCGGCGGCGACGAAGTTGAAGTCACCGAGATTATGGTCAAAGTCGGCGACACCGTTGCGGCTGAGCAGTCTCTGATCACCGTAGAAGGCGACAAAGCCTCTATGGAAGTCCCGGCACCGTTCGCGGGTACCGTGAAAGAGATCAAAATCAACACCGGCGACAAAGTGTCTACTGGCTCCCTGATTATGGTCTTCGAAGTCGCTGGTAGCGCGCCAGCCGCGGCACCAGCTCAGGCTGCTGCACCGGCAGCCGCAGCGGCTCCGGCAGCGTCTGGCTCTAAAGAAGTTAACGTACCGGACATCGGTGGTGACGAAGTTGAAGTCACTGAAGTGATGGTCAAAGTGGGCGATAAAATTGCCGCTGAGCAGTCACTGATCACCGTTGAAGGTGACAAAGCGTCGATGGAAGTGCCGGCACCGTTCGCGGGTACCGTGAAAGAAATCAAAATCAGCACCGGCGATAAAGTGAAAACCGGTTCTCTGATTATGGTCTTCGAAGTTGAAGGCGCGGCACCGGCTGCGGCCCCTGCGCAAGCGGCTGCTCCGGCTCAGGCCGCAGCACCTGCCGCAGCTCCGGCTCCGGCAGCAAAAGCTGAAGGCAAATCTGACTTCGCAGAAAACGACGCTTACGTCCATGCAACGCCGCTGATTCGTCGCCTGGCGCGCGAGTTCGGTGTGAATCTGGCGAAAGTGAAAGGGTCTGGCCGTAAAGGTCGTATCCTGCGCGAAGACGTTCAGGCTTACGTGAAAGACGCGGTTAAACGCGCTGAATCTGCACCGGCAGCTGCGGCTGGCGGCGGTATCCCGGGCATGCTGCCTTGGCCGAAAGTGGACTTCAGCAAGTTTGGTGAAATCGAAGAAGTGGAACTGGGTCGCATCCAGAAAATCTCTGGCGCTAACCTGAGCCGTAACTGGGTGATGATCCCGCACGTTACCCACTTCGATAAAACCGATATCACCGATCTGGAAGCGTTCCGTAAACAGCAGAACGCCGAAGCTGAGAAGCGTAAACTGGATGTGAAATTCACCCCAGTAGTCTTCATCATGAAAGCGGTCGCAGCGGCTCTCGAGCAGATGCCACGCTTCAACAGCTCCCTGTCAGAAGATGGTCAGAAGCTGACGCTGAAGAAATACATCAACATCGGTGTTGCGGTCGATACGCCAAATGGTCTGGTTGTTCCGGTCTTTAAAGATGTGAACAAGAAGAGCATTACCGAGCTGTCTCGTGAACTGACGGTGATCTCTAAGAAAGCGCGTGATGGTAAGCTGACGGCTGGCGAAATGCAGGGCGGTTGCTTCACTATCTCCAGCATCGGCGGCCTGGGGACTACCCACTTCGCACCGATTGTGAACGCGCCTGAAGTGGCTATCCTTGGCGTGTCCAAGTCGGCTATTGAACCGGTGTGGAATGGTAAAGAGTTTACTCCGCGTCTGATGATGCCGATTTCTCTCTCCTTTGACCACCGCGTGATTGACGGTGCTGATGGTGCTCGTTTCATTACCATCATCAACAACACGCTGTCTGACATTCGCCGTCTGGTGATGTAAGCGAAAAAGCCGGCCCGACGGCCGGCTTTTTTCTGGTAATCTCATGAAGTCAGTGAGGTTATTGTGCGAAAGACAAATCGGTTGCCGTTTGTTGTTTCAAAATTGTTAACAATTTTGTAAAATACCGGCGGATAGAACGACCCGGTGGACGACGGGTATAAATTAAGAGGTCATGATGAGCACTGAAATCAAAACTCAAGTCGTGGTACTTGGGGCAGGCCCGGCAGGTTACTCTGCTGCCTTCCGTTGCGCAGATTTAGGTCTGGAGACCGTCATCGTAGAACGTTACAGCACCCTTGGTGGTGTTTGTCTGAACGTCGGCTGTATCCCTTCTAAAGCGCTGTTGCACGTAGCAAAAGTTATCGAAGAAGCGAAAGCACTGGCCGATCACGGTATCGTCTTCGGTGAGCCGAAAACCGATATCGACAAGATTCGTACCTGGAAAGAAAAAGTTATCACTCAACTGACCGGCGGTCTGGCTGGTATGGCTAAAGGCCGTAAAGTGAAAGTGGTAAACGGTCTGGGTAAATTTACCGGGGCTAACACCCTGGAAGTTGAAGGCGAAAACGGTAAAACCGTGATCAACTTCGACAACGCTATCATCGCGGCGGGTTCCCGTCCGATTGAACTGCCATTTATTCCGCACGAAGACCCGCGTGTGTGGGATTCCACCGACGCACTGGAACTGAAAACCGTACCAAAACGCCTGCTGGTTATGGGTGGCGGTATCATCGGTCTGGAAATGGGGACCGTTTACCATGCGCTGGGTTCAGAGATTGACGTGGTTGAAATGTTCGACCAGGTTATCCCTGCTGCCGATAAAGACGTGGTAAAAGTCTTCACCAAACGTATCAGCAAGAAATTCAACCTGATGCTGGAAACCAAAGTGACTGCCGTTGAAGCGAAAGAAGACGGTATTTACGTTTCCATGGAAGGCAAAAAAGCACCTGCTGAAGCACAGCGTTACGATGCCGTACTGGTTGCTATTGGTCGTGTACCGAACGGTAAAAACCTCGATGCAGGCAAAGCGGGCGTTGAAGTTGATGATCGTGGCTTTATCCGCGTGGACAAACAGCTGCGTACCAACGTACCGCACATCTTTGCTATCGGCGATATCGTCGGTCAGCCGATGCTGGCGCACAAAGGTGTTCATGAAGGCCACGTTGCCGCTGAAGTTATCGCCGGTAAGAAACACTACTTCGATCCGAAAGTGATTCCGTCCATTGCCTACACTGAACCAGAAGTTGCCTGGGTCGGTCTGACCGAGAAAGAAGCGAAAGAAAAAGGCATCAGCTACGAAACCGCCACCTTCCCGTGGGCTGCTTCTGGCCGTGCTATCGCTTCTGACTGTGCAGACGGTATGACTAAACTGATTTTCGACAAAGAATCTCACCGTGTTATCGGTGGTGCGATTGTCGGTACCAACGGCGGCGAGCTGCTGGGTGAAATCGGTCTGGCGATCGAAATGGGTTGTGATGCGGAAGACATCGCGCTGACCATCCACGCACACCCGACTCTGCACGAGTCCGTGGGCCTGGCGGCAGAAATCTTTGAAGGTAGCATTACCGACCTGCCGAACCCGAAAGCGAAGAAGAAGTAATCTTCTGACTTTGTAAGAAACGCCTCTTCGGAGGCGTTTTTTTTGCCTGTAACGACCTGTAATCTCAGATAACCTGCCGGGTAGCACTCGCGCTGACCCGGCCTACGGTTTACTCGGTTTTATTGCGTGACGGGTTGCCAGTTTTTATCCGGGGCGAAGGTGGTCAGCGCCTGCGCTTTTTCTTGTGATGCTTCACCAAGATCTGCCTGGTAGACGGTGTCATCGCCGTTAATCATAAAGCTCATCACGCCCGTATGACCGTAGCTGACGGGCCAGGCCACCATCGCAAAGCCACTGGTTTTGTCGGGAAGGATGCGGAAACGATAACCGTGATAACCCGTGCCAGGCTCTTGCGGGCTGAAGGCTGGTCCCAGAGGGCTTGGCGCTTCACCTGGCGCAACGGGCCAGTACAGGCCATCCTTTTTCCCTTCCGTGCTGACAACCTTCTGCGCATACTTCTGGTTCATCGCAAAATAGCTCTGCTGAGCATCCACATAGGCGTGTAATGCCTCGATGGCGGCGAGTTCGTTGCGGCCAATTTCGCGAGTCTGGATCTCTTCGGCGGCCTGCTGCATATCAAATTGCCAGCCGGATGAGGTTTTGATCACCGGGATTGGCAACTGCCAGCCGCTGTCCCCGACAACAAGGTGCGCGGTATTGCCCTCGACGACGGTATTATGATGGACCTTCCAGTCACGCAGGAAGCGATCAACGGCATCAGGATCGACACCTTCTGGCGGCAGAAAATCGCGCCAGTCTTCTCCAAGCAGGTTGTTCATCGCACTTTCATTTTGTTCACCGATCGCGCTTGCCAGTGCGTCGGTTGCCTGGTCTGGTGTACTGAAAGATTGCTGTGCCATCGCGGTGGCCGAAACCATGAACAACACCATTCCACTGAGTAATTTCATTTTCATGTCGGTTCCCTTAACGATGACGGAGTTCACGGTGTTCAGCGCGCCCGCCGGATGCCTGGCGCGATGGTTGGTTGCGGGATATTTCCCTGCTCTGAGCGCCTCGCTGCTGCTGTGCTTGCCAGCTGCCTGAGCGACTATCGTTACCGCTCAGCGCATTGGCGCGCGGCTGACTGGTGCGCTGTTGAGTATTCCGCTGTTGCACGTTGCGTTGCTGTGCAGGTTGCGAAACCCGTTTCTCCTGTCTCTGCGCGGTCGTCTGGCGAGTCTCTCGTTGTTGCGTGCTTGTCCGTTTCGCGGTTTGTGGTTTTGTGTCGTAGCCACGGTAGTTGTTGCGCTGAGAAATCTGCTTCAACTGTTGATTTGATGCCTGGCGCTGAGCATCTTTCGTTCCCGGACGCGCGGTCTGAGAAAGCGTTTTACCCGTCGATTTCTCCATCTGACTCATGGCTGCCTGACGCTGGCTATCGCGGTTGACCGCTCTTTGCGGGTTTTGCTGGGTCGCACTGAGCCCGGTTGCCGTGTTTGTGGCGTGGAAGCGGTTATTGAGCTGGTTATTCGCATAGGGCACACCCTCACGATAGGCCGGGTTATGCTGCCAGGTACGGTTGGCGTCAGTCAGCCGTTGACCACTGATTTTATTGAAGTTATCAACGTTGATATTGATGTTGTTATCGCCGTTGCGGTTATAACCGCCATGATTATCCCAGTCATCATTATTATGGTGGTGGTCCCAGTCGTCGTCGTCATCCCAGTCGATATTGCTGAAGATGGCATAGGTTGTCGCTACCCCCAGACTGAAGCCTAAACCGTTAACGAAGCTGCTGCCAAATTGCTCACCGGGCGATGGCGGCAGATAGGTGGGAGGATAGGCGGTATTTGGCCAGGTGCCGTACACCGTATTCGGGTTATAGGTCGGAACGTAAACCACCTGTGGATCGGCAGATTCAATTTTAATAACCGTTGGGCTTGTTGTGGTGGTGGTCGTGGTATGGGTTGTCGACTGACTGGTGTCGGTTTTCGTCGGTGCAGGCTTTGTTACGGTGGTAACCGTCTGCTGAGGCGTTGATTGTAATGCCCCGGTTTGCTGCGCCAGTGCGCGCAGGCGTTGAACGGAGTCCATCACGTCCTGTGGCTGCGCGAGGAAAGCATCACCCAGGCTTTGTACCCACGGCGGATTTTCACCTAACAGTGACATCAACTGAGGAAACGCGACCAGTGATTTTACGCTGGGGTCCCAGGGCTGTCCGGCAACGGCCTGAATAGCGGCGTCACCCTGCATTTTAGGATTGTCTTTAGACCACTGCGCGGCCTGGATAACGTTGGCCGGGTAGGTCGCCGCCATCAAAATTTGCGACAGCAATGCATCCGGGTACAGCGCGACTGGCGCAACCCACTGATCGATTTGTGCGGCAGTGTATGTTGGTGCGACAGCAGGCGCGGATTGCACGGCAGGTGCAGCTACGGGCGCTGGAGCAGGTGCTGAAGGTTGTTGTGCGACAGGGGCCGGTGCAACGGGTTCCGTTGTGCGGCTTTTGACGAACATCACGCCAGAGGCGGCAAACAGCCCGGCACTGCACAGAAGGACGAGCAGATGTGGCTTAAAGGGCAACTTCATAAAATGACTCCAACGAGACAAGCGCTGTGCCGTAAGGCGTTTCTGTTGCCGCGAGTATTATTCACCCGTGTTTTACAGTTTTGACTTTTATTGGGTAACCGCCCGGTATGTCCGGAAAAAGAGTGTGAACATTTATTACACAATTATATCTGATGCCTGAAAACGCGTAGAAATATTCTGATGCCGCCGTTTTAAATCAATCGCTTTAAGAGAGTGGGAGGGGACACAAATTTGCCTCGCCTCCTTGCTATACCATTCTTAACGATTCAGCCAATTTTTTATGTTGCTTTTTTGTAAACGGATTAACACTTAGTGAAAATCCTGTTATTGTGCCTTATGCGGTACCGGGCATTTACCCTACAAACTGCTGTCTCACAGGAGCGTGAAGAGAATCGCCTACCGCATATGACAATGAGAGCGAGGAGATACCGTCGTGCTAGAAGAATACCGTAAGCACGTAGCTGAGCGTGCCGCCTTAGGGATTGTGCCAAAACCGTTAGACGCAACCCAAATGGCCGCACTTGTCGAGCTGCTGAAGACTCCGCCTGTGGGCGAAGAAGAATTCCTGTTAGACCTGTTGATCAACCGCGTTCCTCCTGGCGTAGATGAAGCCGCTTATGTTAAAGCGGGTTTTCTTGCCGCCGTCGCGAAAGGCGACACTATGTCCCCACTGGTGACACCAGAGAAAGCCATTGAACTGCTGGGCACCATGCAAGGCGGATACAACATTCATCCGCTGATTGACGCGCTGGACGATGCGAAACTGGCGCCGATTGCTGCCAAAGCGCTCTCTTCAACGCTGTTGATGTTCGATAACTTCTATGACGTAGAAGAAAAAGCCAAAGCGGGCAACGCCTACGCGAAGCAGGTAATGCAGTCCTGGGCCGATGCCGAATGGTTCCTGAACCGTCCAGCACTCGCTGAGAAAATGACCGTTACCGTGTTCAAAGTGACCGGCGAAACCAATACCGACGACCTGTCTCCGGCTCCGGATGCATGGTCGCGTCCGGATATCCCGCTGCACGCGCTGGCGATGTTGAAAAACGCCCGCGAAGGCATTGAGCCGGATCAACCGGGTGCCGTTGGTCCGATCAAACAGATTGAAGAACTGCAGAAGAAAGGCTACCCACTGGCCTACGTTGGCGACGTTGTCGGCACCGGTTCTTCACGTAAATCTGCGACCAACTCCGTACTGTGGTTCATGGGCGATGACATCCCGAACGTGCCGAACAAGCGCGGCGGTGGTCTGTGCCTCGGTGGTAAAATTGCGCCAATCTTCTTCAACACCATGGAAGATGCAGGCGCGCTGCCGATTGAAGTGGACGTAAACAACCTGAACATGGGCGACGTGATTGACGTTTACCCACTCAAAGGTGAAGTGCGTAACCATGAAACCAATGAACTGCTGGCGACCTTTGAGCTGAAAACCGATGTGCTGATTGACGAAGTACGCGCCGGTGGCCGTATTCCGCTGATCATCGGTCGTGGCCTGACCACCAAAGCGCGTGAAGCGCTGGGTCTGCCGCACAGCGACGTATTCCGTCAGGCGAAAGACGTGGCGGAAAGCAACCGCGGCTACTCGCTGGCACAGAAAATGGTCGGGCGTGCCTGCGGTGTTACCGGTATTCGTCCGGGGGCTTACTGCGAACCGAAAATGACCTCTGTAGGTTCTCAGGACACCACCGGTCCAATGACCCGTGATGAACTGAAAGACCTGGCGTGCCTGGGCTTCTCCGCAGACCTGGTGATGCAGTCGTTCTGTCATACCGCCGCCTATCCGAAGCCGGTTGACGTGACCACGCACCACACGCTGCCTGACTTCATCATGAACCGTGGCGGCGTCTCGCTGCGTCCGGGCGATGGTGTTATTCACTCGTGGCTGAACCGCATGCTGCTGCCGGATACCGTCGGTACCGGTGGTGACTCGCATACCCGTTTCCCGATCGGTATTTCCTTCCCGGCGGGTTCTGGTCTGGTAGCGTTTGCCGCTGCAACCGGCGTGATGCCACTGGATATGCCGGAGTCAGTGCTGGTGCGCTTCAAAGGCAAAATGCAGCCGGGTATCACCCTGCGCGATCTGGTCCATGCGATCCCACTCTACGCGATCAAGCAGGGCCTGCTGACCGTTGAGAAGAAAGGTAAGAAAAACATCTTCTCCGGCCGCATCCTGGAAATCGAAGGCCTGCCGGATCTGAAAGTCGAGCAGGCATTTGAACTGACCGATGCGTCCGCTGAGCGTTCTGCTGCTGGCTGTACCATTAAGCTGAACAAAGAGCCGATCGTTGAGTACCTGACATCTAACATCGTCCTGCTGAAGTGGATGATCGCAGAAGGTTACGGTGACCGTCGTACGCTGGAACGTCGTATCCAGGGCATGGAAAAATGGCTGGCGGATCCACAGCTGCTGGAAGCCGACGCTGACGCAGACTATGCGGCAGTGATCGACATCGATCTGGCGGATATCAAAGAGCCAATCCTGTGTGCGCCGAACGATCCTGACGACGCGCGTCTGCTGTCTGACGTGCAGGGTGAGAAGATCGACGAAGTGTTCATCGGTTCCTGCATGACCAACATTGGTCACTTCCGTGCCGCAGGTAAGCTGCTGGATGCGCATAAAGGCCAGCTGCCGACCCGTCTGTGGGTGGCACCGCCAACCCGTATGGATGCCGCGCAGCTGACCGAAGAGGGCTATTACAGCGTCTTTGGTAAGAGCGGGGCGCGTATTGAGATCCCGGGCTGTTCACTGTGCATGGGGAACCAGGCGCGTGTGGCCGACGGTGCGACCGTAGTGTCAACGTCAACGCGTAACTTCCCGAACCGTTTAGGTACCGGCGCGAACGTCTATCTGGCGTCTGCGGAACTGGCGGCCGTGGCGGCGCTGATTGGCAAGCTGCCAACGGCGGAAGAGTATCAGACCTATGTTGCCCAGGTGGATAAAACCGCCGTGGATACCTACCGTTATCTGAACTTTGACCAGCTCTCTCAGTACACCGAGAAAGCGGACAGCGTGATTTTCCAGACGGCGGTATAATTCGCTAGCGGATTTTGCGCAAAAACGCATCAATGCCCGGAGAGGTCAGCTTCTTCGGGCATTTTTATTTCTATTCCTTATACCCGTTACGCTTTTTTTCTGCCGCGCTGCTGCGATAATTACAGCAAGGTGCAGTGCGGTATTGGCGCACTGCCGGGAGCAGAGGAACACATTATGGATTACGAATTTCTGCGCGATATTACCGGAGTGGTAAAAGTGCGAATGTCCATGGGCCACGAAGTGGTAGGGCACTGGTTTAATGAAGAAGTGAAAGAGAACCTGGCCTTACTGGATGAAGTGGAACAGGCAGCGCGTACGGTAAAAGGCAGTGAGCGTTCCTGGCAGCGGGCAGGGCATGAGTACACGCTCTGGCTGGATGGCGAAGAAGTCATGGTGCGTGCCAATCAGCTGGAGTTTACGGGCGACGAAATGGAAGAAGGGATGAACTATTACGACGAAGAGAGTTTGTCTCTGTGCGGCGTCGAGGACTTCCTTCAGGTAGTGGCGGCATACCGCGAATTTGTTCAGCAGAAATAATGACTGCCTCCCTGTCGGGAGGCGGTTTTCATTTAGTGGGCAAAAGTGAGATGAAACAATCTGGCGGTCAGTTTCTCCGGTAGTGAAATCATTAATTCATGTTTATTGATCGTTGGCTGACAGAGCACTTTGGCGAAGTGCGGGTAAACGCAACTTGCCTGCGTGACGCCACCGAGTGGTAGCGTGATTGAACTCTGCTCACTTTCCATACGCCAGACCGCCAGCCAGGCTTCATTTTCGTTACGCAGACCAAATGCCAGCCACGGTGACGCGAAAGAGGGCATGCCAAGAGGCCAGAACGGCTCGAGGTGAGGGATCTGCTGGCGAAACGATTTATACAGTGCGATCCCTTCCTGAACCAGTTCGAAACGCTCTTCGCTCAGTTCCGCCAGATGCCCGCTTTGATGAACCCGCAGCAGCAGGCTATTCACCATGTTCATCACCACTTCTTCACGGTCGCCTTCACGTAAGGGATAAGACCAAATGGCGGCCTGTTCAGGCGTTACCGCCGAGGCCGCAGCGGCGGCAATCGAGGCCATTAAGCGATAGTCGGTCTGATCGGTAACGGATTGAATGCTGTGCTGCTGCAAAAGCGCATAGTCCATGCGCAAGCCGCCACTGCCGCAGTTTTCAATCACCAGTTGCGGGTAGCGAGCCATGATGTTTTTCAGCCAGCTAAGATAAGCCCTATTGTGCTGTAGCAATCCGTCGCCGGGGCTGTTGGCTGCGTACTCTGTCCCGATACCCGCATTAATGTTGTAATCCATTTTGATATAGCTGATGCCATATTCCTCGACCAGACGGGAAATAACCCGATCGGCATGCTCCAGCACTAAAGGATGGCGAAAATCCAGCTGATAGCGCTGATGGTCAATAACCCGTTTGCCGTGGCGCAGGAAAAAACACGCATCAGGTAAGGATTGCGCCAGCGGGCAGGCAATCCCCATCACTTCCAGTTCCAGCCACAACCCCGATTTCATGCCTTTGGCGGTAATATAATCGAGCGGTTCACGGATCCCTCCGGGAAAGCGTGTTGGTGCGGGAAGCCATTCGCCGACCCCGTCCCACCATTCACCATCAGAGTACCAGCCGCAGTCGATACAAAAGTACTCACATCCCGCATTTGCGGCGGCGTCAATGAGTGGCAGCAGCTTCGCGGTGGTTGGATCGCCGGAAAGACAGTTCATATAGTCATTGAATATCACCGGGAGCCACTGGTTATCCGCCGACGGGCGTAGTATTTTTCGTCGATAACGGGTAATTTCCCGTAGCGCTTCTTGCAACCCTCCCTGAACCAGCGCAACGGCGACCGGTACGGAAGTAAAGGTTTCTCCCGGAGCGAGATTTTTCCACCAATGACTTTCATTCTCGGTGGGGCCGCTGACTTGCAAATAGAGATGGTCGCGGAAATCGCCAATTTCCCACTGCCATGAGCCGCTGTGTTCAATCTGCCATAGTAGCGTGGTGCCAGCTGCGGTATCCTCAAAAGCGGCGCAGGGCAAATAGCCAATGCTGGACCAGGTTCCGGTACTCTCAACCGAGAGACGATCGAGTGAAAAATGGTTCACTTTATCCAGTCCGAGGTCCGGCAGTGAGCGACTCTTCCACTGTGCCTCGCCGTACCAGTTATTATGCGGCAAGTGCAGAAGTGCTGTTTTTTCCCATTGCTGGCTATTGATGGCAAACAGCGTTAAGGAGCTGACATATTCCAGTCCGAGGTGCTCAGGGGAATCATTGCGTACCTCGCACCAGACTCGCACCGTACGCGTGTCGCGAAAATGCTGAAGGTGCCAGCTTACGGCTATCGCATCACCGTTAAGGCTGATTTCAAGCTTCTTTCCCCGCTCATTTTCGCTAAAACAATGGGACTGGTAGCGTAACGATGAACCCGGCTCGCTGCCGGTATGTTTGCGGGCATGGTGATCGTTTTGGTTGTAGCCGCTGGCATGTACCTGTACCAGCGGAAACTCCCCGTGCACCGCGCAATCTCTGGTTGTTGAAAACCGGCTAATATAAATTTGCTGTTTTTCATTAAGCGAAAAAGAAATATACAAATTATCTTCAGTAAATTCTATAAAACTCATGTCCGATACTCCATTTTATCATCGGCCAATGTTGCGTAATTTTTTTCCTGCCATTAGATTCTGTTCAATTTTTTCTAGTGAAATGTTTTTTGTTTCAGGAACAAAGAAATAAATAATGATAATGGCAGTAAGGTTTAATAAGGCATATAGATAGAACGTGTGGGCGCTACCTAATGTATTGAGTAGCGACAGGAAGGTTGCACTGACAATCATCCCGGCGATATGGCAGGTAAATGTGGAACAGGTAATGCCAAATTCACGCCCTTTTAATGGCTGAATTTCGGAGCATAATAACCAGATTAGCGGGCCTGCTGACATAGAAAAACCGACGATAAACAGTAGCAGCATCGCCACGGTGACGCCTTTCTCCATCACCGATAACGCATCACCACCCAGTAGTGAGCCTACCACGCTCATCGCAATGCCCATGGTGATAAAACCAACATACAGCATAGGCTTACGTCCCCAACGGTCGACAAAACCGACGGCGATAAAGGTCGCCACCGTCATCACCAGGCCAACGATTACCGTTCCCCACATTTGGTCTGCTGTAGAACTAAAGCCAATTTCGTGGAAGATACGCGGCGCGTAGTACATCATCACATTGACGCCGGAGAACTGTTGCATGACTTGCAGGACGATCCCTAATCCGACACTACGGCGAAAGTGTTTATTTTCTTTAAATAAATGCCAGCCGTGTTGTTTAACTTTAAGCTGTTCTTTAATTTCCTGCAGCTCGCTTTCAACCTCTTCGCGGCTGTTGCGCAGGCGCAGCAATACGGCTCTGGCATCCTCTTCTCTGCCATGCATCATCAGCCAGCGTGGGCTACGAGGCAGGAACAAAGCGCCAAACAGGAAAACCAGTGATGGGATAGCCACAACCAGCAGCATTCCACGCCAGTTGCCGCTGTAGCTGAAGGCGGTATTGGTCAGAAAGACGATTAAAATTCCGAGAGCAATCATTAACTGATAAGCGGAAATCATCGCACCGCGGATATTTTTTGGCGTGATTTCAGAAAGATAAAGCGGCGTTGCGTAAGAGGCGACGCCGAGGCCAACACCGAGAATTAAGCGACCGGCGATCAACATATCCGCGCTGACGGCACAGGTACAGATAATGGCACCGATACAGAATGAGCCAGCGGCAATGAGCAGGGCATATTTACGCCCTAATCGATACGCCAGAAAGCCGCTGCACAGGGTTGCAGCTGCGGCACCGACCATCATTGAGCTGACGATCCATTCTTGTTGGTTATCAAGTAGATGATATTCTTTGGCGATAAGCGGGAGTGCGCCGGAGATGACGCCAATATCCAGGCCGAATAACAAACCGGCGAGAGCCGCTAACAGACAAATCCAAATCACCTGTGGCCGTGTTTTATTGACGGATGCCGCAACAGGAAGCGGGCTATCTAATTGCATAGGGATTACCTTTGTTAGTTTTGTTTGTAGGTGTCTTAAAAAAATACTTAATCGATTTCGTATTATTTTATGCTAGATCTGAAAAATAACGATAGCAATGGCTTTTCCTACGTAATTGTGATCTCTTCAACATAATCATGTTGTGTTAAAATGATTTTTTATTGTCATCGGGAAATTAATGGTTTAGATTGCAGAAATATCCTTGTCTGAAGCAATTTAGTCCATGCGGAAAAATGAATATTAAAGAACTTGCTGAGTTTCTGAATCTTTCTACGGCGACGGTCTCGAAGGCGTTGAATAACAAAAGCGATATCAGTAACCATACGCGGAAAAAAGTGCTGGAGGCGGCGGAAAAACTGGGCTATCGGCCGAATGCTTCCGCCCGGCATCTGCGCAGCGGTAAGGTGGGGGCCGTGGCGCTGCTGCTGCCTGCCGCAGACGGCGGCAACGTTCATACCGCATCATTTTTTATGCGTATTGCCAGAGGGCTACAGTCCAGCTTGAAAGCCAGCGGTATCGATCCTGTCATCCACATCACCACAGATCGGCAGGGGGAGCAGCAACTGTTGCAAAAAATCATTGAGCAAAACCGTGCGGATGCGGTCATCCTGACGGATACGCGTATTGATGATGAGCGGATTTTATTGCTGAACGATCGACGGTTTCCTTTCGTCACGATGGGACAAAGTCGGGTGCTGAAAGGGCATTTTAACTGGGTCGATTTCCACCATGAAGAGATGGGGCGGCAGTGCGTGCGTTTTGCGCTGCGTCAGGGGGCAAAGCGTATTGCTGTTGCGACGCTAGGTGCTGACAGCATGCATGGGCTGCAGTTTCTTGACGGCTGTCTGGAGGAAATGCGTGAAAGTGGACAAACGCCGAACGACGGGCTGATTTTCTTTGGTGCCGTTGCTGAGTCATCTGGTGAGGAGGCCATGCAGAAGTTTATGCAGCAAAATGCAAAGCCTGACTTTATTATTTTTATTAACGACTTTCTGCTGATGGGCGCCTGCCATTATCTGGCTGGATTGCCTGATTGCGGTCTGGATGAAAAGTCGATGCTGTGTGCCACGGCGAGCAGCGACTTTTCGTCACGGGTGATGTCGTCCGCCTGCCTGTTTACCGTCGATCACGAAGAGGTCGGGCGACAGTTGGGCGAAGCGGTACTACGGGTGACACAGGGGGATAACGCGGTGAAGTCGGTTTTGCTGACGCTGCCGGTCAACGCCATCCGGCATCACATTATTTAACGTAGGCCAACAGGCTCAGGGAGTCACGCGCCAGCGCTTTGCACTTTTTGGCAACCGGGATCCCGATACCGCTTAAATCGCGATAGCTGTCTTCACCGAGTGATTTCATGTCGAAGGTGTCGTAATTACTGAGGTCCCACTGGTTCTGCTGGGCAAAAAAGACCAGTGCGCGACGGATCTGCCCATTGGGCAAATTCTGGTATCCACAGTCATTTTTCAGAAAGACAAACACTGCCGTTAAATCGGCCATATCTTCGGCTTCGGACTCGCTGAGCGCGTAGCTGTTTGCGCATACGGCCATCAGGCTGCCGAACAAAATTGTTCTGAAAAACGTCTTCATTGCTTCTACCACTGCATCACGGAATTTAAACGTTAGCATACTGCGAGCGAAGCGACGACCTTTATTATCAGCGGTTCACTTGACCTTCCCGTAAGGGGAAGGCTTATGCTTAAAAGATAGCCTGCTTAAGCTGCTGAATATAAGGAAGTGATTATGCAACGTCGTGACTTTTTAAAGTACTCCGTGGCGCTGGGCGTCGCGTCAGCGTTACCTCTCTGGAGCCGTTCGGTTTTCGCTGCTGAGCGTCCTGCGTTACCTATCCCTGACCTGTTAACGACAGATGCTGCCGATCGTATACAGTTGATCGTTCAAGCCGGGCAGTCGACCTTTGCAGGTAAAACCGCGACCACCTGGGGATATAACGGTAATTTACTGGGACCGGCGCTGAAACTGCAGAAAGGTAAAGCGGTCACCGTTGATATCCATAATCAGCTGGCCGAAGAGACGACGCTGCACTGGCACGGGCTGGAAATTCCCGGCGACGTCGATGGCGGACCGCAAGGGGTTATTCAGGCGGGCGGGAAACGTTCTGTGACCTTCACGCCCGAACAACGGGCAGCGACCTGCTGGTTCCACCCACATCAGCACGGCAAAACCGGTCGTCAGGTGGCGATGGGGCTGGCCGGACTGGTGCTGATTGAAGATGAGGACATCCACAAACTGCTGTTGCCGAAACAGTGGGGCATTGATGATGTTCCGGTGATTATTCAGGACAAACAGTTCTCCGCAGACGGACAAATTAACTATCAGCTGGATATGATGACCGCCGCCGTCGGGTGGTTTGGCGATACGCTGCTGACTAACGGGGCGATGTATCCGCAGCATGCCGCGCCGCGTGGTTGGCTGCGTCTGCGTTTGCTGAATGGCTGTAACGCCCGCTCACTTAACGTGGCGGCCAGCGACAACCGTCCACTGTACGTCATTGCCAGCGACGGCGGACTGTTGGCAGAGCCGGTGAAAGTCTCCGAGCTGCCCATGCTGATGGGCGAACGGTTTGAAGTGCTGGTGGATATCAGCGATGGCAAAGCTTTTGATCTGGTCACGCTGCCGGTGAGTCAGATGGGGATGGCGATTGCGCCCTTTGATAAGCCGCATCCGGTGATGCGCATTCAGCCGTTGCGTATCACCGCTTCCGGTACGCTGCCGGACACGTTGACCACCCTGCCAGCCTTGCCTTCACTGGAAGGACTGACGGTGCGCAGGCTGCAGCTGTCTATGGACCCGATGCTCGACATGATGGGCATGCAGATGCTGATGCAGAAATATGGCGACCAGGCCATGGCAGGCATGGGGCATGGGCAGATGATGGGGCATATGAATAATGGCGAGATGGGCCACGGTAAAATGAATCATGGCAATATGAATCACGGTAATATGAATCACGGCAATATGGGCAGCATGGACCACGGCGGGACGTTCGATTTCCATAATGCCAACCGCATTAATGGCCAGGCATTTGATATGAATAAACCGATGTTTGCCGCGACGAAAGGTCAGCACGAACGCTGGGTGATTTCCGGGCAGGGCGACATGATGCTGCATCCGTTCCATATTCACGGCACCCAATTCCGCATTCTGTCTGAGAACGGTAAAGCACCGGCCGCGCATCGTGCGGGCTGGAAGGATACTGTTCGTGTTGAAGGCGGCGTCAGCGAAGTGTTAGTGAAGTTTGATCACGACGCACCGAAAGAGCATGCCTATATGGCGCACTGCCATCTGTTAGAGCATGAAGACACCGGCATGATGCTCGGCTTTACCGTGTAACAAAATGGCCGGATGGCATTTTTGCCATCCGGTAAAACAGGATGTTCTTAAAATGGGCATTTACCGTTTCATTCATTAGCGCGGCGGATATACTGATATGATTAATAATAAATCATGAGGTTAGAATGGATCTTTTCCGCAAGGTACTCACCGCATCTTTTGTCATGATGGTGGCGATTTCAGCGCATGCCGAAATGAAAATGCAACGCCAGAATATCCCGCAGCTCAATTTGAGTATCGAAATTCCGCAAACGCTGACGCCAATGTCCGACGAAATGGCGAAAATTAAATACCCTTCGGAAAATCGTCCGCAGGTTATTTATGGCGACGAGCGTGGCAAGGCCTCTTTAGGGATGACCGCCGGGCGCAGCGCGTTGCCCGCATCACAGTTGGATCAAGCGAAAGATGCGATGCTAAAAATGCTGACTAACTTCAAACCGCAGGCGGAAGCCGTGACCGTGGATGGGCATAAAGCCTGGCTGATTACCTTCCGCTCCCAGGCGCCGGATACCGAAATCCTGAATATGATGCTGGTAACGTCGGAAAAAGATAAAGCCGTGCAGGTCGCTTTTAATATGACCAAAGATTTGGTTGAACAATATCAGGATGTGGCGAAAGCATCGTTAATGTCGCTTAAATTTGATAAGTGATTGTTGTCAAAAATCTGAGAGCAATAAAATACCCGCAGTAAATAGCGGGTATTTTTATTGAGTCTTGCCCAGGGCGGCCAGGGAAGACCCATGTTCTCTGTTCTGATGTGGGGTAAAGATACCGTCATAGGACAACAGATGCCGCGAATAAAGGCTTTTACTGGTATACTTCGTACCTTGCGCTTAGATGCTGTCTTATTAAGAGTGAGCATTGAGTGATTTGTTTTTAAATCATATGGTTAGAGATATGAAACATACTGTAGAAGTCATGATCCCGGAAGCGGAGATCAAAGCGCGCATTGCTGAACTCGGGCGTCAGATTAACGAACGTTACAAGGACAGCGGCAGTGACATGGTGCTGGTTGGTCTGTTACGCGGCTCATTTATGTTTATGGCAGACCTGTGCCGTGAAGTGCATGTCTCCCACGAAGTCGACTTCATGACTGCCTCAAGCTACGGCAGCGGCATGTCGACTACCCGTGATGTTAAAATCCTCAAAGACCTGGATGAAGACATTCGTGGTAAAGATGTACTGATTGTCGAAGATATCATCGACTCCGGTAACACGCTGTCAAAAGTGCGTGAAATCCTCAGCCTGCGCGAGCCGAAATCTCTGGCTATTTGTACGCTGCTGGACAAACCCTCCCGTCGTGAAGTGAATGTTCCAGTCGAATTTATCGGCTTTTCCATTCCGGATGAGTTTGTTGTCGGTTATGGCATTGACTACGCCCAGCGTTATCGCCATCTGCCGTATGTTGGCAAAGTGGTACTGCTGGACGAGTAAAACTGCGAACGTACCTGATGGTGAGCGTTTTGTAGGCCGGGTAAGGCGTAGCCGCCCCCCGGCAATGTTGCGTTACTTATGGTTACTGTGCTTTTGGCTGAGGTTTGACAGCCCCTGTCGGTAGCGCTGTTCCAGGGATTCACGGCTGGTGGCGGTCACGTCCAGATCGCGAAGTAGGCCATCATGAATACCATAGGCCCATCCGTGAATAGTGACCTTCTGACCACGCTTCCAGGCTGAACGCATGATGGTGGAGTGGCCCAGGTTGTAGACCTGCTCCATGACATTCAGCTCGCACAGTGTATCAATACGACGCTCCGGCGGCATTTCCCCGAGCAGTGAGCTGTGTTTAAACCAGATATCGCGGATATGCAGCAACCAGTTATCAATCAGTCCCAATTCTGTATTTTCAATGGCGGCCTGTACGCCACCGCAACCGTAGTGCCCACAAATAATAATGTGTTCCACTTCCAGCACATCAACCGCATACTGAACCACTGAGAGGCAGTTCAGATCGGTATGAATTACCAGATTGGCAACATTACGGTGAACAAATAATTCGCCTGGTTCAAGACCGGTTAAACGTTCCGCGGGAACGCGGCTATCGGAGCATCCAATCCATAGAAAGCGCGGATTCTGCGCATGCGTCAGCGTTTCAAAAAATCCGGGGTCCTCTTCTATCAGCATCTTTGACCATAGTGCATTGTTGCTGATAAGTGTATCTATGTCTTTCATGGAGGCTGTAACCCAGTAAATTGCGTTGCGCTAATATAGGGTAACTCCTGATTTATTAAAACCAAATATCAAGTATTAGAATGTAAGGTAAGTAAAAAACCATGACCATTGCTCTGGAACTTCAACAACTTAAAAAGACTTATCCCGGTGGCGTTCAGGCGCTACGCGGCATAGATTTGCAAGTCGAAGCGGGTGATTTTTATGCGCTTTTAGGTCCTAACGGCGCAGGAAAGTCCACCACCATCGGGATTATCAGCTCGCTGGTGAACAAATCCTCAGGGCGGGTGAGCGTCTTTGGCTACGATCTTGAAAAAGATACGGTTAACGCTAAACGCCAGCTTGGGCTCGTGCCGCAGGAGTTTAACTTTAACCCGTTTGAAACCGTGCAGCAGATCGTGGTGAACCAGGCGGGCTATTACGGCGTTGAGTATAAAGAGGCGGTAAAACGCAGCGAAATTTATCTAAAACAGCTCGATCTGTGGGAAAAACGTAACGAACGGGCGCGTATGTTGTCCGGCGGTATGAAGCGACGTTTGATGATCGCCCGTGCCTTGATGCATGAGCCGAAGCTACTGATCCTCGATGAACCGACGGCGGGCGTTGATATCGAACTGCGTCGTTCAATGTGGGGATTTTTAAAAGATTTAAACGACAAAGGCACGACGATTATTCTGACCACCCACTACCTCGAAGAGGCGGAAATGCTGTGCCGTAATATCGGTATTATTCAGCATGGTGAGCTGGTGGAGAATACGTCGATGAAAAACCTGCTTTCCAAACTGAAATCCGAGACCTTTATTCTCGATTTAGCAGCGAAAAGCCCGTTGCCCAAACTGGAGGGCTATCAATACCGTCTGGTTGATACTTCCACGCTGGAAGTCGAAGTGCTGAGAGAGCAGGGGGTAAACAGCGTGTTTTCCCAGCTGAGCGCCCAGGGCGTTCAGGTATTGAGTATGCGTAACAAGGCGAACCGACTGGAGGAGCTGTTTGTTTCTCTGGTGCATGACAAACAAGGAGATCGCACATGATGCAGCTTTACTGGGTCGCACTGAAAAGCATCTGGGCGAAAGAGATCCACCGTTTTATGCGGATCTGGATCCAGACGCTGGTCCCACCGGTCATTACCATGACGCTGTATTTTATTATCTTCGGTAATTTGATTGGCTCACGCATCGGCGAAATGCACGGCTTTAGCTATATGCAGTTCATCGTACCGGGGCTGATTATGATGGCGGTCATTACCAATTCGTACGCCAACGTCGCGTCGTCATTTTTCAGCGCCAAGTTTCAACGCAACATTGAAGAACTGCTGGTCGCGCCGGTACCGACGCACGTCATTATTACCGGTTTTGTCGGTGGTGGCGTGGCGCGCGGGCTGTGCGTAGGTATTCTGGTGACCGCTATCTCCCTGTTCTTTGTGCCGTTTCAGGTACATTCGTGGGTCTTTGTGGCGCTTACGCTGGTGCTGACGGCGGTCCTGTTCTCGCTGGCCGGATTGCTGAATGCGGTTTTTGCCAAAACCTTTGACGATATCAGCCTGATCCCGACCTTTGTGCTGACACCGCTGACCTATCTGGGCGGCGTGTTCTACTCGCTAACACTGCTGCCGCCGTTCTGGCAGGGACTGTCGCACCTGAACCCGATTGTCTACATGATCAGTGGTTTCCGCTACGGTTTCCTCGGCATTCATGATGTACCGCTGGTCACGACCTTTGGCGTGCTGGTGGTGTTTATTGCCGCCTTTTATTTACTCTGCTGGTATCTGATTCAACGCGGACGTGGGTTACGTAGCTGATTCTTTCTTCCTCTCCCAGACCGGGAGAGGAAGACTTTTGATGTTTATCACCGTTATGTATTTATCACCCTGATAAACTACTTGTCTGCTAAGGAGGTAGGCAATGTTAGGTTGGGTGATTACCTGTCATGACGATACGGCACAGGATATGCTGCATCGTCTGGAAAAAAAGTTCGGCCCGCAGGCGCAATGCCGGGCGGTAGGGTTTTGGCGTGGACTGAGTTCAAATATGTTAAGTCGGATGATGTGCGATGCCCTGCATGACACAGATTCTGGCGAGGGTGTGATATTCCTGACGGATATTCCAGGTGCTGCGCCTTATCGCGCGGCGGCATTGATGAGCCATAAACATTCCCAGTGTGAAGTGATCTCAGGCGTGACGTATCCATTGCTTGAGCGAATGCTTTTGTCGCGAGAATCGATGAGCAGCGCGGCGTTTCGCAATCAAATTGTTTCCCTCGGCGGTCCTGATGTCACCAGCCTGTGGCATCAGCAACAGAAAAATCCCCCCTTTGTGTTGAAGCATGATTTGTATGAGTATTAAGCATTGGTATTGATGATGCTTTTGCTACAATAACCGAGGTTTTTCGCCTCGGTTATTCCATATGGTTATGCGTGCTCTGCTTATTCTGATGTTCCTGTTTTCTGGTTTTGCGGTTGCGGCGTTGCCTGCGCGCTATATGCAAACCACTGAAGATGCTGCTGTCTGGGCACAGGTTGGCAATAAAATGGTGACGGTAGGGAATATTCGTGCGGGCCAGATCCTCTCGGTCATTCCCGGTGGCGAAGACTATTACGCGTTTACCTTTGGCTTCGGTAAGGGATTTATCGATAAAGGTCATCTGGAGCGCGTCCAGGGGCGACAGAAGGTCGAAGATGGACTGGGCGATCTCAATAAGCCCCTGAGTAATCAGAACCTGATCACCTGGAAAGATACGCCGGTTTATAACGCCCCCGACGCCGGGAGTGCGCCGTTTGGCGTGCTGGCGGACAATCTGCGCTATCCCATAATAAACAAGCTGAAAGACAGGCTGAACCAGACGTGGTTTCAAATCCGTATTGGCGAGCGGCTGGCTTATATCAGCGCCTTAGATGCTCAGACCGATAATGGGATCCCGGTGCTGACTTACCATCACATTCTGCGTGATGAAGAGAACACCCGTTTTCGCCATACCTCGACGACCACTTCCGTACGTGCTTTCAGCAACCAGATGACCTGGCTGCGTGATATGGGCTACACCACGCTGACGATGTACCAGTTAGAAGACTACGTGCGTAACCGCGCTAATCTGCCCGCGCGCGCGGTGGTGGTAACCTTTGACGATGGCCTGAAGTCGGTTAGCCGCTATGCGTATCCGGTGTTGAAACAATACGGCATGAAAGCAACGGCGTTTATTATCTCATCGCGTATTAAGCGGCATCCGCAAAAGTGGGATCCAAAATCGCTGCAGTTTATGAGCGTCTCTGAATTGAATGGCATCAGGGATGTGTTTGACTTTCAGTCACATACCCATTTTTTACATCGGGTAGATGGTTACCGTCGGCCGATCCTGCTGAGTCGTAGCCACCATAATATCCTGTTTGATTTTGCCCGTTCGCGGCGCGCGCTGGCGCAGTTTAATCCGCATGTGCTGTACCTCTCATACCCCTTTGGCAGTTATAACGCTACGGCGGTGATAGCGGCAGGAGAGGCGGGGTTTCACTTAGCGGTGACGACGGTGAAAGGGAAGGTGAAACCGGGGGATAATCCGTTCTTATTGAAAAGGCTTTATATTTTAAGAACGGATTCGCTAGAGACGATGTCGCGGCTGATCAGTAACCAGCCGCAGGGGTAAAATCAAAAGTAGTCGATGGTGAAGGTGCCAATGGCCTTAAATTCACCGGCGGTCACTGTACTACCATCATCGAGCTCGTAAATACGTGCATAAAAAGGCAGGTCGAGGGAGAGGCTATTCGCGACGCTCGTCATTGGACTCCAGATTTCAGCTCCGGGTTTAAAGCCTCCGTCTCCCTCGCGAGTTATCACATTGGTTTGCACGTAAACGCCAATCCCTTTCGCCGCATTGCTGCCACTCAGCGTGTTTTTGAGGAGCATATAACCAGTGCCATTGGTGGTGCTGGCCGTTGAAGTCAGTTTAAAACGCATCCACACGGTGTTGGTACAGTACTTCATCTGCAACGTAAAATTCTGATATGGCCAGTAGCCATCTCTGAGCGATGACATCATGATCTCGCCAAAATCAACGTTATTGGTGCCGTTATTGGCCGATACCGCGGTGCAGGTTGCTGCGTAAACCGGCACGCTAAAGCTGGTCGGCGTAACGTTGATGGTCCACGGGTTGTTATCATCAGAATCTGCGGTGCCGATGCGAATTTGCCCCAGCGTGCGTGAATCTTTTGGTGTAATCGCGCTGACGTTGTTAACATTTCCAGCAAACCCGCTACCCTGATATAGCGTTACGGTAGCTTTCATTTGCTTGCTGTCCCAGTAGTCTATGCTACCGCTGTCGACCATGACCCACGAGCCTCCACTAGACGACGGAAAATAACCGCCGCCTCCGCCGGTGCTATACATTTTTACCGCATAGTAAATACCGTCGACATTGGTAGGATAAAGCGCTCTGCCATCGGTCATATTGACCCTCGAGGCTTCGGTGGTATTCATATAAAATGCCACGCCGTCCTTTCCGTTATTGCAATAGGTCCAGAGATCACGGTCAAGCGAGGGATCAAAATAGGTGAGTTCATAGATGGAGCCTGAGACGTCGTCGCTCACATAGTGAAATGAAATCGGGTTTGTCCCTCCGCCATTCAGCGCCATAGTGCCACTTTTGCCACTCTGTGAGAGGCGGCATTCTGTGCTTGCGCTGGCATTAAAACTCAGGGCCAATAGCGCTACCGGGAGTAGTAGATATTTAATCATGTCATCTTCCTTGATTATTGATAAATAGCATCAACCAGCACATGGCTGGTGATCTTTCCGGCGCTCACGATGCCGGTATTCTGGTAGCGGGCGTAAAAGTCGTAACGGGTCAGATAGTTGGCTGATGTTGAAACATCAATGGCGACGGATGAACTGCCGTCGCTATTGACGACGTTACGGTTATCGCTGCTGGAGAAAATCACGATGCCGACGTTTTCCGCCCCGCCAGTGGCCGCGGGTGTGTCGTTGATAAATACCTGCTGGCTCTCGGCAGGCCAGGTGCCGTTTTGCGGCTGAAAGCGGAACACCATTGCGTTAACCGTTGCCGTATCATTAGTGCAGCTTTCAACGTTGACACTAAACTGCGTGCCGCTGTCGGCATCGCCCGGCTGCAGACGTGTTGTGCCGTCGCCGTTGTAAAACCAACCCCGTGAAACGATCGGTAAATGAACCAATCCGTTATCTGAGAGGGAGATCTGGCAAGTGTTCTCCACGACGTTAGCCGTGAGAGTGACGTCCAGACCTCCCGCGTCCTCATCCGCAAAGCAGGGGGCAGTGTAGAGTCCGCCAGTCACTCCCATTATCAGTAGTGCTCTCCCTAGTGAAGAGAGTATTTGGATGTTGAATGGCATGACGGCTCTACTCCTCTAGGTTTACTGATAGGTGACAACAAACGTGACCGGCGCGCTGACGCTGCCTGCCGTGACGTTGGAAATCGTTCTATCCTTGGCGATAACAATACGGGAGGCAAAAGCAACATCGAGCGTACTGCCGCTCATGGTGAGCGTTTGCGCGGGCTTGGTATTGCAGCTTAGCAGCGTTCCTGTTCCGGCTACGCCTTGCCAGACTTCAAAACCGGTGGCGTTACCAGCAGAGAATGAATCTCCGTTAGTGCTTGGCCCTGAACACCCGCCCCCGGTACCGGAGACGACCTGATAGCTGGCGGTTTTGACGCCCGCGCAGTCGGTAAAGGCCACTTTGAACGGCTCGCTGCGGCTTTGATTGACCAGATCTGACTTAAAGACCTCGCCGAAATCCAATGTACTGATAGCCTGACCACCGGTGTTCTGAATTTGTGCCGTACAGGTGCCTGCCGAGACGGTCGTGGTAAAGGTTGCCGAAACGCTGGCGGTACCGGTTATTGCGGCAAAAGAGTGAGCAGAAAAAAGCACTGCACCGGCAACGCCGCCCAGAAATGATAATTTTTTCATCAAGAGATCCCTTTTCTGATGATTATTCGTAGGTGAAGTTGAAGGTCGCCACGGCGCTAAAGTCACCTGTGGTGCCTTTGCCTTTGCTGGTTTCCGCTAATGCGGCGACTAACGACACTTCTTTAGCGCTGATTTCCGCGCTGCTCCAGACTATCCGGCCCGTATCAGTAGTGGCGTTAATGATGAAAGGCGCATCGGTTGCGGAACCCCTGGCGATAGTAAGACCGAGGTAGCTTGCGGCATCAGCCGTTCCTGCTCCGTTAACTATGATGTAGTCGGAATAGCCAGACTTGGTGCCCGTTATGGTGGTTTTTAGCCCTTGTAAGCTGTCCGGGCATTCGGTGATTTTCAGCTTAAAAGTCGCCTGTGCTGCACTGTCGCCGTTGACGATTTTATCGAGGCTGACGGTTCCTCCCGAGCCAATGGGAATGGTGTTGTCTTGACCAGTACCACTGCCGCCTTCGATAGCCATATCACAGGTGGTTTCGCGTAGCGTTGCGGTAAAGGTGACATCCAGTGATGTCGCCTGGGTTGGGTATGCGGTTGCGAACAGCAGTCCGCTACAGCCCAGTAGGTAGAGTTTTTTCAGTCTCATTATCTTCATAATCCCTGTAAAAATAATGCCATTACATCTGGCAACGTTGGTTACTCAGTAGACGGGTAAGGCCAACTTTCTGTTCAGCTTTCTCGCTATCGAGCTGATAGTTGACGGTGCAGCGTCCGTCGCTGCCGCTGCCCCAGATGACAAGCAGTTTTCCGCTATCAACGACACCGCGAACGTACGCCATACCGGCCTGTCCGACGGTCCCGATAGATTCACCTTTTTCGTTTTGCACATCCGCGCCGAGCGGGATAAAGCCGTTATCGGTACGTTGCAACTCCAGCAGCAGTGAACGTCCTTCATCGGTTTCGAAATCCACCCGTACCACGGCGCCGCTGCGCGGAATCACCACGGAGCTGGTGTTTTTCACCTCGACGTCGTGTTCCATTTTGTCGATATTGATGCCTACATTATTTTCCCGGTAAGCGGACAGATAAGGCTGGATGGCATAGCCAAAGCGGTTAATTTCGCCGTCGCCATTGGTTAAGCGCGCGCCTTTGGCACCCGAAGCGTGAACCAGTGCCAGCGTGTCGGTATCGCCGATGCTGTTCGGCGCCAGCGTCAGGCCGCCGGAGTGCAGCAACATGCCGCCGCTGTAACTTAATGAATATTGACGGCTGTTATCGTCGGATGCGGAAGCCGACACGCTGAGTGGCCCCAGTGAGCTGTTGTAGCTACCGTAGCCGCCAACCTGGTTAATTGAGCCGCTGTCACTACGGCTGGCGCTGGTGTTAACGCTATAGTTAAAGCGATAGTCGTCAGTGTTACCGTTGGCGCTGGTGGCGAAGTTATTGTTCGACTTCAGATCACTGTTGACGCTCATGTTGACGGTGGAAAAACCGAGCGGCCTTTTGTTACGACCGAACAGGTTTTCCAGCGGAATACTCAGACTTAAGTAAACGCTGTCGTCTTTATCACCGTATTCGTTATAGGTGCGCTGAACGGAAAGGCTGTAGCTGGCCCACGAGAAGGAATCGCTGTAGCCGATGCTGTATTGCGAGGTCGATGACGACTTGTTCCAGTAGTCCTCCCAACTCCCGTTCACATACAGGTTCCCGCTGCTGGAATCCCACAGAGAGACCGGCTGGCTGATATTGATTTGGAACTGGTTTTTCATGCGTTGGAAATTGCTGAACTCATTGTTTGCATCCGATCCGTTGTGCTTCACGTTATCGTTTAGCGTGGCGGCATCGCGCAGCGACATGTAGTTTTCAGTCGAGAAACGGTAGGCGGCAATGTTGAAAGACGTTTGCGAATCTTCAATCAGCTTACTCCAGGTGATGCGATAGCTCTGCCCGGTGAGGGTGTCCAGATCGTCGACCGATGTATTTGAGTGCGTAACATCAAAAGCGAAGGCACCCACTGGCGTATTGGTGGCGATACCCAGCAAGCCAGCGTAATAGCCGACGTCCATGTACTGAGCACCGGTGTAAACAGTGAAGGTATTATTCAGGCCGTAGTAGCCGCTGGCGTAGCCCAGTCGAGGCTTCTCTTTTAAGCCATTGTCGTGCAGTTCGCCTGCGCCAACGTCCCAGCGACCATAGCCAGGACGCAGCATCTGTGTGACGGAGGAGTAGGGCACCGAGAAGGTGCGCACGCTGCCGTCGGCTTCTTCAATAGAAACATCCAGATTGCTGCCATAGCCGGTGGTGCTGAGATCGTTGATAGCGAAGGGGCCGGGCGGCACCGTGGTTTCATAAATTTTACTGCCGCTTTGCTTAATCGTGACCTTGGCGTTGCTTTTTGCCACGCCGCGAATTTCCGGGGCGAAGGTTGACGCCCCGCCGGGGAGCATACGGTCATCGTTATAAAAACGAACGCCGCGCAGGCTGAAGGAATCAAAGGCATCACCGCGGGTAAAGGAGTCGCCAACCAGAAACTGCGAGCGCAATGCCGTGATATCACGCTGTAGATAAATATCCTGGCTAGAGTATTCGCTGCCGTTGTCTTTGTCCCAGTTCGCGTTACCTCTGGCACGCAGATGCCATGCGCCAAAATTGGCACCGTATTTTAATCCGGCATAGGCCGAGTCAGAGCTGCTACCGCTGTTTTCCGAATGCCAGCTGTTGAGATCATAAGAAAACATTGCCACCGGAATACCATCCTGCCATAACGAAGGATCGACGTATCCGTTAGGGTTTTTGAGGACGTAAATCTGCGGCATGGAGAGTGACAGTTCCTGAGTGCCGATATCATAATTCCATGAGGACTGCGGGAACTGTTTAGCAAGATCGACACATTCAGCAGACTCGAGATCCATCCCTGCTGTTTTGACGCCAATTTGCGTCAATAACTTGCTAGTGAAGCAGGGCGTAGCGCGTGGCGTGCCATTATCGTTGAAGGTAAAATCGTCCAGCAATTTACGCTGACCATTCAGCAGGATCTGCGTTTTATAGGTACCCGGTGGGACTGGGTTGCCTTTTGAATAACGACTTACGTCGATGTTTGAGCCAGTATTGAAGAGAAATTGATCGTTAAATTCAACATCATCCGCTAAAACTGGAGATGCTTCTTCTGCCATTACTGGAGACTGGAGTGCAATATAAATAGCTGTACACAATAATGATCGACGAAAAAGCATAGTTCCCTTATCTCTTCTGGATGCTGATATCCTTCAGCGCGGTAATTAATTAATGCTGGCCTGGTGCTTCTCTATCCCACCGAAATCATTAATTGCGGCATATTCTATTTTTCCACCTGATATATTAGGCGTGTTTTTTAGCGGAATAACTTCACTTGATAGCGGTGAGATCGTATGGGAATCGACATTTATTTTCTTACCGCTTGCCGTAATAGTGGCGCTTGCCATCGATACGTAATAAGGACTGCTATTATTGGCAACCAGTGTTCCGCCCTGCTGTGACCATTTCATATTTCCCGCCGCGGTGGCCGGATCGCCCTGTAAACCGTCCGGGCGAAAAAACATCTTAATACGGGTGCGGAACGCGAGCTGCAGGACGTTCTGGGCATTGGCGTCTTTTGCCTTTGGCGGAACTTCCAGCACGTTAAACCAGAACAGAGATTCCCGATCCTGAGGCAGGGCCTGCCCGGTCCACGTAATACGGACGGTCTGGCCTTTTGACGGATCAACGCGCGAGACCGGTGGCGTGACGATAAACGGTAATTTCAGCTCTTGTGGATTAACCGTATCACGACCGTCGTCCAGCCAGGACTGCACCAGCAGCGGTTTGTTGCCACGGTTTTCCATCTTGACGGTAACGTCTTTGGATGACTGTGGATACACAACGCGAGTGCCGGAGATAACGATGTCCGCACTGGCGCTAAATGTGCTTAACGCAGCGCTGGCGCATACCAGAGCAGCGAGGGTAAATTGGGTGTAACGATGCATATATGCTCCCTGCGATGCGCCTGCGGAAAAGGCAGGCGCATAATCCAACTACGGCGTGATTACTCGTAGGACATAGTAAAGGTAGCGTTGCTGCTGACTTTACCGGCGGTGATATCAGTCGTCCCTTTCACCCAGTCTGCGCTTGGAACGTAAGCCACGCGGTAAGCCAGTACGCCAACACCTTCGTCCAGCGTTGCTGTCTGAGTGTTGTTCGCCGGCAGGCCAACCTCGATGCGGTCAGTGTTGCTGGAACCGTTGTTATACAGCGCCAGGCTTACGTTATCGGCATGTCCAGCAACGCTCGGATCGGTTTTCAGGGTACCGTTAGACAGTTCAGCGAACTGCTGAGAGGTGAAGGTGGCTGACGCTTTGGTCAGCGTTGTCGGGCAACCGCTCAGATGCAGTTCGAATTCTTTGGAACCAACGCCGCCAGTGTCGGTGGTCGCCCCTTCAACTTCGCTGACTTTTACCACTGGCATGGTGATGGTGACGTTGTTGGCGTCAACACCGTTGTTAGTGGTGATGGTGCAGGTGGTGTCAGTAACGGCACCATCAAAAGTGATCAGACCTACATCATCTGCGAATGCAGATGCTGAACCCAGTGCGAAAACAATTGCTGCCGCAGCAATGCTCAACTTATTCATTTGTTAACATCCATATAAAATTAAATATTCCCGGCAATAAATGGAGGGAGCCTAAAGAATTTTAGGTTTGGACATTTTATTCTTGAAAGGACTGTAGGGGGAATTAAGAATTGTTGATAATGAATGTAGAATTGAGCGTTTGAATGGCTTAGGTGAATATGTTAAAATCGAAAATAAGTTTTACAGGATTAATTAATAAAATATAATATATTTTGTGATATTTATTATTCTGCGCCTTTTATATGTTTTATGAATAATAGCCCTGAAAAATATATCAAGGCTATTATATTATCAGGCAACCTGTACCGGAATCGCTTTCGCAGTACGTTTCATTTCGTTATCGCCTTCGAAGTAGGCAACTTTCGGGCGCCAGGTTCGCGCTTCTTCATCAGACATCGTCACGAAGCTGGCGATAATCACGATGTCGCCAACTTCAGCGCAATGCGCCGCAGCACCGTTCACGGAGATGATCTTCGAGCCGCGTTCAGCCGCAATGGCATACGTAGAGAAACGTTTACCGTTGGTCACGTTCCAGATATCAATCGCTTCGTTTTCCAGAATACCGGAAGCATCGAGGAAGTCCTGGTCAATAGCGCAGGAGCCTTCGTAATGCAGGTCCGCCTGAGTGACCTTCACGCGGTGAAGCTTGCCTTGCAGCATGGTGCGAATCATAACGTCTATACCCTGTCGTTTACCTTGGCAAAGCAGGCAAAAACGACCTGCTTTGAGAAATTTTTAGGCAGTATTGCCCGATTTTTAGCCCCTGTCTACTGGGCTAATGTAACGCTTTGATTGTCGATGAGACGCGCCTGGCCCAGCCATGCAGCGACCAGAATTACTGCTCGCTTACTGGTTTCGCTTAGCGCCAGCAAAGTATCGGCATCGCGAATCTGAATGTCATCGGCACGGAAGCCTTTTTCGTTCAGCTCCTGCTCTGCAATGGCAATGATCTCTTCCTGATCGCGCTCACCGGCCTGTAATTTTTCCCCAATGCGGCTCATCACTTTGTACAAGCCTGGGGCGATTTTACGCTGCTCAGCCGTCAGGTAGCCGTTGCGTGAGCTGAGGGCCAAACCGTCTTTGGCGCGAATAATCGGCACACCGACGATTTCAATGTCGTAACCCAGATCGGCCACCATTTTGCGAATTAGCGCCAGCTGCTGAAAGTCTTTCTCGCCAAAGCAGGCGATATCAGGCTGGATCAGGTTGAACAGCTTGCTAACGATGGTGGCAACACCGCGGAAGTGACCTGGACGACTTGCACCTTCCAGCATGGTGGAGAGGCCGGGAACATCAACGAAAGTGTGGCCTTCCAGACCCTGAGGGTAGATTTCTTCTACGGCTGGAGCAAAGACGTAATCGACTTTACGTTTGTTCAGCTTTTCGCAATCTTCTTGCAGCGTACGCGGGTAGCGCACCAGATCGTCCGGGCGGTCAAACTGCATCGGGTTAACGAAAATGCTGGCGATCACTACATCCGCTCGAGCCCGGGCTTCATCGACCAGCTTCATATGACCATCGTGCAGGTTGCCCATGGTGGGAACTAACGCGACGCGCTTACCTTCCTGACGCAGACGACGAACGTGCTGGCGCAGCAGCGGTAGGGTTTCAATAATTAGCACACCTTGACTCCTTAATGGAAACTGTGTTCTTCACCCGGGTAAACGCCGGATTCAACCTCGGTAATATACTGCCGCACCGCGGCGCGCATGTCGCCCGCTTCATTGAGGAAATTTTTGGCAAATTTCGGAATATGGCCGCCGGTAATACCAAACGCATCATGCATCACCAGGATCTGACCGTCGGTGACATTGCCTGCGCCGATGCCGATGACCGGGATGGACAGCGCTTCGGTCACGCGTTTTGCCAGCTCAACCGGAACACACTCCAGCACCAGCAGCTGCGCACCTGCGGCTTCTAATGCCAGGGCATCGTCGAGCAGCGTTTGGCCAGCATCGCCACGGCCCTGCACTTTATAACCGCCAAAGATATTCACCGACTGGGGTGTTAAGCCCAGATGACCGCACACCGGGACCGCACGTACGGTCAGCATTTTCACCGTATCAACCAGCCACGCGCCGCCTTCAATCTTGACCATGTTTGCGCCAGCGCGCATCACCACCGCCGCGTTAGCAGAGGCTTGCTCCGGTGTGGCGTAGGCCATGAACGGTAGATCGGCAAGCAGCAGGCAGTTTGGCGCACCGTGACGTACTGCCCGGGTATGATAGGCGATGTCTTCAACGGTGACCGGTAGGGTGGAATCGTGCCCTTGTATTGTCATTCCCAGTGAGTCGCCGACCAGCATCACATTGATGCCTTCGTCGGCAAAGAGTTTAGCGAAGCTGTAGTCGTAGGCCGTAATCGTCGCGAAGCGCTTTTTCTCTTGCTTGCATTTTTGCAGCAAGGAAATGGTCGTCGGTTTCATAACATTTCCTGAGTGTGAAAGTCATATTTACCGGCATTCTAGCAGTCACATTCAGGGGGGCAATGGTTTTAAGCAACCGTTTGGCGCGAAAGCAGTAAACGCTAAAGGGGAGGGGAAAATTTACCAGTGGGCAGGTTTTTCTGCGCCAAGGAGGGTGAGGTGCTGATGCAGGTGGGTACCGTCCGGGAAAGTCAGTTCCGGCGCGATTTCAAACAGCGGCCACAGCATAAAGCCCCGGTTTTTCATATCGTAATGCGGAACGGTCAGACGGTCGGTATTAATCACGTCGTTGCCAAACAACATGATGTCGAGATCCAACGTGCGCGGACCCCAGCGTTCGGCTTTCCGTACTCGCCCTTGCTGCAACTCGATACGCTGCGTGTGGTTGAGCAACTCTTCAGGCGCGAGCGTGGTTTCCAGCGCAACGGCAGCGTTCAGGTAATCAGGTTGATCCTGAGGACCCAATGGTGGCGTGCGGTAGAAGGAGGATACGGCGACGATCCGGCTGTCCGGGATTTCTCCCAGTGCCTGTACGGCAGCATTAACCTGTTCCAGCGGAGAGGCTAAATTGCTGCCGAGTGCGATATATACCCGTCGTCTTTCTGGCTGCATCTGTGTTGGCTTTCCTCGCTCATCCCTGTCACGTACTGATGTACGCTCCTGGGCATTCGCTGTGTCGCCGTCTTGATGCAACCCGAAATCCGTTGGGTATACGCGATGGGTCACGCACTTCCCTCGCGGCGCGGCGCACGTTTACGCGGACGACGATGGCGACGGCGTGCGTCTGGCTCTTCATCCAGCTCGTTCAGCATGCCTTTTTGCTCTGGTGGCGCGGAAACCTGGAATTCGCCCCACCACTGCGCCAGACGCTGCAGTTCGGCGTTGTTTTCCACTTCGGCACGCAGCGCCAGTAAATCGTAGGCTGCGCGGAATTTCGGATGCTCCATCAGCTTCCAGGCGCGTTTTCCCTGACGACGGGACATGCGTAACTGAAGCTGCCAGATATCGCGGGTGAGCGATGTCAGGCGTTTAGGAATCGCCAGCGAGCGGCACGCTTCGTCCAGCACGTCGTTCATCGCCAGCGCGAAAGCGTCGTAGTAGGCCAGACCGCTTTCCTGAGCAATTTTCTGCGCGGCTTCCAGCAGCGGGTACCAGAACATGGCGGCAAACAGGAACGCCGGATTGACACGCATATCGTTGTGGATACGGGTATCGGTGTTCTTCAGTACCTGGGCAATAATGCGTTCCATTGCGCTGTCACCTTCTTCGGTGAAATAGCGGGTAATGGTCGGGAACAGCGGCTGGAACAGGCTGTACTCACGCAGTTTCTTATAAGTTTCGTAGCCGTAGCCCGCCTGTAACAGTTTGAGAGCTTCTTCAAACAGGCGTGCCGGCGGAATATCGTTCAGCAAGGTTGCCAGACGCGGGATCGGCTCGGCGGTTTCCGGGCTGATACGCATGTCGAGTTTTGCTGCAAAGCGGACGGCGCGTAGCATACGCACGGGATCTTCACGATAGCGAGTTTCAGGATTACCGATCAGGCGAATGACGCCGTCTTCCAGATCCTGCATCCCGCCGACGTAATCGCGAACGGTAAAATCCGCTACGCTATAGTAAAGGCTGTTAATGGTGAAATCGCGGCGTTGCGCATCTTCTTCGATGGAACCGAAGATGTTGTCACGCAGCAGCATACCATTTTGACCGCGCTGTGAGGTTGCACGGTCGGCTTCGCTGCCTTCATGGTGTCCGCGAAAGGTTGCCACTTCGATAATTTCCGGGCCAAACATCACATGGGCCAGACGGAAACGACGTCCTACCAGACGGCAGTTACGGAACAGTTTCCGAACCTGATCGGGGGTCGCGTTGGTCGTGACATCAAAGTCTTTCGGCTTTTTGCCCAGCAAAAGATCGCGTACGCCCCCGCCGACCAGCCATGCCTCGTATCCAGCCTTATTAAGCCTGTACATTACCTTCAGGGCATTTTCACTGATATCTTTGCGGGAGATAGAGTGCTGCTCACGCGGGATTACCGTCATATGTGGACGGGCGACGGCAAGCTCGGCCTCGCGCTCCTCGCGGCTTAGCACCTTGCGGCAAAAATTAGCGACTCGGGTAAAAATAGTACACCTCGGTAGTGTCAAACTTCAGTCAGAACAAGTGTTGCTGTGTAAAAATAGCGGCTAATCATAGCTCAGCAAGAGGCATTTGAGAATGCCGGATTTACATTCACTGAACCCGGCACCGTCGTAAGCACCCAATTTTGCACCGCAGTTTGCAGTAATTCTTCCACGCTTAGCGCTTGCCACGGTATTGCTATGTCTTGTCCGAGGAAGCGCAACGCGTCGATGAGAACAGGGCGCGGATCGCCTTGCGGCAGGGCAGGCGCATGATTCTGCTTAGAAAGTTTAGCCCCGTGTTCATTGAGCGCCAGCGGGAGATGAATATAGTCCGGTACCGGCCAGCCAAACTGCTGATACAGCGAAATTTGGCGCACTGTGGGCTCGATAAGATCCGCGCCACGCACGATTTCCGTCACGCCCTGAAAATGGTCATCAACCACCACCGCCAGGTTATAGGCAAACAGCCCATCGCGTCGGTGGATGACAAAATCTTCCCGAGCAAGCTGAGGGTTGGCCTGAATCTCGCCGCGCAGTCGGTCGTTAAACTGCATGACCGGGTGGCGTTGCTTGATACGCACCGCCGCGTGCTCTGGTCCGTGGCGTAATGTGCGACAGTGACCGTCATAAATGCCGCCAATACTCTGAATGCGGGCACGGGTGCAGGTGCAGTAATAGCTCAGATCCTGCTCTTGTAACCAGGCCAGCGCTGCACGGTACGCGTCATGGCGCTGAGATTGCCACAGTACCTCGCCATCCCAGTGCAGTCCGTAATGTTCCAGCTGACGCAGAATCGTATCTGCAGCACCGGGAACTTCACGAGGGGGATCGATATCTTCAATGCGCACCCACCAGATCCCGTGCTGTGCGCGAGCCTGTAGGTAGCTGCCGAGAGCGGCAATCAATGAACCAAAATGCAGTTCGCCGGAAGGGGATGGGGCGAAACGGCCAATATAGCGTTTGTCAGTCATGTCGGTGGATAGCATAAAAGAAGAAGGCGGGAGAAACTCCCGCCTGTAGTCAACGTGGTACAAATGACGGGATTAACCTGCCATCTGTTTTTCGCGAATCTCAGCCAGCGTTTTGCAGTCGATGCACAGATCGGCTGTCGGACGCGCTTCCAGACGGCGAATACCAATTTCTACGCCGCATGATTCGCAGTAGCCGAAATCTTCGTCTTCTACTTTCTTCAGCGTCTTCTCGATCTTTTTGATCAGTTTGCGCTCACGGTCACGGTTACGCAGCTCAAGGCTGAACTCTTCTTCCTGTGCGGCACGGTCAACCGGATCGGGGAAGTTAGCTGCTTCATCCTGCATATGAGTCACAGTGCGATCGACTTCATCCCTGAGTTGATTACGCCATGCTTCAAGAATACGCCTGAAGTGCGACAGCTGGGCTTCGTTCATATACTCTTCGCCCGGTTTCTCCTGGTACGGCTCCACCCCAGCGATGGCGAGAATACTCAGGGACGATGTTTTACGGTTTTGCCCTTCTTGCATGTTGCTTCTCCTTAACACGCACTATCGATCCCCATGTTCGGGGGAAAAATCAGGTCGCTATAAATAGCAGATGCTTTTCCGGATAGCAATTATCTAAACGTTACACTTGACAACCCTGTGAGGAAAAGCGTATTTGCGCACGCGGCCAGAATACTAATTAACCCGTTTGTATATGCCATTACAACGTAATGGCTAATGGCTCTTTAAGAGTCATTCCGTGGGCAGAAAGTTCCGCTTTATATACCAGAATTTCTACCCCCTTAAGCCGTGCTTCGACTAATAATTGCGCATATTTTGCATCGATATGGCGCGCGGGTGAAAAATGTGTAATGGCTGAATGCAGCACTGCGAAAAATATCACCGCTCGCTTGCCTTCGGCCGCTACGTTCATCAATTCCCGAAGGTGTTTCTGACCTCGTTCAGTGATGGCATCGGGAAAATAACCCTGATTTTTTTCCGCCAACGTGACTGATTTCACTTCAATATAGCAGTCAGGGCGGGAATCCGCCTGTAACAAAAAATCAATGCGGCTGCCTTCGGCGCCGTATTTTACTTCACTTTTCAATATGCTGTAGTTCGAAAGTTCTGAAATTAACGTATTCTGAATAGCTTCTTTCGTTAATCTGTTAGCCCACAGGGTGTTAACACAAATAAACGCACCGGATTGGGTTTGCGTTAATTCCCAGGTATGCGGGTATTTCCGTTTAGTATTTTCTGATGTTGAATACCAGACGGTGTCACCCGGTGTGGCGCATCCGGTCATCGCGCCGGTATTCGGGCAGTGTAGCGTTAAGGTTGTACCGTCGGGTGTGATCACATCCGCTAAAAAACGCTTGTAGCGCTGAATTAAAGTCGCGCGCTGAAGTGGCGGAGAAAATTCCATGGAAATGTCCTTTTATTTTTCGCCAAGCGTCCAGCGCTGTAGTGGCGTGTAGCGTGTGCGACCGCGTGCAAATGAAGAGGCGTAAAGCGCAAACTCGGTGACCGGAAATGACCAGCAAAAACCCGGCGGCGGGATCGTGACCGCATGGCCGGCATCGCGCAACAGTGTGATATGCGGATGAAACGGCTGTGGGCTTTGGTAACACCCGCTGCGCGCGGCCTGCGCCCGCAACATACTCGCCAATTGCAACAGCCCGCGTGGTGGCTGGCGCATTCCTAGCCAGACCACGCGTGAGCGCAGCCATTGTCCGGCGTCATCCAGTGTTAGCGTAAAACCCGGCTGGCGAATACGCCCGGCCAGTTGTGACAGCGCCTGCTGCTTCTCAGCGCTGACCTCGCCTAAAAAGGCCAGTGTCAGGTGCAGATTGTCAGCCGCGACGGGGCGACCCGCTTCAGGCGGGAACTGTGCGGCTCGCCAGTGGATAAGCTGCTCCCGAACCTCGGCTGGCAATTCAATGGCAAAGAACAGCCTTTTTGGCTCAGACATGATGGATACTCGGTTATGAATTAACGCGATGCTACAATGCAGCGCGAAGAATGTTAACCCTCTGGAGCCATTTGTGACGACGTTGCCCGTTGCCGCCGTAGTGCCTGAACTGCTTACCGCCCTTGATACCTCACCGCAGGTTCTGCTGACCGCACCGACCGGCGCCGGGAAATCGACCTGGCTGCCGTTGCAGCTTCTTGCGCACAATGGCATTCAGGGGCGGATTATTCTGCTGGAGCCGCGTCGTCTGGCGGCCCGCAACGTGGCGCAGCGTCTGGCAGAGTTGCTGAACGAAAAACCCGGTGAGACCGTGGGCTACCGCATGCGTGCTCAACACTGCGTTGGACCGCATACCCGGCTCGAAGTGGTAACAGAAGGTGTGCTCACGCGCATGATCCAACGCGATCCCGAGCTAAACGGCGTTAGCCTTGTGATCCTCGACGAATTTCATGAGCGCAGCTTGCAGGCTGACCTGGCGCTGGCGCTATTGCTGGATGTACAGCAAGGGCTGCGGGATGATTTAAAACTGCTGATCATGTCGGCAACGCTGGATAACGGGCGTTTGCAGCAGCTGTTGCCCGATGCGCCGACGATTGTCTCTGAAGGCCGCGCCTTTCCCGTAGAACGACGCTATCAGCCGCTGGCGGCGCATCAGCGCTTTGATGAAGCCGTGGCGGTGGCAACGGCGGAGCTATTGCGCCAGGAAAGCGGCTCGTTGCTGCTTTTTTTACCGGGCGTGGGGGAGATTCAGCGAGTGCAGGAACAGCTGACCTCGCGCGTAGGCAATGATGTTCTGCTTTGCCCGCTATACGGTGCGTTATCGCTTACCGAACAGCGCCAGGCGATTTTGCCCGCGCCGCCAGGCTCGCGCAAAGTGGTGCTGGCCACCAATATTGCCGAGACCAGTTTAACTATCGAAGGTATCCGGCTGGTGGTGGACTGTGCGCAGGAGCGCGTGGCGCGTTACGACCCGCGCACCGGTTTGACGCGCCTGATTACCCAGCGTATTAGCCAGGCGTCGATGACCCAGCGAGCCGGGCGAGCAGGCCGTCTGGAACCCGGTATTTGCCTGCATCTGCTGGCGAAAGAGCAGGCCGAAAGAGCGGCGGCGCAGGGCGAGCCGGAGATGCTGCAAAGCGACCTGTCCGGCTTGCTAATGGAATTGCTGCAATGGGGATGCACTGACCCAACGCAGTTAAGCTGGCTGGATAGGCCGCCGACGGTCAATTTGCAGGCGGCAAAACGGCTGCTGTACATGCTGGGCGCACTTGAGGGCGACAGGCTCAGTGCGGCGGGGCAGAAAATGGCGGCGCTCGGCAACGATCCGCGTCTGGCGGCGATGCTGGTCCGAGCCACAGATGACAACGAAGCGGCAACGGCAGCAAAACTGGCGGCGATTCTCGAAGAGCCCCCGCGCGGTGGCAGTACCGATCTGACGGTGGCGTTTTCACGCAATCAGCCGAATTGGCAGCAGCGTAGCCAGCAATTGCTGAAGCGCCTGAACATTCGAGGTGGGCAGCCTGATAGCGCGCTGATCGCCCCGTTACTGGCTTCGGCTTTCGCCGATCGCATTGCCCGACGTCGTGGTCAGGAGGGGCGGTATCAGCTGGCTAACGGGATGGGGGCGATGCTGGATGCCGACGACGCATCAGGGCGTCATGAATGGATTATTGCGCCTTTATTGCTGCAAGGCAGCGCCTCGCCGGATGCGCGTATTTTGCTGGCCCTGCCGCTGGATATCGATGCGCTGATACAATCATCTCCTGAGTTGCTGCAGCAGTCCGACACTATCGAATGGGATGAAAATCAGGGGACACTAAAGGCATTGCGCCGCACGCAGGTAGGTCAGTTGACGCTAAAAGTGCAGCCGCTGGCCAAACCCTCGGAAGAGGAACTGCATCAGGCGATGCTGAATGGTATTCGCGATAAAGGGCTAAGTGTGCTCAACTGGACGCCGGAAGCAGAGCAGTTCCGACTGCGTCTGCAATGTGCGGCAAAATGGCTACCGGAATACGACTGGCCTGCCATGGACGACGCGTCGTTGCTGGCGACGCTGGAGAGTTGGCTGCTGCCGCATATGAGCGGTGTGCACGCTTTACGCGCGCTTAAAGCAGTAAATGTGGGCCAGGCATTGCGCGGATTACTGGACTGGTCAATGCTGCAACGTCTGGATAGTGAATTGCCCACACATTACACTGTGCCGACGGGAAGCCGGATAGCCATTCGCTATCACGAGGATAACCCACCGGCGCTGGCGGTCAGGATGCAGGAAATGTTTGGCGAGGCCAATACGCCGACCCTCGCACAGGGGCGCGTCCCGCTGGTGCTGGAACTGCTCTCCCCGGCGCAGCGACCGCTGCAAATCACCCGTGATTTGAGCGCGTTCTGGCAGGGGGCGTACCGTGAGGTGCAAAAAGAGATGAAAGGGCGTTATCCCAAACATGTCTGGCCGGACGACCCGGCGAATACCGCGCCGACGCGGCGCACCAAAAAGTATTCATGAGTTGTAGTGGTAGGCCTGATAAGCGAAGCGCCATCAGGCAAAAAAATTGAGAGATTTCTTCTTCTGTCGCTTGACGGAAGAACAGAGAATCAGGTCTTTGCGCCTGAATGTTGCGGAGAAAAAGCATGGCGGGGAATGACCGCGAGCCAATTGGACGTAAAGGGAAACCGACGCGTCCGGCGAAACAAAAGGTGAGCCGTCGTCAGCTCAGAGATGATGAGTATGACGACGATTATGATGATGACTATGAGGATGAAGAACCGATGCCGCGTAAAGGTAAAGGCAAAGGGCGTAAGCCTCGTGGTAAACGCGGCTGGTTCTGGCTGCTGGTAAAACTGTCGATTGTCTTTTTGGTGCTGATTGCCATTTACGGCGTCTATCTGGATCAAAAAATCCGTAGCCGTATTGATGGCAAAGTCTGGCAGCTGCCTGCGGCCGTGTATGGCCGGATGGTTAACCTCGAGCCAGAAATGCCCATCGGCAAAAAAGAGATGGTGAAGCTGCTGGAGGCTACGCAGTATCGTCAGGTCTCGAAGATGACGCGGCCCGGTGAGTTTACCGTGCAGGCGAACAGCATTGAGATGATCCGTCGTCCGTTTGACTTCCCGGACAGTAAAGAAGGGCAGGTGCGTGCGCGTCTGACCTTTGACGGCGATCATCTGGACACCATCGAGAATCTGGATAACAACCGTCAGTTCGGTTTCTTCCGTCTCGATCCACGCCTGATCACCATGCTCTCTTCGGCAAATGGCGAGCAGCGTCTGTTCGTGGCGCGTAGCGGTTTCCCGGATCTGCTGGTGGACACGCTGCTGGCAACCGAAGATCGTCATTTCTACGAGCATGACGGCATTAGCTTGTATTCCATTGGTCGTGCGGTGCTGGCGAACCTGACGGCAGGCCGCACGGTGCAGGGCGCCAGTACGCTGACCCAGCAGCTGGTGAAAAACCTGTTCCTCTCCAGCGAACGTTCTTACTGGCGTAAAGCCAACGAAGCGTACATGGCCGTGTTGATGGATGCCCGTTACAGCAAGGACAGGATCCTTGAGCTGTACATGAACGAAGTCTATCTCGGCCAGAGCGGCGACAACGAGATCCGCGGCTTCCCGCTGGCGAGCCTGTATTACTTTGGCCGTCCGGTTGAAGAGTTGAGCCTCGATCAGCAGGCGCTGTTGGTGGGGATGGTGAAAGGGGCGTCAATCTACAACCCGTGGCGTAACCCGAAACTGGCGCTGGAGCGACGTAACCTGGTGCTGCGTCTTCTGCAACAGCAGCAGATTATCGACCAGGAACTGTATGAAATGCTGAGCGCGCGTCCGCTAGGCGTGCAGCCGCGCGGTGGGGTGATCTCTCCACAGCCCGCGTTTATGCAGATGGTGCGTCAGGAGCTACAGGCTAAGCTGGGCGACAAAGTTAAAGACCTTTCCGGCGTGAAGATTTTCACCACCTTTGATTCCGTGGCGCAGGACGCCGCAGAAAAAGCGGCGGTGGAAGGCATTCCGGTGCTGAAGAAACAGCGTAAGCTGAGCGATCTGGAAACGGCGATTGTGGTAGTGGACCGCTTTAGTGGTGAGGTTCGCGCCATGGTCGGTGGGTCGGAGCCGCAGTTCGCAGGTTACAACCGTGCTATGCAGGCGCGTCGTTCAATTGGTTCTCTGGCGAAGCCCGCGACCTATCTGACCGCCCTGAGCCAGCCGAAGCTGTACCGCCTCAATACCTGGATTGCCGATGCGCCGATTGCGCTGCGTCAGCCAAACGGTCAGGTGTGGTCCCCGCAGAACGATGACCGTCGCTACAGCGAAAGCGGTAAAGTGATGCTGGTAGATGCGTTAACCCGTTCCATGAACGTGCCGACCGTCAATCTGGGCATGGCGCTGGGGCTGCCAGCGGTCACCGAGACCTGGGAAAAACTGGGCGCGCCGAAAGATCAGCTGCACCCGGTGCCAGCTATGCTGCTGGGGGCATTGAACCTGACGCCAATTGAAGTGGCGCAGGCGTTCCAGACCATCGCCAGCGGCGGTAACCGCGCGCCGTTATCAGCGTTGCGCTCGGTAATTGCCGAAGACGGTACGGTGTTGTATCAAAGCTTCCCGCAGGCCGAACGCGCTGTGCCAGCACAGGCCGCGTACATGACGCTGTGGACCATGCAGCAGGTGGTGCAACGCGGTACCGGCCGTCAGCTTGGCGCGAAGTATCCGGGGCTGCATCTGGCGGGGAAAACCGGGACCACCAACAACAACGTTGATACCTGGTTCGCCGGTATTGACGGCAGTCAGGTGACCATTACCTGGGTGGGTCGCGATAACAACCAGCCTACCAAGTTGTACGGTGCGAGCGGGGCGATGTCGATTTACCAGCGCTATCTGGCAAACCAGACGCCAACGCCATTAACGCTGACGCCGCCGGAAGATATTGTCGACATGGGCGTGGATTACGACGGCAACTTCGTGTGCAGCGGCGGGATGCGTACGCTCCCGGTGTGGACCAGCGATCCGGATTCGCTGTGTCAGCAAGGTGAGATGCTGCAACAGTCTGGCAATCCGTTTGATCAGTCAACGCCGCCGCAGCAGCCTCAACAGCAGCAACAGCAACAACCGCCGCAGCAAGAGAAGAAAGACGGCGACGGTGTCGCAGGCTGGATCAAAGATATGTTTGGCAGTAACTAATCTCTCCCAAAACCCGCTTCGGCGGGTTTTTCTTTTCTCATCCCAGACTCCGACCAAACAACATTTCAGCGTAATTCATTAACCCTTTCTTTTCATCTGGTTATTTCTTGACCCCTCAGTTTTAGTAGGGATGTGTATCGCTTGCTATCTCGCCAGCGTTTCGAATATTATGCTGCCGTTATAATAATAATTCTCGTTTACGTTATCATTCACTTTCATCAGAGATATACCAATGGCGCGTTATAAAACTGCTCAGCCAAATTCCTCGCTGCGTAAAATGGCAGTGCTGGTAGCCACAGCGGTTAGCGGCATGTCTGTCTATGCACAGGCGGCGGTTGAACCAAAAGAAGAAACCATCACTGTCACCGCAGCACCCGCCGCACAAGAAAGCGCATGGGGACCTGCTCCAACCATCGCTGCCAAGCGTTCCGCCACGGCAACCAAGACTGATACGCCTATCGAAAAGACCCCACAGTCTGTTTCGGTCGTGACCAACGAAGAGATGCAAATGCATCAATTCCAGTCAGTGAAAGAAGCACTGGGCTATACGCCAGGTGTTACTGTTAACAGTCGTGGTGCATCTAACACCTATGATTTTGTTATTATCCGTGGGTTCTCTTCCGTCGGTCTGAGCCAGAATAACTATCTGGATGGACTGAAATTGCAGGGTAACTTCTACAACGATGCGGTTATTGATCCTTACATGCTTGAGCGTGTTGAGTTGATGCGTGGCCCAACGTCTGTACTCTACGGTAAGAGCAACCCTGGTGGCATTATCTCTATGGTCAGCAAGCGCCCGACCACCGAGCCACTAAAAGAAATTCAGTTCAAAATGGGGTCGGACAATTTGTTCCAGACCGGTTTTGACTTTAGCGATGCGCTGGATGACAACGGTGAGTTTTCCTACCGTTTAACCGGGCTGGCGCGCTCAACAAACGAGCAGCAGAAAGGGTCCGAATCGCAGCGTTACACGATCGCTCCGTCCTTCTCCTGGCGTCCGGATGACAAAACCAACTTTACGTTCCTGTCCTATTTCCAGAACGAACCAGAAACGGGTTACTACGGTTGGTTACCGAAAGAAGGTACCGTTGAGCCTCTGCCAAATGGCAAGCGTTTGCCGACCGATTTCAATGAAGGTGCTTCAAACAACACCTATTCCCGCAATCAGAAAATGGTGGGATACAGCTTCGAGCATGGCTTTAACGATACCTTCACCGTTCGCCAGAACCTGCGCTTTACTGAAATGAAGACGTCGCAGCAGAGTGTGTACGGTACCGGGATTGCTTCCGATGGACATACATTGAACCGTGGGACGGTCGTGGATGATGAGCGCCTGCAAAACTTCAGTGTCGATACACAACTGGAAAGCAAATTCGCAACTGGTGCTGTTGAACACACGTTGTTAACCGGTGTTGATTTCATGCGCATGCGTAATGATATCAATGCTGCTTTTGGTAGTGCGCCACCGATTGATCTTAACGGCAACTACGACCCTGAGTATTTTGCATTCGGTGATACCGAACCGTATCAGATGAATGAAACCAAACAGACCGGTATCTACGTTCAGGATCAGGCTGAGTGGAATAAGTGGGTGTTTACCCTCGGTGGTCGCTACGACTGGTCTCAGCAAGCCACAACGATACGTCAGAACTCTTATACGCCAACAGAAGGATACATTGAGCGTAATGATCATCAGTTCACCTGGCGCGGCGGTGTAAACTATCTGTTTGATAATGGTATTACGCCGTATATCAGCTACAGCCAGTCGTTTGAACCGAGTTCATTTGACCTGTGGAGCGTTCCACGCGTTTCTTACGAGCCTTCGAAAGGCGAGCAGTATGAAGCCGGGATTAAGTATGTACCGAAAGATCTGCCGATTGTCGTAACCGGGGCGGTTTATCAGCTGACGAAAACCAATAACCTGACTGCTGATCCTAATAATCCGCTGGCTCAGGTTCCTGCAGGTGAAATTCGCGCGCGTGGTGTTGAACTGGAAGCCAAAGCGGCACTTACCGCAAATATCAATATGACGGCTTCTTACACCTATACTGATGCGGAATACACGAAAGATACCAAGCTTAAGGGGAATACGCCTGAGCAGGTGCCAGAACAAATGGCTTCTCTGTGGGGAGATTACACCTTCTATGAAGGTCCGTTATCTGGCTTGACCCTGGGCACCGGCGGCCGCTTTATTGGCTCCAGCTACGGTGATCCAGCAAACACCTTTAAAGTGGGTAGCGCAGCAGTTATGGATGCTGTTGTAAAATACGATTTAGCACGTTTCGGTATGGCTGGCTCTAGCATTGCGGTTAACGTTAACAACTTGCTTGACCGTGAATATGTCGCCAGTTGCTTCCAGACCTATGGCTGCTTCTGGGGCGCGGAACGTCAGGTCGTTGCAACTGCAACCTTCCGTTTCTAATTTCTCTTTGGGCACGCTTTGCGTGCCCGTTTTACAAGTTGGCCGCTATGCAGGAAAACAGATCCCATCCCGACACCACTTTTGCGTTAAGTAACGTCTCCTTTCGTGTGCCTGGCCGCACGCTTTTACATCCCCTCTCGTTAACGTTTCCCGTGGGAAAAGTGACCGGTCTTATCGGTCATAACGGCTCCGGTAAATCAACCTTATTGAAAATGCTCGGACGTCATCAGCCGCCGTCAGACGGCGAAATCCTGCTCGACGAGCAGCCGCTGGAGAGCTGGAACAGTAAAGCATTTGCCCGTAAGGTCGCCTATTTACCGCAACAGTTGCCGCAGGCGGAAGGGATGACGGTGCGTGAACTGGTGGCGATTGGTCGCTATCCGTGGCACGGCGCGTTGGGACGCTTTGGCGTGGCTGACAGAGAAAAAGTGGAAGAGGCGATCACGCTTGTGGGGTTAAAGCCGCTGGCGCATCGACTGGTTGATAGCCTGTCAGGCGGCGAGCGTCAGCGCGCGTGGATCGCCATGCTGGTGGCGCAGGACAGTCGCTGCCTGCTGCTTGACGAACCGACTTCGGCGCTGGATATCGCGCATCAGGTTGATGTACTGGCGCTGGTGCACCGCTTAAGCCAGCAGCGCGGACTGACGGTGATCGCCGTACTGCATGATATCAATATGGCGGCCCGTTACTGCGATTATCTGGTGGCGCTACGCGGTGGCGAAATGATTGCTCAGGGAACGCCCGCGGAGCTGATGCGCAGTGAAACCCTGGAACTGATTTATGGCATCCCGATGGGCATTTTGCCGCATCCGGGCGGTGCCGCACCCGTGAGTTTTGTCTATTAATGGTCGGATTACATCATATCACCCGCCGACGTTTATTAACGGCGATGGCGCTGTCACCGCTGCTCTGGCAGATGAATTCGGCGCAGGCGGCGGTTGATCCAAAACGTATTGTGGCACTGGAATGGTTGCCGGTAGAACTGTTGCTGGCGCTGGGAATCACCCCCTATGGCGTCGCCGATGTTCCTAACTACAGGCTGTGGGTCAATCAACCCCCGTTGCCGGACTCGGTGATTGACGTCGGGTTACGCACAGAACCCAATCTCGAACTGCTGACCGAAATGAAACCCTCGTTTATGGTCTGGTCGGCAGGCTATGGCCCCGCGCCAGAAAAACTGGCGCGCATTGCGCCGGGTCGCGGATTTAGCTTCAGCGACGGCAAAAAACCGCTGGCGGTCGCTCGCCAGTCGTTGCAGGAGATGGCGCAACTGCTGAATCTGCAAACGGCTGCTGAACGTCATCTGGTGCAATACGATACCGTGATTGCCAGCCTGAAACCGCGCTTTATTCACCGCGGCGCGCGTCCCGTGCTCCTGACATCCCTGCTTGATTCGCGGCATATGCTGGTATTTGGCCCGAACAGTTTGTTCCAGGACGTGCTGGACGAATACGGGATCCCTAACGCCTGGCAGGGAGAAACCAACTTCTGGGGCAGCACTGCCGTGGGGATTGACCGGCTTGCCGCGTATAAAGATGTTGATGTGCTGTGCTTCGATCATGGTAACGATAAAGAAATGGACGCGCTGATGTCCACGCCGCTGTGGCAGGCGATGCCGTTTGTTCGCGCCGGTCGCTTTCAGCGGGTACCCGCGGTCTGGTTTTATGGCGCCACGCTGTCGGCGATGCATTTTGCCCGCATTCTGGACACTGCGCTGGGAGGCAAAGCGTGAGCAGGAAACTTGAAATGCCGGATGGCGACGCTAAAAGCGCCTTATCCGGCCTACGGTTCGGGCGCGTTGTTGGCTGGATAAGACGAAGCCGCCATCCGGCGTTGCTGCTGGTGGTGCTGTTTATTGTTGCGATCTGGCTGACCTGGATTAACTTCTCCATTGCCCTGCCGCGTGACCAGTGGCAGCAGGCTATCTGGTCACCGAATATCGACGCCATCGGACAGATGGTTTTCCATTACAGCCTGCTGCCACGACTGGCGATTGCGTTACTGGTCGGTGCCGGATTGGGCCTGGTTGGCGTGCTGTTTCAGCAGGTGTTACGTAACCCGCTGGCGGAGCCGACCACGCTGGGTGTGGCAACCGGTGCGCAGCTGGGCATTACGGTCACCACGCTGTGGGCCATTCCCGACGCGTTGACCACGCAATTCGCAGCGCTGGCTGGGGCGTGTATCGTCGGGGCGCTGGTGTTTGGCGTTGCCTGGGGCAAGCGTTTGTCACCTGTGACGCTGATCCTCGCTGGTCTGGTGGTCAGCCTGTACTGCGGTGCGATTAACCAGCTGATGGTCCTCTTCCACCACGATCAGCTGCAAAGCATGTTTATGTGGAGCAGCGGGACGCTCACCCAAACCGACTGGAACGGCGTGCAGCGTCTGTGGCCACAGCTGCTGGGTGGCGTGATGCTGACCCTGCTGTTACTGCGTCCAATGATGCTGATGGGGCTGGATGACGGGGTAGCGCGTAATCTCGGGCTGGCGCTGTCGCTAGCGCGTTTGGCGGCGTTAACGCTGGCGATTGTGCTCAGTGCCTTGCTGGTTAACGCGGTGGGGATTATCGGCTTTATCGGCCTGTTTGCCCCGCTGCTGGCGAAAATGCTCGGCGCACGGCGTTTGCTGGCGCGCCTGATGCTGGCCCCGCTGATTGGGGCCCTGATCCTCTGGGTTTCCGATCAAATTATTCTGTGGTTGACCCGCGTGTGGATGGAAGTCTCCACCGGTTCGGTGACCGCGTTGATTGGTGCGCCGCTGCTGCTGTGGCTGCTGCCGCGCCTGCGCAGCATGAGCGCGCCGGATATGAATGCCAATAACCACGTGGCAGCAGAACGTCAGAACGTGCTGATGTTCGCGCTGGCGGGTGGGGCGATATTGCTACTGACTGCCGTTGTGGCGCTCTCGTTTGGTCGTGATGCCCACGGTTGGACCTGGGCCAGCGGCGCAATGCTGGATGAACTGATGCCCTGGCGCTGGCCGCGTATTCTGGCGGCGATGATTGCCGGGGTGATGCTGGCGGTGGCGGGCTGTATTATTCAGCGCCTGACCGGTAACCCGATGGCCAGTCCGGAAGTCCTTGGGATTAGCTCCGGCGCCGCGTTTGGCGTGGTGTTGATGCTGTTCCTCGTACCGGGTGATGCGTTTGGCTGGCTGCTGCCCGCCGGAAGTCTCGGGGCGGCGGTAACGCTGCTGATTATTATGATTGCCGCCGGGCGCGGCGGCTTCTCGCCGCAACGCATGCTGCTGGCGGGGATGGCGCTCAGCACCGCGTTCACGATGCTGCTGATGATGTTGCAGGCCAGCGGCGATCCGCGGATGGCAAGCGTGCTGACCTGGATCTCCGGCTCGACCTACAACGCCACTGGCGAACAGGTGCTGCGGACCGGGATCGTGATGGTGATTCTGCTGGCGGTTACGCCGCTGTGCCGTCGCTGGTTAACGATTTTACCGCTGGGCGGAGAAACTGCGCGGGCGGTGGGTATCGCATTGACGCCGTCGCGCGTGGCGTTACTGATGTTGGCTGCGGGTCTGACGGCGACAGCCACCATGACCATCGGGCCGCTGAGCTTTGTTGGGCTTATGGCACCGCATATTGCGCGGATGTTAGGTTTCCGGCGCACGATGCCGCATATGGTCATCTCGGCGCTGGCGGGAGGCGTGTTGCTGGTGTTTGCCGACTGGTGCGGGCGAATGGTGCTGTTTCCGTATCAGATCCCGGCGGGATTACTGTCGACGTTTATTGGTGCGCCGTACTTTATCTATTTGTTGAGAAAGCAGAGTCGCTGAGTTTGCCGGATGGCGGCCTATGGACGGACCCCTTTCATGTAGGCCGGATAAGACGCTTTGCGTCGCCATCCGGCAATAAAAAAGCCGGGTGGCGGCTTCGCCTTACCCGGCCTACGTTGTTTCTGGACGTTCTCTTTTACAGCTTCGCAAACACCCGGCGCGCGGCGTCGACTGTGTTATTGATATCTTCCATGCTGTGCGCCACGGACATAAAGCCTGCTTCAAACGCGGACGGTGCCAGATAAACACCTTCATCCAGCATCATGTGGAAGAAGCGCTTGAAGCGCTCAACGTCACATGCCATCACGTCCTGATAGCAGGTCACGGTTTCGGCATCGGTGAAGAAAATCCCGAACATCCCGCCCACATGGTTCACCACCAGCGGAATATTGGCTTCCTGAGCGGCTTCCAGCAGACCTTCTGCCAGACGCGTGGTGAGGTCATCTAAGGTCTCATGAATTCCCGGCTGAGCAACTTCGTTCAGACAGGCGAATCCTGCTGCCATGGCTATCGGGTTACCGGACAGCGTTCCCGCCTGGTAAACCGGGCCGGTAGGTGCCAGTGCGTCCATCACATCACGACGACCGCCGAATGCGCCAACAGGCATGCCACCACCGATGATTTTGCCCAGACAGGTCAGGTCAGGCACTACGCCGTAGTAATCCTGCGCGCCAGCCAGCGCGACGCGGAAACCGGTCATCACTTCGTCGATGATAAACAGCGCACCGAACTCGTCGCACAGTGCGCGCAGGCCAGGCAGGAATTCCGGCAGCGGCGGGATGCAGTTCATGTTGCCCGCGACCGGCTCGACGATGATGCAGGCAATGTCCTGCGGATACTGCTCGAATGCCGCCCGCACCGAGGAGAGATCGTTATAGGTACAGGTCAGGGTGTGCTTGGCAAAATCTGCCGGAACGCCCGGTGAGTTCGGCTGGCCCAGCGTCAGCGCACCGGAACCTGCTTTTACCAGCAAGCAGTCGGCATGACCGTGATAGCAGCCTTCAAATTTGATGATTTTATCGCGCCCGGTGAAGCCACGCGCCAAACGGATGGCGCTCATCGTCGCTTCGGTACCGGAGTTGACCATACGCACCATGTCCATGGTGGGTACAAGCTCGGTAACCAGCGCCGCCATTTTGACTTCCATCTCGGTCGGTGCACCAAAGCTCAGACCGCGCTCGGCGGCTTCGATCACCGCATTGCGGATCGCCGGGTGGTTATGACCCAGCACCATCGGGCCCCAGGATCCGACGTAATCGATGTAGGCTTTACCATCGACGTCATACAGATACGCGCCATCTGCTTTTTCGATAAACAGCGGAGTACCACCCACGCCGGTAAAGGCGCGAACAGGGGAGTTAACGCCGCCGGGGATCAGTTCGCGTGCTGCGCTGTAGAGGTTCTCAGACTTACTCATGGATGGGGTCCTGGTTCGTAGAAAAAGTGAATGCGGGCTATTCTAGTTATTCAGTGAAGGTTATGAAAGTTTTGTGCATTGGAAACAATACGATTTGCAGGGGATTTTCACAAAATGAGCGAGTAGAATGCCGACTCCGTATTTGTATTACCAATTAATGATCATCTGATGAAAACAGACTCTCCCTCTTTTGAAGCACAGCAAATTGTGCGGTTACGGCGCAGGGATCAGATCCGTCGACTCCTTGATCGGGACAAGACACCGCTCGCGATCCTCTTTATGGCGGCCGTGGTTGGCACCGTGACCGGGCTGGTGGGCGTGGCGTTTGAGAAATCTGTCACCTGGGTACAGAACCTGCGCATTGGCGCACTGGTACAGGTTGCCGATCATGCCATTCTGGTATGGCCGCTGGCCTTTATTCTCTCGGCGCTGCTGGCCATGGTGGGCTATTTTCTGGTGCGTAAATTTGCACCCGAGGCCGGTGGTTCGGGGATCCCTGAGATTGAAGGCGCGCTGGAAGAGCTGCGCCCGGTGCGCTGGTGGCGTGTATTGCCGGTAAAATTTGTCGGCGGCATGGGGACGTTGGGGGCCGGTATGGTGCTCGGTCGTGAAGGGCCGACGGTGCAAATTGGCGGTAACATCGGGCGCATGGTGCTGGATGTCTTTCGTATGCGCAGCGCTGAAGCGCGGCATACCCTGCTGGCAACCGGTGCGGCTGCCGGTCTTTCGGCGGCGTTTAATGCGCCGCTGGCCGGCATCCTGTTCATTCTGGAAGAGATGCGTCCGCAGTTTCGCTATAACCTTGTGTCGATCAAAGCCGTGTTTACCGGCGTTATCATGTCGAGCATTGTGTTTCGTATTTTCAACGGTGAGGCCCCGATTATTGAAGTTGGGAAGCTCTCCAATGCGCCGGTGAATACCCTGTGGCTGTATCTGATCCTCGGGATTATTTTTGGCTGTGTCGGACCGTTGTTCAATACCCTGGTGTTACGCACTCAGGATATGTTTCAGCGGTTTCACGGTGGTGACATTAAAAAATGGGTGCTGATGGGCGGGGTGATTGGCGGCCTGTGTGGGATCCTGGGCTTAATTAAACCGGAAGCCGCAGGCGGTGGGTTCAACCTGATCCCAATCGCCGCCGCGGGCAATTTCAGCGTCGGTATCCTGCTGTTTATTTTTATTGCCCGGGTTATCACCACGCTGCTGTGCTTCTCATCCGGTGCGCCGGGCGGGATTTTTGCCCCGATGCTGGCGCTGGGGACACTGCTCGGTACCGCGTTCGGCATGGCGGCCGCGGCCTCATTTCCGCAGTATCATCTGGAGGCTGGGACGTTTGCCATTGCCGGAATGGGGGCGTTGTTGGCGGCGTCGGTACGTGCGCCACTCACCGGCATCGTGCTGGTGCTGGAGATGACCGATAACTATCAGCTCATTTTGCCAATGATTATTACCTGTCTTGGCGCAACACTATTAGCCCAATTTATGGGCGGAAAGCCGCTATACTCGACTATCCTTGCCCGTACGCTGGCAAAACAGGAAGCGGAGCAGGCGGCGAAAAGCCAGAGTACAGCCGCTGGCGAGAATACTTGAACGAAATACTAGGGTATTAGATAATGGCCTTAACTATTGGGTTATAATTTGCCCAATTGCCAATGTCGTTTGGAGCAAAATATGAGTGATGATGTAGCGCTGCCACTGCAATTTACTGAAGCAGCAGCCAATAAAGTAAAAAGCCTGATCGCTGACGAAGATAACCCGAATCTGAAATTGCGCGTATATATCACCGGCGGTGGTTGCAGCGGTTTCCAGTATGGTTTCACCTTTGATGATCAGGTGAATGATGGCGATATGACTATTGAGAAACAGGGCGTTGGCCTGGTGGTTGACCCGATGAGCCTGCAGTATCTGGTGGGCGGCGCGGTTGACTATACCGAAGGTCTGGAAGGTTCCCGCTTCGTGGTGACTAACCCTAACGCCAAAAGCACCTGCGGGTGTGGTTCCTCTTTCAGCATCTGATTGCTGTCTGCAATACCGATGGTCTGATGGTGTAGGCCCGGTAAGCGTAGCGCCACCGGGCAATGTGCCGGATGGCGGCGTAAACGCCTTATCCGGCCTACATGTTCTGCATCGTTACATCAACGTCCGTTATCATCCAGCGCAAATGTCGGTAGCTTTAAGTGCCAGCGAATAGCGGCCAGTCGAATAACCAGCGTGACAACCATCCCCATCATACTGGCGTTTTCCAGCGGTATTGCGAAAGTATAAAACGCGGTTGCGTGAACAATGCCGCCGATAATGCAGGCCGTGGCATAAATTTCTGTACGTAATATCATCGGCACTTCACGGGCCAACACGTCGCGTATGATCCCACCGCCGACGCCGGTAATGACCCCCATACAAATCGCCACTAGCGGACCGGTTCCGGCGAGAAACGCCTTATTGACGCCAATGCCGACGAACACCGCCAGACCCACGGCGTCCAGCACCGGAAGGATCCATTTAGGCAAACGTCTGGGCTGGCGTACCAATACGATCGTTAGCATACTGGTGATCATGGCAACCACCAGATCGGTAGGATCTTTAACCCAGAATACCGGCCCATGATCCAGGGCCATATCGCGGATCGTGCCGCCACCGACTGCGGTAACCACCCCGAGGACCAGAACGCCGAACGGATCCATACGCAATTTCCCGGCCAGTAATACGCCAGAGATAGCAAATACCGCGGTACCGACAATATCCAGCCAATAGACGAGCATGCTTAAATCCTCACAACACACCTGGTGGGGGGCAGACGCTAATTTATCTGTGAAAGCGCATTACAGAGTTGTTTTGCGGCGAGGATAATACGCGGGCTCGCGCGTTCAAACCAGTCACTATTAAGGATAATAACCGGGATTTTTAACTGTTCTCCCCAGTATTGCTCAATTTTAAGATTTTCGCCCGAACCACCGGTAGCGACGATTGCCTGGGGGGCTCTTGCCAGTACTTGTTCACGGCTGACCTGTGGCCAGGGAACCCGGCTGCCAGCAAAGATGTTTTCTCCCCCGCATACCTCAAGAACCTGGTGTTGAAGGGAGCCTTTTCCACTGGTAAACAGAGGATTTGCACCAAACTGGAGAAACACCCGTTTTTTCGGTTTATTGGCATACTGAGATTTTAGTAAAGCATACTCATCAAGCAATGTTTGCGCGGCCTGTTTTGCTTGCTCAGGCTTGGGGCTCCACGGTGCCAATTGGCGCAGTGCGTCGGCAACTTGCTCGATGGTGACGGCATCCACCCAGATAACCTTAATCCCCAATGCGGTTAGCTGATTCACCTGCCGCTCGGCATTGCCTCCGCGCCAGGCGATGACCAGATCCGGTTTGAGCGCCACGATGCGTTCCAGATTCATGCCTTGCCAGGTGGAGACCTCTTCAATATTTTCGGCCTCGGGCGGATAATTTGAGTAGCTGCTGACGCCAACGGGCGTAATGCCGGCGGCAAAGGCAAGTTCGGTGTTAGCAGGGGAGAGGGAAACCACACGCGGAGCGGCATAAAGCCACGCCGGAAGCGTAAAAAGCAGGGCGACCAGCGCCCTGGAGATGAATTTAGCCATGCGCCAGTTTCTGTACCAGCGCTTCGACCATCAGGCTTGACTGCTTCGCGGCAACCACCAGGAATTCGTCAAAGCTCAGGTGGGACTGCTGATCGGCAACGTCGGAGATGGCACGAACCACCACGAACGGAACGTTAAAGTTATGGCAAACATGTGCAATCGCGGTGGCTTCCATTTCTACGGCAATCGCCTGCGGGAAGTTATGCTGAATTTTTGCCAGGCCAACAGAGCCGTTAATGAAGGCGTCGCCGCTAACGATAAGACCACGAACGGCGTTAAGGTTCAGTTCTGCAATGCAGGATTCCGCCGCGGCGATAAGCGCAGGGTCGGCTTTAAAACCTGCCGGGCAGCCCGGTAACTGACCGAATTCATAGCCAAATGCAGTGACGTCAGCGTCGTGATAACGCGCTTCGTCAGAGACCACGATATCGCCGACTTTCAGCGTAGAAGCCAGGCCGCCCGCAGAACCCGTATTAATGATGGCATCCGGTTTGCAGCGTTCCAGCAGCACCGTGGCGCCCAGCGCCGCAGCCACTTTACCGATGCCCGATTTCAGTAGCGCAACCTCAGTCCCGTTCAGTTGGCCGGTGTAAATTTCACAACCGCCAAGGGTGATAGTCTGACGGTTTTCGATTTTGTCACGCAGCAGCGTAACTTCTTCTTCCATTGCACCAATGATGCCGATTTTCATAGATTTACTCGCGATAAGCCAGATTTGAGGGCATAGTCTATCATGCGCTTAAGGGGTAGCGCATTTCTCAGGCGGGAGAGGACATGGCACAGATCGATTTTCGAAAAAAAATAAACTGGCATCGTCGTTACCGTTCGCCGCAGGGCGCAAAATCTGAGCATGAGATCCTGCGAATTTTCGAAAGCGATCGTGGACGTATTATCAATTCTCCGGCTATCCGCCGACTGCAGCAAAAAACCCAGGTCTTTCCGCTGGAGCGCAACGCCGCAGTGCGGACACGTCTGACGCACTCGATGGAAGTTCAGCAGGTAGGGCGCTACATCGCCAAAGAGATCCTCAGCCGACTGAAAGAGCTAAAACTGTTAGAGCAGTACGGCCTGGATGAATTAACCGGTCCTTTTGAAAGCGTGGTCGAAATGTCCTGCCTGATGCATGACATCGGCAATCCACCGTTTGGTCACTTTGGTGAAGCGGCGATTAACGACTGGTTTCGCCAGCGCCTTTTCCCCGCCGATGCGGAAAGCCAGCCTCTCAGCGACGATCGCTGCCTGATCGCGGCGCTACGTTTGCGTGAAGGTGAAGAGTCGCTTAATGACATTCGCCGCAAGGTGCGTCAGGATCTGTGCCATTTTGAAGGAAATGCGCAGGGTATTCGTCTTGTGCACACTTTGATGCGAATGAATCTGACGTGGGCGCAGGTCGGCGGTATTTTAAAATATACTCGTCCGGCGTGGTGGCGTGGAGAGACGCCAGCAACGCATAACTATTTAATGAAGAAACCGGGCTATTACCTTTCCGAGGAACCGTATATTGAGCGGTTACGTAAAGAGTTATCATTAGCACCTTACAGTCGTTTTCCATTAACCTGGATTATGGAAGCCGCTGACGATATCTCTTATTGCGTGGCCGATCTTGAAGATGCCGTGGAGAAAAGAATCTTCAGTGTCGAGCAACTGTATCATCATCTGTATGAGGCCTGGGGACAACATGAAAAAGGCTCCCTGTTTAGTCAGGTCGTGGAGAACGCGTGGGAAAAATCGCGCTCAAATACATTAAGTCGTAGTACAGAAGATCAGTTCTTTATGTATTTGCGGGTCAACACGCTAAATAAACTTGTGCCCTACGCCGCGCAGCGTTTTATTGATAATTTGCCGCAGATTTTTGAGGGTAGCTTTAATCACGCCCTGTTAGAAGACGCCAGCAGCTTCAGCCAATTGCTGGGAGTCTATAAAAATGTGGCGATGAAACATGTATTTAGCCATCCTGATGTCGAGCAACTGGAATTACAGGGGTATCGGGTGATCAGTGGCCTGCTGGAGATTTATCAGCCGTTATTAAAGATGGCGCTTGCCGATTTTTCTACACTTGTTCAAAACGAAAGATTAAAACAGTTCCCCATTGAGTCACGATTATTTCAAAAGCTCTCTACGCGCCATCGACTTGCTTATGTCGAAGTGGTCAGTAAAATATCACCGACGTCTGCCGAGTACCCGGTACTGGAATATTATTATCGCTGCCGCCTGATCCAGGATTATATCAGCGGGATGACCGATTTGTATGCCTGGGATGAATATCGACGGTTGATGGCGGTAGAACAATAAACATCCATTTGTAAAGACGGACAATAAAATTTTACTTTTTCCTTAAAGTTTATTCTGGAACTTAGCGCGATAAAACGACTCTGACGTATACAGCAATTTTGCGTTATCAGTTAATCGAGAATGAAACACATGAAAAAAACCACATTAGCAATGAGTGCACTGGCTCTGAGTTTAGGTTTGGCGTTGTCCCCTCTGTCTGCAACGGCGGCTGAGACTGCGTCTTCAGCAACCACGGCTCAACAGATGCCAAGTCTGGCCCCGATGCTCGAAAAAGTGATGCCATCGGTGGTGAGTATTAATGTCGAGGGGAGCACGACGGTGAATACGCCGCGTATGCCGCGTAATTTCCAGCAGTTCTTTGGGGATAACTCCCCGTTCTGCCAGGACGGTTCTCCGTTCCAGAGTTCCCCATTCTGTCAGGAAGGCGCACCGGGCGCGGGTAATGGCGGCGGTCAGCAGCAGAAATTTATGGCGCTGGGTTCCGGCGTGATTATCGATGCTGCAAAAGGTTATGTTGTGACTAACAACCACGTGGTGGATAACGCCACAGTGATTAAAGTCCAACTGAGCGACGGACGTAAATTTGACGCGAAGATGGTTGGCAAAGACCCGCGTTCTGACATTGCGCTGATTCAGATTCAGGATCCGAAGAACCTGACTGCAATCAAGTTGGCAGACTCCGATGCGCTGCGCGTGGGTGATTATACCGTGGCGATTGGTAACCCGTTTGGACTCGGTGAAACGGTGACCTCCGGTATTGTTTCTGCACTGGGTCGTAGCGGCCTGAACGCAGAAAACTATGAAAACTTTATCCAGACCGATGCGGCGATCAACCGTGGTAACTCCGGTGGCGCACTGGTCAACCTGAACGGTGAACTGATCGGTATTAACACCGCGATCCTCGCGCCGGACGGTGGCAATATCGGTATCGGTTTTGCTATCCCAAGCAACATGGTGAAAAACCTGACCTCGCAGATGGTTGAGTTCGGTCAGGTGAAACGCGGTGAGCTGGGAATTATGGGGACAGAGCTGAGCTCTGAGCTGGCGAAAGCGATGAAAGTGGATGCCCAGCGTGGGGCATTCGTCAGCCAGGTGATGCCGAACTCTTCCGCAGCGAAGGCGGGTATTAAAGCCGGTGACGTGATTACCTCGCTGAACGGTAAGCCGATCAGCAGCTTCGCCGCGCTGCGTGCGCAGGTGGGTACGATGCCGGTAGGCAGCAAAATCAGCCTTGGCCTGCTGCGTGACGGTAAACCTGTGACGGTGAATCTGGAACTGCAGCAGAGCAGCCAGACTCAGGTTGATTCCAGCTCCATCTTCAAAGGTATTGAAGGGGCGGATATGAGCAACAAAGGCCAGGACAAAGGTGTCGTGGTCAGCGATGTAAAACCAAAAACGCCGGCAGCGATGATTGGCCTGAAGAAAGGGGATGTAATTATCGGAGCTAACCAGCAGCCGGTGAAAAACATTGCCGAACTGCGCAAAATCCTCGACAGCAAACCGGCTGTTCTGGCGCTGAATATTCAGCGTGGTGACAGCTCCATCTATCTGTTGATGCAGTAAGCCTCTCTAAACCCCTTCCCGGCAGCGGGGAGGGGTTTCTTTTTGTGAACCCTCCCACAACTCCATACTTCTCTCCTTCAGTTTGTGCATCTGCACAATGCCGCCGATTATTATCTTCCTTATGCTGAGCATTGCTCACAGGAGGGGTTTATGGCTGGCTGGCATCTTGATACCAAAATGGCGCAGGATATTGTGGCGCGCACGATGCGCATCATCGATACCAATATCAACGTAATGGATGCCCGTGGGCGGATCATTGGTAGCGGCGATCGCGAGCGTATTGGTGAATTGCACGAAGGTGCACTGCTGGTGCTTTCACAGGGCCGGGTGGTAGACATTGACGATGCAGTCGCGAAGCATTTGCACGGTGTACGACAGGGGATAAACCTGCCGCTACGACTCGAAGGTGAAATTGTTGGCGTCATTGGCTTAACCGGCGAGCCGGAGCATCTGCGCAAATACGGCGAGCTGGTGTGTATGACCGCCGAAATGATGCTGGAGCAGTCGCGTCTGATGCACCTGCTGGCGCAGGACAGCCGTCTGCGTGAAGAGCTGGTCATGAACCTGATTCAGGCGGAGGAAAATACGCCCGCGCTGATGGAATGGGCACAGCGTTTAGGCATTGATTTGAACCAGCCGCGCGTGGTAGCGGTGCTGGAAGTCGATAGCGGCCAACTGGGCGTTGACAGCGCGATGGCAGAACTGCAGCAGCTACAGAATGCATTGACCACGCCAGAGCGTAACAACCTGATTGCGATTGTGTCACTGACCGAGATGGTGGTGCTGAAACCCGCTCTTAATCAGTTTGGCCGTTGGGACGCGGAAGATCACCGCAAGCGTGTAGAGCAGCTTATCGCTCGCATGAAAGAGAACGGACAGCTGCGTTTTCGCGTGTCGCTGGGTAATTTCTTTACTGGACCAGGTAGCATTGCCCGTTCTTACCGCACGGCGCGGACGACGATGATGGTCGGTAAGCAGCGTATGCCGGAAAACCGCAGCTATTTCTATCAGGATTTGATGCTGCCGGTGTTACTGGACAGCCTGCGCGGCGGCTGGCAGGCCAACGAGCTGGCGCGTCCGCTGGTACGGCTAAAAGCAATGGATAACAATGGGTTACTGCGTCGGACGTTAGCGGCATGGTTTCGCCATAACGTGCAGCCGCTGGCGACGTCAAAAGCGTTGTTTATCCACCGCAATACGCTGGAATATCGTCTGAATCGTATCTCTGAGCTTACCGGGTTGGATTTGGGAAATTTCGACGACAGGTTATTGCTGTATGTGGCGTTACAGCTGGATGAACAGCATTGATTGATTGCCTGATGGCGCTACGCTTATCAGGCAAAATGCCGGGTGGCGGCTTCGCCTTACCCGGCCTACGAATACATCCACCCACGGTTATTTACGCGTCAGTTTTTCCAGATCGGATTCAATTTCGCTGATCTTGTTGGTGACGACGCTTTCCAGATGTCGTAAGTCATCGAGGATCTTGCGTTTGAGATCGACTTCACTGCGATCGCGCTGGCAGATCTGATCCAGTTCATCAATCACATAGCGCAGGTTCGGGCTGATTTCCTGCACCTCTTTGTAACCCTGGCCGATACCATCGGCAACCACAGTTTTACGCTGACGGGGATACTTAAACTTAACGCTCTTGGCAAAAAACTCGCCTTTATCCTTCTGGAAATAGATTTTCAGGATATCGTTGTTGGCTTCTTGCCGCAGGCTGTAACGATCGATCTCTTCAGGATTGGTAATGCCCAGACTTTTCAGATTGTCATACATAGCGGTACCCTTAAGCTCACTATAACCATTGAATAATTAACGAAAAGCCTTGTTTATGCCACTCGCAGATGTAAAAAAAGCGGGCTAAGCCCGCTTTTTCAAATTGCCGTTAGTCGATGGTACGCAATAGCTCGTTAATTCCGACTTTGCCACGCGTTTTGGCGTCGACTTTCTTGACGATTACCGCGCAGTACAGGCTGTACTTACCGTCTTTCGACGGCAGATTTCCCGATACCACAACCGAACCCGCCGGAACGCGGCCATAGAAAACTTCGCCGGTTTCGCGGTCGTAGATTTTGGTGCTCTGGCCCAGGTATACGCCCATGGAGATAACGGAGCCTTCTTCGACGATCACGCCTTCTACCACTTCAGAACGCGCACCAATGAAGCAGTTGTCTTCGATGATGGTTGGGTTCGCCTGTAACGGTTCCAGCACGCCACCGATGCCAACGCCACCGGACAGGTGAACGTTTTTACCGATTTGCGCACATGAGCCGACGGTTGCCCAGGTATCCACCATGGAGCCTTCATCAACGTAAGCACCGATGTTGACGTAAGACGGCATCAGGACGGTGTTACGTGCGATATAGGCACCCTGGCGCACGGCAGCAGGGGGAACTACGCGGAAGCCTTCTTTCTGGAAGCGCGCTTCGTCGTAGTTGGCGAATTTCATCGGGACTTTATCGAAATAGCGGCTTTCTGCGCCATCGATAACCTGGTTGTCGTTAATACGAAAAGAGAGCAGTACCGCTTTCTTCAGCCACTGATGTGTGACCCACTGACCCTCAATCTTTTCTGCAACACGCAGCGCACCGGAATCCAGCAGAGAAATAACCTGATTTACCGCTTCACGGGTTACGGTATCTACATTTGCCGGAGTAATTTCGGCGCGGCGCTCGAAAGCGGACTCAATAACGTTCTGTAACTGCTGCATTGTTAAACTCTTTCCATAATAAATAAACACATCACCCTTTATCGTTTGGATTGAGGGCCTCTGTCAACCGTTGATGTACTTCCTGCTGCAGCGCATTATTAAGGGCGCGCCGGTCGGCCGTTGCGATTATGAATAAATCTTCTACTCGCTCGCCAATGGTTGTAATTCGGGCGCCATGCAGCGAAATTCCCAGATCGGCAAAAATCTGTCCGACCCGCGCCAGCAGGCCGGGCTGGTCGAGCGCGATAAGCTCGAGGAATGATTTTCGGTCGGTATGAGTCGGTAGAAAAGTCACCTCGGTCTCGACGGTAAAGTGACGTAGTTTTGCTGGTTGGCGGCGCGGTTGTGGTGGCTGCCAACTTCGTTGGGTGATCGCCTGCTCCAGCCCTGAACGGATGGCGTCGTGGCGGTCTGACGACAGCGGACTACCGTCCGGCTCCAGCACGATAAATGTATCCATCGCCATGTTATCGCGAGTGGTGAAAATTTGCGCATCGTGGACGCTAAGGTTTCGCCGATCCAGTTCAGCACAAACCGCGGCAAACAGATAGGGACGGTCCGGACTCCAGATGAAAATCTCCGTTCCGCCGCGCGTGGCCTGTGGGCTGAGTAAGATCAGCGGCTTGCTCATGTCGTGCTGCAGTAGATGGCGCGCATGCCAGGCCAGCTGGTTTGGGCTGTGGCGCACGAAATAGTTGGCGCGGCAGCGCGACCAGATATGGTGCAGCGCTTCTTCATCAATGTTGTCCATGCGCAGCAGCGCCAGCGCCTGCAGCTGGTGATGACGCACGCGTTCGCGCATATCCGGTGTGTTTTGCATGCCGCGACGTAGCTGTTTTTCGGTAGCGAAGTACAGCTCGCGCAACAGGCTTTGTTTCCAGCTGTTCCACAGCGTTTCGTTGGTGGCGCAAATGTCCGCCACCGTCAGGCACACCAGGAAGCGCAGGCGGTGTTCCGTTTGCACTTCTTCGGCGAACTGCTTGATGACTTCGGGGTCCTGAATATCGCGGCGCTGGGCGGTAACCGACATCAGCAGATGCTGGCGGACCAGCCAGGCGACCAGCTGTGTTTCGCGGGAATTCAGCCCGTGCAGTTCGGCAAACTTGAGGACATCCTGAGCACCGAGAACCGAGTGGTCGCCGCCGCGACCTTTGGCTATATCGTGGAACAGCGCGGCAATCAGAATCAGCTCCGGCTGGCGCAGACGCGGCCAGAGATCGACACACAGCGGGTGACGCTGACGGGTCTCTTCTTTGGCAAAGCTTTCCAGCTTTAGCATCACGCGAATCGTGTGTTCATCCACCGTATAGGCATGAAACAGGTCAAACTGCATTTGGCCGACAATGTGCGACCACTGCGGCATATAGGCCCACAGCACACTGTGACGATGCATCGGCAGCAGGCCACGGCTCACCGCCCCCGGATGGCGTAACATGCTGAGAAACAGCGAACGCGCCTCCGGGATGTAGCACAGCGGTTGTGTCAGATGGCGGCGGGCATGGCGCAAATGGCGCAGCGTAGTGGAGTAAATCCCGGTGATCGCGCTATTGCGTACCATGGTGTAAAACATCCGCAGAATGGCTTCCGGTTCGCGGATAAACAGATCGTCGTTACGCAAATCAATCAACGTGCCGCGTAGCTGAAAGTCGTCATCGATCGGGCGCGGCTTTTCATCTGCGGATAGAGCGAGGATGGCCTCATCAAACAGCTGTAGCAGCATGTGGTTCAGCTCACTGACCCTGCGCGTAACGCGAAAATAGTCTTTCATCATCCGTTCGATAGGCTCGTTGCCTTCACCGCCGTAGTGTAGCCGTTGCGCGACGCTAAGCTGACGGTCAAACAGTAGACGGTTATCGTAACGCGTGACTTCCAGATGCAGTGCGAAGCGAATGCGCCAGAGGATGTGCAGACACTCATTCAGTTCAGCACGTTCTGCCAGCGTCAAGAAGCCGAATCCAACCATCTCATCCAGCGACGTGGCGCCAAAGTGGCGGCGGGCTACCCACTGGAGGGTGTGGATATCGCGCAGGCCGCCGGGGCTACTTTTGATATCCGGTTCCAGATTGTAGCTGGTGCCGTGATAGCGCTGGTGGCGCAGGTTCTGCTCTTCCACTTTGGCGGCGTAAAATTTATCGGAGGGCCAGAAGCCTTCGCTAAAAATATGTTTTTGTAGCTCAAGAAACAGCGCCACGTCGCCAATCAGCAGGCGTGTTTCAATCAGGTTAGTGGCGACGGTTAAATCGGACAGGCCTTCCAGCAGACACTCTTCCAGCGTACGCACGCTGTGCCCCACCTCCAGTCTCACATCCCACAACAGCGTTAGCAGTTCGCCGACCTTCTCGGCCTGCGCATCAGGCAGTTTTTTACGACTCAGAATCAGCAGGTCGATATCGGAAAGCGGGTGCAGTTCGCCACGCCCATAGCCGCCGACGGCGACCAGCGCCAGATCGGCAATTTGACCGAAACCGGCTTCAATCCACAGGCGTTGCAGCAGTTGGTCAATAAACTCGGTGCGCGCTTCGATCAACTGCTCTGCGGAAATACCACTGTCAAAGGCTTCACCTAACCAGTTCTGAAACGAATCGATATGCGTTTTAATGCCGCTACAGTTGAGATCGTGCTGAGGCCAGGTTCCCGGGTTTTGCGGTTGGCCCGGCAGGGTGGGGAGGGCAGTATTTGCGTGTTGTTCAGGAAGAGTATTCATTGTGCGCCACCCATAAAAAAGCCGGATGACGCTTACGCTTATCCGGCCTACGGGAGAGTGCCATTTGTAGGCCTGATAAGCGACAGCGCCATCAGGCAAAACATTATTCGCCGTGTGTGATGACCGCCGGGATAGTGTCATCCTTGCGTAACGTCAGAATTTCACAACCGTTTTCCGTCACCACAATAGTATGCTCGTACTGTGCAGACAAGCTACGGTCTTTGGTTTTTACCGTCCAGCCGTCTTTCATGGTGCGGATACGATAATCACCGGCGTTGAGCATCGGTTCAACGGTGAAGGTCATGCCCGGTTGCAGCACTACGCCGCCATCGTCTGCATCGTAGTGCAGAACCTGAGGTTCTTCATGGAAGCCGCGACCGATGCCGTGGCCGCAGTATTCGCGTACCACAGAGAAGCCTTCGCCTTCCGCGTATTTCTGAATGGCTGCGCCTAGTGTGCGCAGACGAATACCCGGTTTTATCATCCGCAGCGCCAGATACAGGCTTTCCTGCGTGACGCGGCACAGACGCTCGCCCAGAATCGTCGGCTTGCCGACGATAAACATTTTGGAGGTGTCACCGTGGAACTCGTCTTTAATCACGGTAACGTCGATGTTGACGATATCGCCGTCTTTCAGGTGCTTGGCGTCGTCCGGGATCCCGTGGCATACCACTTCATTAATGGAGATGCAGACGGATTTCGGATAACCGTGATAACCCAGGCACGCGGAGATCGCCTGCTGCTCGTTCACGATGTAGTCATTGCAGATACGATCCAATTCGCCGGTGCTGACGCCCGGTTTGATAAACGGTTCGATCATTTCCAGCACTTCGGCGGCCAGACGACCAGCGACGCGCATTTTTTCGATTTCTTCAGGGGTCTTGATTGAGATAGCCATAAATTCTGTCCATCAGTGTCGATGATTTCGACAATAATTGTGTAAGTGCTGCTAATGGTATCAGTCAGGGGTGTACCCTGCCAAATTGAGAATCATTAACAGCACAGACCGCCAACTATTATTGGTGTCTATGGCGTATTTGTGGTATAAAGCGCGCCGGACTTCCGATCCATTCGAAGACTACACACGATGGACGGGAGCGACAAATCTCACTTTGTGTAACAACACACACGTATCGACACATATTCCGGGGTGCCCTTTTGGGTCGGTAATATGGGATGCGTGGAGGCTTAACCCCAACTTTTATATATAGAGGTTTTAATCATGGCAACTGTTTCCATGCGCGACATGCTCAAGGCTGGTGTTCACTTCGGTCACCAGACCCGTTACTGGAACCCGAAAATGAAGCCTTTCATCTTCGGTGCGCGTAACAAAGTTCACATCATCAACCTTGAGAAAACTGTACCGATGTTCAACGAAGCTCTGGCTGAACTGAACAAGATCTCTGCTCGTAAAGGTAAAATCCTTTTCGTTGGTACTAAACGCGCTGCAAGCGAAGCGGTGAAAGAAGCTGCTAACAACTGCGACCAGTTCTTCGTGAACCATCGCTGGTTGGGCGGCATGCTGACTAACTGGAAAACCGTTCGTCAGTCCATCAAACGTCTGAAAGATCTGGAAACTCAGTCTCAGGACGGTACTTTCGAAAAGCTGACCAAGAAAGAAGCGCTGATGCGCACCCGTGAGCTTGAGAAACTGGAAAACAGCCTGGGCGGTATCAAAGACATGGGCGGTCTGCCGGACGCTCTGTTCGTAATCGATGCTGACCACGAGCACATTGCTATCAAAGAAGCAAACAACCTGGGTATCCCGGTATTTGCAATCGTTGATACCAACTCTGATCCGGACGGTGTTGACTTCGTTATCCCGGGTAACGACGACGCAATCCGTGCTGTGACCCTGTACCTGGGCGCTGTAGCTACTACCGTTCGTGAAGGCCGTTCTCAGGATCTGGCTTCCCAGGCGGAAGAAAGCTTCGTAGAAGCTGAATAATAAGGCACGCTCGTTAGAGCCCCCTTATAAACCAGGTTGTATCACGTTTGGTTAGGGGCCCTTTAGGCCCCTTTTTCACTTTTAAATCTGTGCGGTTTGACGCCGGGCAGATCAAATCTTCCGAGGATTTTAGAATGGCTGAAATTACCGCATCCCTGGTAAAAGAGCTGCGTGAGCGTACCGGCGCAGGCATGATGGATTGCAAAAAAGCACTGACTGAAGCTAATGGCGACATCGAGCTGGCAATCGAAAACATGCGTAAATCTGGTGCGATCAAAGCGGCGAAAAAAGCAGGCAACGTTGCTGCTGACGGCGTGATCAAAACCAAAATCGACGGCAACTACGGCATCATTCTGGAAGTTAACTGCCAGACTGACTTCGTTGCTAAAGATGGTGGTTTCCAGGCATTTGCAGACAAAGTTCTGGATGCTGCAATCGCGGGCAAAATCACTGACGTTGACGTTCTGAAAGCACAGTTCGAAGAAGAACGTGTTGCGCTGGTTGCTAAAATCGGTGAGAACATCAACATCCGTCGTGTTGCTTCCATCGAAGGCGACGTACTGGGTTCATACCAGCACGGTGCGCGTATCGGTGTTCTGGTTGCGGCTAAAGGCGCAGACGAAGAGCTGGTTAAACAACTGGCAATGCACATTGCTGCAAGCAAGCCTGAATTCGTTAAGCCAGAAGACGTATCTGCTGAAGTGGTAGAGAAAGAATACCAGGTTCAGCTGGATATCGCGATGCAGTCTGGTAAGCCGAAAGAAATCGCAGAGAAAATGGTTGAAGGCCGCATGAAGAAATTCACCGGCGAAGTTTCTCTGACGGGTCAGCCTTTCGTTATGGATCCGAGCAAATCTGTTGCTCAGCTGCTGAAAGAGCACAACGCTGACGTAACAGGCTTCATCCGCTTTGAAGTGGGTGAAGGCATCGAGAAAGTTGAGACTGACTTTGCAGCAGAAGTTGCTGCGATGTCCAAGCAGTCTTAATTTTTTAAAGGAGCCGCCTGAGGGCGGCTTCTTTTTGTGTCTGGCTTGTAAATTCAGCGAACCGCTATAGTGGCTACGTTGAAAAGCGACATACAATGTCGCTGGTATTAACTCATCTCATTCGTTGACAGTCTCAGGAAAGAAACATGGCTACCAATGCAAAACCCGTCTACAAACGTATTCTGCTTAAGTTAAGTGGCGAAGCGCTGCAAGGTTCAGAAGGCTTCGGTATTGATGCAAGCATACTTGACCGTATGGCTCAGGAAATCAAAGAACTGGTTGAGCTGGGTATTCAGGTTGGCGTAGTGATTGGTGGCGGTAACCTGTTCCGTGGTGCTGGTCTGGCGAAAGCGGGAATGAACCGCGTTGTGGGCGACCACATGGGCATGTTGGCCACCGTAATGAACGGTCTGGCAATGCGCGATGCGCTTCACCGCGCCTATGTGAACGCTCGCCTGATGTCCGCAATTCCTTTGAACGGTGTGTGCGATAACTACAGCTGGGCGGAGGCTATCAGCCTGCTGCGCAACAACCGTGTTGTTATCCTGGCGGCCGGTACCGGCAACCCGTTCTTCACGACAGACTCTGCAGCCTGCCTGCGCGGTATTGAAATTGAAGCTGATGTAGTGCTGAAAGCCACCAAAGTTGACGGCGTATTTACCGCAGATCCGGCGCAAGATCCAACCGCGACCATGTACGAACAACTGACCTATACTGAAGTTCTGGATAAAGAACTGAAAGTGATGGATCTGGCGGCGTTCACGCTGGCTCGTGACCACAAATTGCCTATTCGTGTCTTCAACATGAACAAACCGGGTGCGCTGCGCCGTGTGGTGATGGGTGAAAAAGAAGGGACGTTAATCACGGAATAATTCCCGTTGCGGCTAAATGCAGGTAATATTCTGCTTTAATGTCGCGGGATACGTCCCTCAAAATTAATCAAGACTATACTTGTCGCATCTTGCGTGGTGGATATGGTCTGACTGAAACAAGCTTTCAAGGATTCGTAACGTGATCAACGAAATCAGAAAAGATGCTGAAGTACGCATGGACAAATGCGTCGAAGCATTCAAAAATCAAATCAGCAAAATTCGCACGGGTCGTGCTTCTCCCAGCCTGCTGGATGGCATTATCGTGGAATATTACGGCACGCCAACTCCGCTGCGTCAGCTGGCAAGCGTAACGGTTGAAGATTCCCGTACTCTGAAAATCAACGTGTTTGACCGTTCTATGGGCCCGGCCGTTGAGAAAGCGATTATGGCTTCTGACCTCGGTTTGAACCCAAGCTCTGCGGGTTCTGACATCCGCGTTCCGCTGCCGCCGCTGACCGAAGAACGTCGTAAAGATCTGACCAAGATCGTGCGTGGCGAAGCAGAAGGCGCGCGTGTTGCCGTGCGTAACGTTCGTCGTGATGCTAACGACAAAGTGAAAGCGCTGTTGAAAGATAAAGAGATCAGCGAAGATGACGATCGCCGTTCTCAGGACGACGTGCAGAAAATGACTGACGCCGCTATCAAGAAAGTGGATGCGGCGCTGGCAGAGAAAGAAGCGGAACTGATGCAGTTCTGATTCGCCTGTACGCTTAAAACGCCGCTCAGAAGGTCTGCAAAGGCTGGATGGCGGCGTTTTGCTTTTTTCTGTCTATCCCCTAAAGGGTAAAATTCTTCAGGATGTCTGATGAAGCAATTAACCATTCTCGGCTCAACCGGCTCTATTGGTTGCAGTACGCTGGATGTCGTACGCCATAACCCGGAAACGTTTCGTGTTACTGCGCTGGTCGCGGGTAAAAATGTTGCCCGTATGGTCGAGCAGTGCCTGGAGTTCTCTCCCCGCTATGCAGTAATGGATGATGAAACAAGCGCTGCGCAGGTGAAAGCGGCTCTGCTGGAGCAGGGAAGTCGTACCGAGGTGATGAGCGGACAACAGGCGGCCTGTGATATGGCTGCGCTGGATGATGTCGATCAGGTGATGGCCGCGATTGTCGGCGCGGCGGGGCTGCTGCCTACGCTGGCGGCAATCCGTGCAGGCAAAAGCATTTTACTGGCGAATAAAGAGTCGCTGGTGACCTGCGGTCGTTTGTTTATGGATGACGTGAAGCGCCACAAAGCGCAGCTTTTGCCGGTAGATAGCGAACATAACGCGATTTTTCAGAGTTTACCCCAACCTATTCAGCACAATCTGGGATACGCTGACCTTGAGCAAAATGGCGTCATGTCCATTCTGCTTACCGGGTCTGGTGGCCCTTTCCGTGAAACGCCATTGCACGATCTGGTGTCAATGACCCCCGATCAAGCATGCCGTCACCCGAACTGGTCGATGGGACGAAAAATCTCCGTCGACTCTGCCACTATGATGAATAAAGGTCTGGAATACATTGAGGCGCGCTGGTTGTTTAATGCCAGTGCAAGCCAGATGGAAGTGCTGATTCATCCGCAGTCGGTGATTCATTCGATGGTTCGGTATCAGGATGGTAGCGTTCTGGCACAACTGGGTGAGCCTGATATGCGCACGCCTATTGCCCATACTATGGCATGGCCGAAACGCGTCACATCTGGCGTGAAGCCTGTCGACTTTTGCAAACTGAGCGCGTTGACGTTTTCCGCGCCGGATTACCAACGCTATCCGTGCCTGAAACTGGCGATGGATGCGTTTGAGCAAGGGCAAGCGGCGACTACCGCGCTGAACGCTGCGAATGAAATTACCGTTGCCGCATTTCTGGCGCAACAAATTCGATTTACCGATATTGCCGAGCTCAATTTATCGGTACTGGATAAGATGGATTTGCAGGAACCCCAGAACGTTGATGACGTGTTGAGGGTTGATGCCGTTGCACGGGACGTCGCCAGAAAACAAGTGATGCGACTCTCAAGCTGATGATAATCCCTCTACAGAGATTCGTGCTATTTGTTAGCGTTGGGCTTCAGTGATATAGTCTGCGCCACCCGATCACAGGTATTGGCATTTTTTCGGTCGGGTAAGCCGTGGTTTGACACGGCTTTTTTGTGTAGAGGCTTCAGTATTCCTGAGTACCGTTAAATCCTTTCAGGGACTAAAAACGCGTTATGTTGTCTGCAACTCAACCATTAAGCGAAAATTTGCCAGCACATGGCTGTCGCCATGTAGCCATTATTATGGATGGCAATGGCCGCTGGGCGAAAAAGCAAGGGAAGATTCGCGCCTTTGGGCATAAGGCCGGAGCAAAATCCGTCCGCCGGGCTGTCTCTTTTGCTGCCAATAACGGTATTGATGCGTTAACGCTGTATGCCTTTAGCAGTGAGAACTGGAACCGACCTGCGCAGGAAGTGAGCGCGTTAATGGAATTATTCGTGTGGGCACTTGATAGTGAAGTGAAAAACCTGCATCGCCATAACGTTCGTCTGCGTATTATCGGGGATATCAGTCGATTTAACTCACGTTTGCAAGAACGGATTCGCAAGTCGGAAGCGCTTACAGCCCAGAATACGGGGTTAACGCTGAATATTGCTGCGAATTACGGCGGACGTTGGGACATTGTCCAGGGAGTCAGGCAACTGGCGCAACAGGTGCAAGACGGTCTGCTGCGCCCTGAGCAAATTGACGAAGAAATGCTTGGTCAGCAAGTTTGTATGAATGAACTGGCTCCTGTGGATTTAGTGATAAGGACTGGGGGAGAGCATCGCATCAGTAATTTTTTGCTGTGGCAAATTGCCTATGCTGAACTTTACTTTACGGATGTTCTCTGGCCCGATTTCGATGAACAAGACTTTGAAGGTGCGCTGCATGCCTTTGCTAATCGAGAGCGTCGTTTCGGCGGGACCGAACCCGGTGATGAAAAAGCCTGATGGGGGTCGCTTTTGCTGAAGTATCGCCTGATTTCTGCTTTTGTTTTAATACCCGTTGTCATCGCGGCGCTGTTTTTATTGCCGCCGGTGGGGTTCGCCATTGTTACGCTGGTCGTATGTATGTTGGCCGCGTGGGAGTGGGGACAGTTAAGCGGTTTCACCACTCGCACACAGCGAGTCTGGCTGGCGGTTCTGTGCGGGCTTTTGCTGGCACTGATGCTGTTTTTACTGCCTGAATATCATCATAATATTCATCAGCCGTTGGTCGAAGTGTCGCTTTGGGCGTCGTTGGGCTGGTGGGGCGTTGCACTATTGCTGGTGTTATTTTACCCAGGTTCGGCGACTGTCTGGCGTAATTCAAAGATATTACGCATCATTTTCGGCATCTTAACCATTATCCCTTTCTTTTGGGGAATGCTGGCGCTACGTGCCTGGCATTATGATGAGAATCATTATAGTGGCGCAGTATGGCTGCTGTATGTCATGATCCTCGTCTGGGGAGCGGATTCCGGTGCGTATATGTTTGGCAAGTTATTTGGTAAACATAAACTGGCGCCGAAGGTTTCTCCGGGTAAAACCTGGCAAGGTTTTATTGGCGGACTCGCCACTGCGGCTGTGATCTCATGGGGTTATGGTATGTGGGCGAATCTTGATGTCGCGCCTGTCACCTTGCTCATTTGCTCTATTGTTGCGGTCCTGGCCTCGGTGCTGGGTGACTTGACTGAGAGTATGTTTAAGCGTGAAGCAGGTATTAAGGACAGTGGTCACTTAATCCCAGGGCACGGCGGCATTCTGGATCGTATTGATAGTCTGACGGCTGCGGTACCGGTCTTTGCTTGCTTGCTGTTACTGGTTTTCAGGACGCTTTAACGGATGGTCTTATGCTGAGTATTCTCTGGAATCTGGCTGCATTCATCGTCGCACTCGGTGTGCTTATAACCGTGCATGAATTTGGTCATTTCTGGGTTGCCCGGCGCTGTGGTGTTCGCGTTGAGCGTTTTTCCATTGGTTTTGGAAAGGCGCTGTGGCGGCGCACTGATAGATTGGGTACCGAATACGTCATCGCCCTGATCCCTCTCGGCGGCTACGTCAAAATGCTGGATGAGCGTGCAGAACCGGTGGTGCCGGAACTGCGCCACCACGCGTTCAACAACAAAACGGTTGGGCAGCGTGCGGCCATTATTGCCGCAGGTCCGATTGCAAACTTCCTTTTCGCTATTTTTGCTTACTGGCTGGTGTTTATCATCGGCGTCCCTGGTGTTCGTCCGGTTGTGGGTGAAATAACACCCAACTCGATTGCCGCACAGGCGCAAATTCAGCCAGGTACGGAACTAAAAGCGGTTGATGGTATCGAAACCCCTGATTGGGATACCGTGAGATTGCAGCTGGTCGCTAAAATTGGCGATGAGCAGACCATTCTTAGCGTGGCGCCGTTTGGCAGCAACCAGCGACAGGACAAAACGCTGGATTTGCGCCAATGGGCATTTGAGCCAGACAAACAGGATCCCGTTACGAGTTTAGGGATTCGTCCACGCGGTCCGCAGATTGAACCGGTGCTGTCAGAAGTACAGGTTAACTCCGCAGCAAGTAAGGCGGGTTTGCAAGCTGGCGACAGGATCGTTAAAGTCAATGGTCAGCCGCTCACGCAATGGATGACGTTCGTGACGCTGGTGCGTGATAATCCGAATAAGCCGTTAGCGCTAGAAATTGAAAGGCAGGGGAGTTCCTTGTCTTTGACGTTAACTCCGGACTCAAAACCGGGTAACGGTCAGGAAGAGGGATTTGCGGGTGTCGTGCCTAAAATTATTCCTCTGCCTGATGAGTATAAGACTGTACGCCAGTATGGACCATTCGGCGCCATCCTCGAAGCCTCGGATAAAACGTGGCAGTTGATGAAGTTGACGGTCAGTATGCTGGGAAAATTGATTACCGGTGATGTGAAACTGAACAACCTCAGTGGGCCGATTTCTATCGCCCAGGGGGCTGGGATGTCAGCGGAGTTCGGGGGGATTTATTACCTGATGTTCCTTGCGCTTATCAGCGTGAACTTAGGGATAATTAACCTGTTTCCGTTGCCCGTTCTTGACGGGGGGCATCTGCTGTTCCTGGCGATTGAAAAGCTGAAGGGCGGTCCGGTATCCGAGCGGGTTCAAGACTTTAGTTATCGCATTGGCTCGATTTTGCTAGTGTTGTTAATGGGGCTTGCACTTTTCAATGATTTCTCTCGGTTGTAAGAGAGTGTTAGGAAGAACGCATAATAACGATGGCGATGAAAAAGTTGCTCATAGCGTCGCTGCTGTTTAGCAGCGCCACCGTATACGGTGCTGAAGGGTTCGTCGTGAAGGACATTCATTTCGAAGGCCTACAGCGAGTCGCCGTTGGTGCGGCTCTCCTCAGTATGCCGGTGCGCACAGGCGACACGGTTAATGATGAAGATATCAGTAATACCATTCGTGCTCTGTTCGCCACCGGTAACTTTGAGGATGTCCGCGTCCTGCGCGATGGTGATACCCTTCTGGTTCAGGTAAAAGAACGCCCGACGATTGCCAGCATCACTTTCTCCGGTAACAAATCGGTTAAAGATGACATGCTGAAGCAAAACCTCGAGGCGTCTGGCGTGCGTGTTGGCGAGTCTCTCGATCGCACCACGCTTGCCGATATCGAAAAAGGCCTGGAAGATTTTTACTATAGCGTCGGTAAGTACAGCGCCAGTGTGAAAGCGGTGGTGACGCCGTTGCCGCGTAACCGCGTTGACCTCAAACTGGTGTTCCAGGAAGGTGTCTCGGCGAAGATCCAACAGATCAATATCGTCGGTAACCATGCCTTTACAACCGACGAATTGATCTCTCACTTCCAACTACGCGATGAAGTGCCGTGGTGGAACGTGGTGGGCGATCGTAAATACCAGAAACAGAAACTGGCGGGCGACCTTGAAACCCTGCGTAGTTACTATCTGGATCGCGGCTATGCTCGCTTCAATATCGACTCCACGCAGGTCAGCCTGACGCCGGATAAGAAAGGTATCTACATCACCGTCAACATTACAGAAGGCGAGCAGTACAAGCTTTCTGGGGTACAGGTGAGCGGTAACCTGGCTGGACACTCTGCCGAAATTGAGAGCCTGACGAAAATCGAACCGGGTGAACTCTATAACGGCACCAAAGTGACCAAAATGGAAGATGATATCAAGAAGCTTCTGGGTCGCTATGGTTATGCCTACCCGCGCGTACAGTCGCAGCCTGAAATCAACGATGCCGATAAGACGGTTAAATTGCGCGTAAACGTGGATGCGGGTAACCGTTTCTATGTGCGTAAGATCCGCTTTGAAGGTAACGATACCTCTAAAGACTCCGTCCTGCGTCGTGAAATGCGCCAGATGGAAGGTGCCTGGCTGGGTAGCGATCTGGTCGATCAGGGTAAAGAGCGTCTGAATCGTCTGGGCTATTTCGAAACAGTCGACACCGATACTCAGCGTATTCCGGGCAGTCCGGATCAGGTTGATGTGGTCTACAAGGTGAAAGAACGTAACACCGGTAGCTTTAACTTCGGCGTCGGGTACGGTACCGAAAGCGGCGTGAGCTTCCAGGCGGGCGTTCAGCAGGATAACTGGTTAGGTACCGGGTATTCTGTCGGCATTAACGGCACCAAAAACGATTACCAGACCTATACTGAATTGTCTGTGACCAACCCGTACTTCACCGTGGATGGTGTGAGCCTTGGTGGCCGCGTCTTCTATAACGACTTTGAAGCGGATGATGCAGACCTGTCTGACTACACCAACAAAAGTTATGGTACAGACGTCACGCTGGGCTTCCCGATCAACGAATACAACACGTTGCGTGCGGGCCTGGGTTACGTGCATAACTCCTTGTCTAACATGGATCCACAGGTTGCAATGCAACGTTATCTGGTTTCCATGGGTGAAGATCCTGATGCGGATAGCTTCAAATCAGACGATTTCACCTTCAACTACGGTTGGACGTATAACAAGCTGGACCGTGGCTATTTCCCAACGGAAGGTACGCGTATTAACCTGAACGGTAAAGTCACCGTTCCGGGTTCTGATAACGAATACTACAAAGCGACGTTGGATACCGCGACCTACGTACCGATTGATGACGACCATAAATGGGTTGTTCTGGGTCGTACCAAGTGGGGTTATGGTGATGGATTAAGCGGCAAAGAAATGCCGTTCTATGAGAACTTCTATGCCGGTGGTTCCAGCACCGTGCGTGGCTTCCAGTCCAACACCATTGGTCCAAAAGCCGTCTATTTACCGGCAAATCGTTATAATGATGATGACGATTATGACAACGAATGTGACACCACCAATAAGTCACCGTGTGAATCAGACGATGCAGTGGGCGGTAACGCCATGGCTGTCGCCAGCCTGGAGTTTATTACCCCAACGCCGTTTATTAGCGACAAGTATGCTAACTCAGTCCGTACCTCCTTCTTCTGGGATATGGGTACCGTCTGGGATACCAACTGGGATTCTGCGAAGTATTCTGGCTATCCAGACTACAGCGATCCGAACAATATCCGTATGTCTGCGGGTATCGCGTTACAATGGATGTCCCCATTAGGGCCGTTGGTCTTCTCCTACGCCCAGCCGTTCAAAAAGTACGATGGAGACAAATCAGAACAGTTCCAGTTTAACATTGGTAAAACCTGGTAATTGTTCTGCGCAAAGGAATGTAGTGGTAGTGTAGCGATGACTTTAGGCGATCCTGAATGGGGTCGCCTGGCCACGCAAAGAACTGTACCTTCGGGTGCAAATGGGATGGTAAGGAGTTTATTGTGAAAAAGTGGTTATTAGCTGCAGGTCTCGGTTTAGCGATGGCAACGTCCGCACAGGCTGCTGACAAAATTGCAATCGTCAATATGGGTAGCCTGTTCCAACAGGTTGCACAGAAGACTGGTGTTTCTAATACGCTGGAAAACGAGTTCAAAGGCCGCGCCAGCGAACTGCAGCGCATGGAATCCGATCTGCAATCTAAAATGCAGCGTCTGCAATCCATGAAAGCAGGTAGCGATCGTACTAAGCTGGAAAAAGACGTTATGGCTCAGCGCCAGACTTTCTCTCAGAAAGCGCAAGCTTTTGAGCAGGATCGTGCACGTCGTTCCAACGAAGAACGTGGCAAACTGGTTACGCGTATCCAGACAGCCGTGAAATCTGTCGCTAGCAGCCAGAGCATCGATCTGGTCGTTGACGCAAACACCGTTGCTTACAACAGCAGCGATGTTAAAGACATCACCGCTGACGTACTGAAACAGGTTAAATAAGTAATGCCTTCAATTCGACTGGCTGATTTAGCAGAGCAGTTGGATGCAGAATTACACGGTGATGGCGATATCGTCATCACCGGCGTAGCGTCCATGCAATCTGCGCAAACTGGCAATATTACGTTCATGGTGAATCCTAAGTACCGTGAGCATTTAAGCCTGTGCCAGGCTTCTGCCGTTGTGATGACGCAGGACGATCTTCCTTTTGCTAAGAGTGCTGCGCTGGTAGTGAAGAACCCCTACCTGACCTATGCACGAATGGCGCAAATTTTAGATACCACGCCTCAGCCGGCACAGAACATTGCACCCAGTGCAGTGATTGATGCGACGGCAAAGCTGGGTAGCAATGTCTCTGTTGGCGCAAATGCGGTCATCGAGTCTGGCGTAGAACTGGGCGATAACGTGGTTATCGGTGCAGGCTGTTTCGTCGGAAAAAACACAAAAATCGGCGCAGGTTCACGCTTGTGGGCGAATGTGACGATTTATCACGATATCCAGATCGGTGAACATTGCCTGATCCAGTCCAGCACCGTTGTCGGATCTGACGGCTTTGGCTATGCGAACGATCGTGGTAATTGGGTGAAGATCCCACAGCTTGGTCGCGTAATTATTGGCGATCGTGTCGAGATCGGCGCTTGCACGACCATCGATCGTGGCGCTCTGGACGATACCGTGATCGGCAATGGTGTTATCATTGATAACCAGTGCCAGATTGCGCATAACGTTGTGATTGGCGACAATACGGCGGTAGCCGGTGGCGTCATTATGGCGGGCAGCCTGAAGATTGGCCGTTACTGCATGATTGGCGGCGCCAGTGTGATCAATGGGCATATGGAAATATGCGACAAAGTCACGGTCACTGGTATGGGTATGGTGATGCGTCCTATCACCGAACCAGGCGTCTATTCCTCAGGCATTCCGCTACAGCCCAACAAGGTATGGCGTAAAACAGCTGCACTGGTGATGAATATTGATGATATGAGCAAGCGCCTCAAAGCGATTGAGCGCAAGGTTAATCAACAAGACTAAAGCACCTTTTTTGCACGTCTGACTTTTCGGCCTGTCCCATTCATACGATTGCGACAGGCCGTGTTATTATTGCCTTTTAGTATATTTTGACAGGAAGAGTATTTTGACTACTAACACTCATACTCTGCAAATTGAAGAGATTTTAGAACTTCTGCCGCACCGTTTTCCGTTTTTGCTGGTTGATCGTGTGCTGGATTTTGAAGAAGGTCGTTTTCTGCGCGCAGTGAAAAATGTATCCGTTAACGAGCCTTTCTTCCAGGGCCACTTCCCGGGTAAACCGATTTTCCCTGGCGTGCTGATTCTGGAAGCAATGGCCCAGGCAACGGGTATTCTGGCGTTTAAAAGCGTAGGAAAACTGGAGCCAGGCGAGCTGTATTATTTCGCTGGTATCGATGAAGCACGCTTCAAGCGTCCTGTCGTACCTGGCGATCAGATGATCATGGAAGTCACTTTCGAGAAAACGCGCCGTGGCCTGACCCGTTTTAAAGGGGTTGCACTGGTTGACGGTAAAGTTGTGTGCGAAGCAACGATGATGTGTGCCCGTAGCCGGGAGGCCTAATACGTGATTGATAAATCCGCCTTTATTCACCCGACCGCCATTGTGGAAGAGGGCGCCAGTATTGGTGCCAATGCCCACATTGGACCTTTTTGTATTGTTGGACCCCACGTTGAAATTGGTGAGGGTACCGTACTGAAGTCTCACGTTGTCGTGAATGGCCATACTAAAATTGGTCGCGATAACGAGATCTATCAGTTTGCCTCCATCGGCGAAGTAAACCAGGATCTGAAGTATGCTGGCGAACCGACCCGCGTGGAAATTGGCGATCGCAACCGCATCCGCGAAAGCGTCACCATTCATCGTGGCACAGTGCAAGGCGGTGGGTTGACGAAGGTGGGCAGCGATAACTTACTGATGATCAACGCGCACGTTGCGCATGATTGTACGATTGGTAATCGCTGTATTCTGGCGAATAACGCCACGCTTGCCGGACACGTTTCGTTGGATGATTTCGTTATCATCGGCGGGATGACGGCGGTGCATCAGTTCTGCATCATCGGCGCACATGTGATGGTTGGTGGTTGTTCTGGTGTTGCTCAGGACGTTCCGCCGTACGTTATCGCCCAAGGTAATCATGCCACGCCATTTGGCGTCAACATCGAAGGTCTGAAGCGTCGCGGGTTCACCCGTGAAGCGATTACCGCGATCCGTAACGCCTATAAAGCGTTATATCGCAGTGGTAAAACTCTGGAAGAAGTGAAGCCGGAAATCGCCGAGCTGGCGAAGCAGTACCCGGATGTTCAGGCTTTCAGTGATTTCTTTGAACGCTCAACGCGTGGCCTGATTCGTTAATGACTGAGCAGCGTCCATTAACGATTGCCCTCGTCGCCGGAGAAACCTCCGGCGATATTCTTGGTGCAGGATTAATTCGCGCACTCAAGGCGCGTGTACCCAATGCCCGTTTTGTTGGCGTGGCAGGTCCGCTGATGCAGGCCGAAGGCTGTGAAGCCTGGTACGAAATGGAAGAGTTGGCGGTGATGGGCATTGTTGAAGTGCTCGGACGCCTGCGCCGTTTACTGCATATTCGCGCCGATCTGACTCGTCGTTTTACCGATCTCAAGCCGGACGTTTTCGTTGGCATTGATGCACCTGATTTTAATATTACCCTTGAAGGGAACTTGAAAAAACAGGGCATTAAAACCATTCATTACGTCAGCCCTTCCGTGTGGGCATGGCGACAGAAACGTGTTTTCAAAATAGGCAGATCCACCAATATGGTGCTGGCCTTTCTGCCTTTCGAAAAAGCGTTTTATGACAAATTTAATGTCCCGTGCCGCTTTATCGGCCACACCATGGCGGACGCCATGCCGTTGGAACCGGATAAAAACGCGGCTCGCGACGTGCTGGGTATTCCCCATGATGCGCACTGCCTGGCACTATTGCCAGGAAGCCGGGGCGCTGAAGTGGAGATGCTTAGCGCTGATTTTCTGAAAACAGCACAGTTGCTACGCCAGCAGTATCCCGATCTCGAAGTGGTCGTGCCGCTGGTGAATGCCAAACGACGAGAACAGTTTGAGCGCATTAAAGCTGAGGTAGCACCGGAACTTTCCGTACATCTGCTTGATGGGATGGGACGCGAAGCGATGGTTGCCAGCGATGCAGCGCTGTTGGCTTCAGGCACGGCAGCGCTGGAGTGTATGCTGGCGAAGTGCCCGATGGTTGTCGGCTACCGTATGAAACCCTTCACGTTCTGGCTGGCGAAACGTCTGGTGAAAACCGATTATGTTTCGTTGCCGAACCTGCTGGCGGGAAGAGAATTAGTCAAAGAGCTGTTGCAGGATGAATGCGAACCGCAGGCGTTGGCGAAAGCGCTGCAGCCGTTGCTGGCGAATGGCAAAACCAGCCATGCGATGCACGATACGTTCCGCGACCTGCACCAGCAGATCCGTTGTAATGCCGATGAGCAGGCGGCGGATGCAGTCCTGGAGTTAGCACAATGATTGAATTTGTTTATCCACATACGCATTTAGTGGCGGGTGTGGATGAAGTAGGACGAGGCCCTTTGGTCGGGGCTGTGGTGACAGCTGCTGTTATTCTTGATCCAGCGCGTCCGATAGTCGGTCTGAACGACTCCAAAAAACTCTCTGAAAAGCGTCGTCTGGCGCTTTACGATGAAATCAAAGAAAAAGCGTTAAGCTGGAGCCTGGGACGGGCGGAACCGCATGAAATTGACGAGCTGAATATTCTGCATGCCACCATGCTGGCCATGCAGCGCGCGGTGGCCGGTTTGCACATTACGCCTGAATACGTGCTGATTGACGGTAATCGTTGCCCGGTATTGCCGATGCCGTCGATGGCGGTGGTGAAAGGGGACAGTCGCGTGGCGGAAATCAGCGCAGCGTCTATTTTGGCGAAAGTCACCCGCGATGCGGAGATGGCGACGCTGGATACGGTTTTCCCGCAGTACGGCTTTGCGCAGCACAAAGGCTACCCAACAGCTTTTCATCTGGCGGCGCTTATAGAGCATGGCGCGACAGAACACCACCGTCGCAGCTTTGGCCCTGTTAAACGCGCACTGGGACTCACGTCCTGATTCTTGTGGCAAGAATAAGTAAACCGGAATCTGAAGATGTCTGAACCACGTTTCGTCCACCTGCGGGTGCACAGCGACTACTCCATGATTGATGGGTTGGCAAAAACGGGGCCGCTGGTGAAAAAGGCGGCCGCGTTGGGCATGCCTGCACTGGCGATCACCGATTTTACCAACCTGTGTGGTTTGGTGAAGTTTTACGGAGCGGGTCACGGTGCGGGCATTAAACCGATTGTTGGTGCTGATTTTCATGTCCGTAGCGAGCAGTTTGGCGACGAGTTGACGCAACTAACGGTGCTGGCGGCCAATAATACGGGCTATCAGAATCTGACGTTGTTGATATCAAAAGCCTATCAACGTGGCTATGGATCCGAAGGACCGGTCATCGACAGAGACTGGTTGCTTGATTTAAAAGAAGGCTTAATTTTACTTTCCGGTGGTCGCATGGGCGACGTCGGACGGAGCTTGCTACGCGGTAACAGCGCGCTGGTTGATGAGTGCGTCACGTTTTATGAAGAACATTTCCCCGATTGTTATTTTCTGGAACTGATCCGTACCGGCAGGCAGGACGAAGAGAATTATTTGCATGCCGCAGTGGCGCTGGCCGAAACGCGGGGTCTGCCGGTGGTGGCGACCAACGATGTTCGCTTCCTTGAAACCGGAGATTTTGACGCGCATGAGATCCGCGTGGCGATCCATGATGGTTTCACACTCGATGATCCGAAACGTCCGCGCAACTATTCGCCGCAGCAGTATATGCGCAGCGAAGAAGAGATGTGCGAGCTGTTTTCCGACATTCCGGAAGCGCTGCAAAATACCGTCGAGATAGCCAAGCGCTGTAACGTGACGGTGCGTCTGGGTGAATACTTCCTGCCGCAGTTCCCGACCGGAGATATGACCACCGAAGACTATCTGGTTAAAAAATCGAAAGAAGGTCTGGAAGAGCGTCTGGCGTTTTTGTTCCCGGATGAAGCCGAACGCAAAGAGAAGCGCCCACCTTACGACGAACGCCTGGACATTGAACTTCAGGTTATCAACCAGATGGGGTTCCCGGGCTACTTCCTGATCGTCATGGAGTTTATCCAGTGGTCGAAAGACAACGGCGTGCCGGTCGGACCTGGCCGTGGTTCCGGTGCCGGCTCACTGGTGGCCTATGCGCTAAAAATTACCGATCTCGATCCGCTGGAATTTGACCTGCTGTTCGAACGTTTCCTTAACCCGGAACGTGTCTCGATGCCTGACTTCGACGTTGACTTCTGTATGGAGAAACGCGACCAGGTGATTGAACATGTGGCGGAAATGTATGGTCGTGACGCGGTATCACAGATTATTACCTTCGGTACGATGGCAGCAAAAGCGGTTATCCGCGACGTGGGCCGCGTACTGGGGCATCCGTACGGGTTTGTCGACAGGATTTCTAAACTGGTGCCACCCGATCCGGGGATGACGCTGGCAAAAGCCTTTGAGGCAGAGCCGCAGCTGCCAGAAATCTACGAAGCGGACGAAGAGGTCAGGGCGCTGATCGACATGGCGCGTAAGCTGGAAGGCGTCACGCGTAATGCCGGTAAGCATGCGGGCGGCGTGGTTATTGCGCCCACTAAAATTACCGACTTTGCTCCGCTCTATTGTGATGAAGAAGGTCTTCATCCGGTCACTCAGTTTGATAAAAATGACGTGGAATACGCCGGGTTGGTTAAGTTTGACTTCCTGGGTCTGCGTACGCTGACGATCATTGACTGGGCGCTGAAAATGATCAACCCGCGTCGGGCAAAGCAGGGACTGGAGCCGATTGACATCGCCGCCATCCCGCTCGACGATAAAAAATGTTTTGATATGCTGCAGCGCTCGGAGACAACCGCCGTCTTCCAGCTTGAATCTCGCGGCATGAAGGATCTGATCAAACGCCTGCAGCCTGACTGCTTCGAAGATATGATAGCCCTGGTGGCGTTGTTCCGCCCAGGCCCACTGCAGTCGGGAATGGTAGATAACTTTATCGACCGTAAGCACGGGCGAGAAGAGATATCCTACCCGGATGTACAATGGCAGCATGAGTGCCTGAAACCTGTTCTGGAGCCGACGTACGGCATTATCCTGTATCAGGAACAGGTCATGCAGATTGCCCAGGAGCTGTCTGGTTATACTCTTGGCGGCGCGGATATGCTGCGCCGTGCGATGGGTAAGAAAAAGCCGGAAGAAATGGCCAAGCAGCGCGGCACCTTTGAAGAAGGGGCAAGAAAGCGCGGCGTAGACGGTGAGCTGGCGATCAAAATCTTTGACCTGGTGGAGAAATTCGCCGGGTACGGGTTTAACAAATCGCACTCCGCAGCCTATGCGCTGGTGTCTTACCAGACGCTATGGTTGAAAACGCATTACCCCGCCGAGTTTATGGCCGCGGTAATGACCGCCGATATGGATAACACTGAGAAAGTGGTCGGACTGGTGGATGAATGCTGGCGTATGGGGCTGAAAATCCTGCCGCCGGATATCAACTCCGGGCTGTATCATTTCCACGTAAATGATGATGGCGAGATTGTGTATGGCATCGGCGCGATAAAAGGCGTGGGTGAAGGCCCCATTGAAGCTATTATTGAAGCGCGTAACAAAGGTGGCTATTTCCGCGAGCTGTTCGATCTCTGTGCCCGTACGGATATCAAAAAGCTAAACCGCCGGGTGCTGGAAAAACTGATCATGTCCGGGGCGTTTGACCGCCTTGGCCCGCATCGCGCCGCACTGATGAATTCGCTGAACGACGCGCTTAAAGCCGCCGATCAGCACGCAAAAGCCGAAGCCATCGGTCAGGCCGATATGTTTGGCGTTCTGGCCGAAGAGCCGGAACAAATTGAACAATCCTATGCCAACTGCACGCCGTGGCCGGAGCAGGTGGTATTAGATGGTGAGCGTGAAACGTTAGGGCTTTACCTGACGGGACACCCCATCAACCAGTATTTAAAAGAAATTGAGCGCTATGTCGGAGGCCACAGGCTGAAAGACATGCATCCGACAGAACGTGGTAAAGTTACCACGGCTGCGGGGCTCGTCATTGCTGCGCGGGTAATGGTCACCAAGCGCGGCAATCGTATCGGCATCTGCACGCTGGATGACCGTTCCGGGCGTCTGGAAGTGATGTTATTTACCGATGCCCTGGATAAATACCAGCATTTGCTGGAAAAAGACCGCATACTTATCGTCAGCGGACAGGTCAGCTTTGATGACTTCAGCGGTGGGCTTAAAATGATGGCCCGTGAAGTCATGGATATTGACGAAGCCCGGGAAAAATACGCTCGCGGGCTTGCTATCTCGCTGACGGACAGGCAAATTGATGACCAGCTTTTAAACCGACTCCGTCAGTCTCTGGAACCCCACCGCTCGGGGACAATTCCAGTACATCTCTACTATCAGAGGGCGGATGCACGTGCGCGGTTGCGTTTTGGCGCAACGTGGCGTGTCTCTCCGAGCGATCGTTTACTGAACGATCTCCGTGGCCTTATTGGTTCGGAGCAGGTGGAACTGGAGTTTGACTAATACAGGAATACTATGAGTCTGAATTTCCTTGATTTTGAACAGCCGATTGCAGAGCTGGAAGCAAAAATCGATTCTCTGACTGCGGTGAGCCGTCAGGATGAGAAACTGGATATTAACATCGATGAAGAAGTGCATCGCCTGCGTGAAAAAAGCGTAGAACTGACGCGCAAAATCTTTGCCGATCTTGGCGCATGGCAGGTAGCCCAGCTGGCTCGCCATCCACAGCGTCCGTACACCCTGGATTACGTCCGCCTGGCGTTTGATGAATTTGATGAGCTGGCGGGCGATCGTGCCTATGCGGATGATAAAGCTATCGTCGGCGGCATCGCGCGTCTTGATGGTCGTCCAGTGATGATCATTGGTCATCAGAAAGGCCGCGAGACCAAAGAAAAAATTCGTCGTAACTTCGGCATGCCAGCACCGGAAGGCTATCGCAAAGCGCTGCGCCTGATGGAAATGGCCGAGCGTTTCAAGATGCCGATCATTACCTTCATTGACACCCCTGGGGCTTATCCGGGCGTGGGCGCGGAAGAACGCGGTCAGTCTGAAGCGATTGCGCGTAACCTGCGTGAAATGTCACGTCTGAGCGTACCGGTTATCTGCACCGTTATCGGCGAAGGTGGCTCCGGTGGCGCGCTGGCGATCGGCGTGGGCGATAAAGTGAATATGCTGCAATACAGCACCTATTCTGTTATCTCCCCGGAAGGCTGTGCATCCATTCTGTGGAAAAGCGCAGACAAAGCGCCGTTGGCGGCAGAAGCGATGGGCATTATTGCCCCGCGTCTGAAAGAACTGAAGCTGATCGATTCTATCGTACCGGAACCGCTGGGCGGGGCGCATCGTAATCCAGAAGTCATGGCTGCGTCGCTGAAAGCACAGCTGCTGGCCGATCTGGCCGATCTCGATGTGTTAAGTACGGAAGAGCTGAAAAATCGCCGTTACCAGCGACTGATGAGCTACGGTTACGCGTAAACTGCATATATTCTGAAAAGGGCCACAACGCTGTGGCCCTTTTTTTTACCTGCGGTTTGACCAGGCTATGATTAACTAAGGTTTTTCCAGGAGGAACGCATGAATATCATTGCCATCATGGGACCGCATGGCGTCTTTTATAAAGATGAGCCCATTAAGGAACTTGAACGTGCACTACTGCAGCAGGGATTTCAGATTATCTGGCCGCAGAATAGCGTCGACCTGCTGAAATTTATTGAGCATAACCCGCGAATTTGCGGCGTCATTTTTGACTGGGATGAGTACAGCCTGGAGCTGTGTAGCGATATCAACCAGCTTAACGAATACCTGCCGCTTTACGCCTTTATCAATACCCATTCGACGATGGATGTCAGCGCCCACGACCTGCGCATGGCGCTGTGGTTTTTCGAGTATGCTCTAGGCCAGTCTGACGATATTGCCACCCGTATTCGCCAGTACACCAATGAATACCTCGATAACATCACTCCGCCGTTTACCAGGGCGTTGTTCACCTACGTGAAAGAAGGGAAGTATACCTTCTGTACGCCGGGGCACATGGCGGGGACGGCATACCAAAAGAGTCCAGTGGGCTGCCTGTTCTATGACTTTTTTGGCGGCAATACGCTCAAGGCCGACGTCTCCATTTCCGTGACCGAATTGGGTTCGCTGCTGGACCATACTGGCCCGCACCTGGAGGCCGAAGAGTATATCGCCCGCACCTTTGGGGCAGAGCAGAGCTATATGGTGACGAATGGCACCTCGACGTCGAATAAAATTGTCGGTATGTATGCTGCCCCGACTGGAAGTACGCTACTGATCGATCGTAACTGTCATAAATCACTGGCGCATTTGCTGATGATGAGCGACGTGGTACCCATCTGGCTGAAGCCCACGCGTAATGCGCTGGGTATTCTTGGCGGCATACCTAAACGTGAATTTACCCGTGAGAGTATTGAGCGCAAAGTCGGAGAGACCGCCCAGGCCCAGTGGCCAGTACATGCGGTGATCACCAACTCTACCTACGACGGTCTGCTGTATAACACCAACTGGATCAAACAGACGTTGGACGTGCCGTCTATTCACTTTGACTCGGCCTGGGTGCCCTACACCCATTTTCACCCGATCTATCAGGGGAAAAGCGGCATGAGCGGCGAACGAGTACCTGGTAAGGTTATCTTTGAAACCCAGTCGACCCACAAGATGCTGGCGGCGCTGTCGCAGGCCTCTCTGATCCACATTAAAGGTGACTACGATGAAGAGACCTTTAATGAAGCCTTTATGATGCATACCTCGACGTCGCCGAGCTATCCGATTGTCGCGTCAATAGAAACGGCGGCGGCAATGCTGCGCGGCAACTCAGGCAAGCGCTTAATCAATCGCTCCGTTGAGCGTGCGCTGCATTTTCGCAAAGAAGTACAGCGACTGCGGGAAGAATCGGACGGCTGGTTCTTTGATATCTGGCAGCCGGAAAAGGTGGATGAAGCGGAATGCTGGCCCGTTGCGCCGGGTGAAGACTGGCATGGGTTTACCGATGCCGACGCCGACCACATGTTCCTCGATCCGGTGAAAGTGACTATTCTGACACCGGGGATGGATGAACAGGGAAACATGAGTGACGAAGGGATCCCGGCGGCGCTGGTGGCGAAATTCCTCGACGAACGCGGTGTCGTGGTGGAGAAAACGGGTCCGTATAATCTGTTATTTTTGTTCAGCATTGGCATTGATAAAACCCGGGCGATGGGGTTGCTGCGCGGGCTGACAGAGTTCAAACGTTCGTACGATCTGAATTTGCGTGTGAAGAATATGCTGCCAGATTTGTATGCTGAAGATCCGGATTTCTATCGCAATATGCGTATTCAGGATCTGGCACAGGGGATCCACAATCTGATCCGCCAACACGATCTCTCCGGGCTAATGCTACGGGCATTTGACACCCTACCGGAAATGAAAATGACGCCGCATCAGGCCTGGCAGCGGCAGATCAAAGGCGAGGTGGAGACGGTGACGCTTGACCAACTGGTGGGGCGCATTTCTGCAAATATGATCCTGCCTTATCCTCCCGGCGTACCGTTGCTGATGCCGGGGGAAATGATCACCGAAGACAGCCGGGCGGTGCTCGATTTCCTGTTGATGCTGTGTTCTGTCGGCCATCATTATCCCGGATTCGACACGGATATTCATGGCGCTAAACTGGGTGAGGACGGCGTGTACCGTGTGAGAGTCCTAAAAATGGCATCGCAGCTTGCCTGAACCGACCGCGGACGAGTAACGTGCGAAAAGAAAACTAAAGAGGCTAAGACGCTATGCTGGGATTAAAACAGGTTCACCATATTGCCATTATTGCGACGGACTACGCGGTGAGTAAGGCATTTTACTGCGACGTGCTGGGCTTTACGCTGATGAGCGAGGTCTACCGGGAAGAGCGTGACTCCTGGAAAGGCGATCTGGCGCTGAACGGGCAGTACGTGATTGAGCTTTTTTCTTTTCCATTTCCACCTTGCCGTCCCAGCCGACCGGAAGCCTGCGGGTTACGCCATCTGGCGTTCAGCGTGGATGATGTGGAAAAGGCGATAGCCCATCTGGAAAATCATAATGTGAAATGTGAGGCAGTACGTGTCGACCCCTTTACCGGCAAACGCTTTACTTTTTTCAACGATCCGGATGGATTACCGCTTGAATTATACGAGCAGTAAGGCTTGTCATTGTAACGGTAGCCCGGTAACGTGCCGGGCAATACCCTAGTAAGTACTCATCATGACGACACTCACACTAAACACTTCACTTCTGACATCTCCCCATATCCTGGTGGCCTTTAGCGGTGGCCTCGACTCGACCGTGCTGTTGCACCAACTGGTGCTGTGGCGAAAACAACACCCCGACGTCGTGCTACGCGCTATCCACATCCACCATGGATTGAGTCCGCACGCAGACGAATGGGTGACGCACTGCGAATCGGTTTGTGCACAATGGCAGGTGCCGCTGGTGGTTGAACGGGTGCATCTTCAGGATGACGGGCTGGGGATAGAGGCGCAGGCCCGGCGGGCGCGCTATCAGGCTTTTGCCCGGACGCTGCTGCCGGGTGAAGTGCTGATGACCGCCCAGCATCTTGATGACCAGTGTGAAACCTTTTTGCTGGCGCTCAAACGCGGCAGCGGCCCGGCCGGGCTTTCTGCAATGGGGGAAAGTTCACCGTTTGCTGGGACCCAGCTTATTCGCCCGCTATTGGCGCAAACGCGTGACGGGCTTGAACGCTGGGCGTTGGAACATGGACTACGCTGGATTGAAGATGAAAGTAATCAGGATGATGCCTACGATCGCAATTTTCTGCGGCTACGTATAATCCCGCAACTGCAACAGCGCTGGCCGCACTTTGCTGAAGCGGCGGCCCGCAGTGCGGTGCTGTGTGCCGAGCAGGAACGTTTGTTGGATGAGTTACTTGCCAATGATTTAGCGGAGTGTGTCACCGAGCAGGACACCCTTTTAGTTGAGCCATTAATGACGATGAGCGATGTACGACGTGCAGCGCTGCTTCGTCGCTGGCTGGCAGGGCTGAATGCACCGATGCCATCCCGGGATGCGCTGGCGCGAATCTGGCAGGAAGTGGTGCTGGCACGGGAAGATGCTGCGCCGTGCTTGTGCGTAGGCGAATATGAAATCCGCCGCTATCAGTCACAGCTGTGGTGGGTGAAATCCGTTACCGGGCAAAGTGAAACTGTCATCCCGTGGTCATGCTGGCAAACACCGCTGACGCTGCCTGCCGGGCTGGGAGAAGTACAGTTACTCCCAACGGGAAAATTACGTATGCCGCACGTGGGTGAACCGGTCAGTATTCGCTTTAAAGCGCCCGGGTTATTACACATTGTCGGGCGTAACGGTGGGCGTAAGCTCAAAAAAATATGGCAGGAGCAGGGAATTCCGCCCTGGCGACGCGATACCACGCCGTTACTGTTTTACGGCGAAACGCTGATTGCGGCAGCCGGTGTCTTTGTTACGCGGGAAGGACTGGCGGAAGGGGAAGAAGGCGTGAATCTGGTATGGCATGCCTGATGGCGCTGCGCTTATCAGGCCTACGTATTGCATGGAAAGTAGGCCGGATAAGGTGCTTGCACCGCCATCCGGCAACAAAATAATCAGGATTCGCTAACCACCACGGTACCGATTTCCGGGTGGCTGAAGCTGGCAATCTTGTCGAGACGAAGCTCACGTGATTCTCCAGAGACGTCTGCAACCAGATATTCCACATTTTTGCGTGAAACCAGGTCATTGGCTTTCGCCTGCAGCACTTCGCCATCTTTCAGCGCCAGCGTCAGTAATAAATGGTGCTGGCAGGCGAGCTCAAGATTGTCGTAATCATCACAGTTAATGGGTTGATACGTTTCATTCATTGACATAATCGCTCACCAGTAAGTTCGCGGCAGCATAGGCCGCTTTTTCTCTGACCGACTCTGAAAGGGCGCTGTCTTCCGCCACTTCATTCAGCACTTTCAATACGCAACCCAGCGCATCCGGGACATACCCTAAGTCTCCGCTGGCGATTTCCGCGTACCGCTTGCGTATTAACTCACAATATTTTTCCACATGCCCTCCTGTCAGTACTCTGACTTAACCGTGGATGCAAGTCTAAGCCTACGAAGATAAACTCTGTTTAGCAAGGTGACTATACCATACTCATTCAAGCAATATCAGCGCCTTGATAGAAGAGCTGCTAGCAGCCTTTTGGCGTAGTTTTCGCTACAATGTGCGCCTGATTCGAAAGGAGTTCTCTCATGGCGCTTAAAGCGACAATTTATAAAGCCGTTGTCAACGTGGCGGATCTTGACCGCAACCAGTTTCTTGACGCGGCATTGACGCTGGCGCGTCACCCTTCTGAAACCCAGGAACGCATGATGCTGCGCCTGTTGGCATGGATTAAATATGCCAATGAGCGGTTACAGTTTACGCGGGGCTTGAGCGCAGAAGATGAGCCAGAAGCATGGCTGCGTAACGATCATCTGGGCATTGATTTATGGATTGAACTCGGCCTGCCGGATGAGCGTCGGATTAAGAAGGCCTGTACTCAGTCTGGGGAAGTTGCTTTGTTTACCTATAACAGTCGGGCGGCGCAAATCTGGTGGCAGCAAAACCAGAATAAGTGCGCACAGTTTAAAAATCTGACTGTCTGGTATCTGGATGACGAACAGCTGGCGCAGCTGAGCGACTTTGCCGGGCGTACTATGACGTTGCAGGCGACCATCCAGGATGGGGCTATCTGGTTGTCAGACTCTCAGAACAATCTGGAAATTCATCTGACCGCGTGGCAGCAGCGTTGATGATCGTTCTCTCCCGAAACGTCTCTATCCCTGATAATGAGCTGGAAATCACGGCTATCCGGGCACAGGGTGCGGGTGGGCAGCACGTTAATAAGACCTCGACGGCCATCCATTTGCGCTTTGACATTCGGGCCTCTGGCCTGCCAGAGTATTACAAGGAACGCTTGCTGGCGGCCAGTCATCATCTGATCACTGCCGACGGCGTCATCATCATTAAGGCGCAGGAATATCGCAGTCAGGAACTCAACCGGGAAGCGGCTCTGGCCAGGCTGGTGGCGTTGATTAAAGAATTAACCGCAGTGCAAAAAAGCCGCCAGGCAACGCGTCCTACGCGCGCTTCGAAAGAGCGCCGGTTGTCATCGAAGGCGCAAAAATCCACCGTGAAGGCGCTGCGCGGGAAAGTTCGTCGTTCGCAGGACTGACGAACAGGAATAAAAAAATCATAAGGATTTTATAGTGAAAACAGCAATATTGTCAGTGGTCGCTGTATGCACGCTCTTTTCCTTGATCGGCTGTAATAATCGTACTGACGTCGAAGCATTGCAGTCGACGCGGGCGGCAGAATTAAAACCGATGCAGCAAAGTTGGCGTGGCATCTTGCCCTGCGCCGACTGCGAAGGGATTGAAACCTCGCTGTTCCTGGAAAAAGACGGGACCTGGGTGATGAACGAACGGTATCAGGGCGTACGGGATGAACCGTCTTCCTTTGCCTCCTATGGCACCTGGGCACGCACGGCGGATAAGCTGGTGTTGACCGACAGCAAAGGTGAGAAGTCTTACTACCGGGCAAAAGGCGAGGCGCTGGAAATGCTCGATCGTGAAGGTAATCCGATCGAATCGCAGTTCAACTATACCCTTGAGCCGGTGTCAGCCAGTTTGCCCGTCACGCCAATGCCGATGCGTGGGATGTATTTCTACATGGCGGATGCGGCTGTCTTTACCGACTGTGCGACGGGCAAGCGTATGCCGGTCGCAAATAATGCCCAGCTTGAACGCGGCTATTTAGCTGCTCGCACGGAAACTGGCCAATCGGTCTTGTTGACCCTTGAAGGGCATTTCACGCAGGAGGCGAACCCGGATACGGGCGAGAAGGTGAAAACGCTGATGGCGGATAAAGACGCGAAGTTTATACCCGGTAAAGGGTGTAATTAATCTCTGAAAAAAAGGCCCTGATGATCAGGGCCTTTTGCTGTATTAGCCTTTAATGGCTTTAATCAGATAGTCGACGATGTCGCCGGTTTTAATCAGCTGTTTCTCGCCGTTACGACGGTATTTGTACTCGATATCATCGTTATCGAGGTTACGGTCGCCCAGCACGATGGTGTGCGGAATACCGATCAGTTCCATATCGGCAAACATCACGCCTGGACGCTCTTTACGATCGTCCATCAGCACTTCGATACCCTGCGCACGCAGCTCTGCGTAAAGCTTCTCAGCCAGTTCCTGCACGCGGTAGGATTTGTGCATGTTCATCGGCAGAATCGCCACCTGGAACGGCGCGATAGCGTCCGGCCATACAATGCCACGATCGTCAAAGTTCTGTTCAATAGCGGCAGCAACAACGCGAGTCACCCCGATACCGTAGCAGCCCATGGTCAGAATCTGGTTACGACCATCTTCGCCCTGAACGGAAGCTTTCATTGCTTCAGAGTACTTGGTACCCAACTGGAAGATGTGACCGACTTCGATACCGCGTTTAATCAGTAGTGTGCCTTTGCCGTCCGGGCTCGGGTCGCCGGCAACGACGTTACGGATGTCAGCCACTTCTGGCGTGGCGACATCACGATCCCAGTTAATACCGAAATAGTGTTTACCGTCGATGTTAGCACCTGCTGCGAAGTCGCTCATGACCGCAACGGTACGATCGATAACTACCGGGATCGGCATGTTCACTGGACCGAGCGAGCCAGGACCTGCTTTGACTACGGCACGAATTTCTTCTTCGGTGGCGAAGGTCAGTGGGCTGGCAACCTGCGGCAGTTTTTCTGCTTTGACTTCGTTCAGTTCGTGATCGCCACGAACCAGCAGCGCAACCAGCGGGTAGCTGCTGCCTTCGACCGCTTTCACCAGCAGCGTTTTAACGGTTTTTTCGATCGGCAGATTGAACTGCTCAACCAGCTCAGCGATGGTTTTCGCGTTTGGCGTATCGACCAGCGTCATTTCCTGCGTGGCGGCGCCGCGCGGTTCTTTTGGTGTTACGGCTTCTGCAAATTCGATGTTGGCAGCAAAGTCGGAGCTGTCAGAGAACACCACGTCATCTTCGCCGCTCTGCGCCAGAACCTGGAATTCGTGAGAAGCGCTACCGCCGATAGAACCGGTGTCAGCCTGTACCGCACGGAAATCCAGACCCATACGGCTGAAGATCTTGCTGTACGCGGCATACATTGCGTCGTAGGTTTCTTGCAAAGATTCCTGAGTCGTATGGAAAGAGTACGCATCTTTCATCAGGAATTCACGGGAGCGCATGACGCCGAAACGCGGACGCACTTCGTCACGGAATTTAGTCTGGATCTGGTAGAAGTTCAGCGGCAGCTGTTTGTAGGAGCTGAGCTCGTTACGGATCAGGTCGGTGATCACTTCTTCATGCGTTGGGCCGAGTACGAATGGACGATCGCCGCGGTCAGCAATACGCAGCAGTTCCGGGCCGTACTGTTCCCAACGGCCGCTCTCTTCCCACAGTTCAGAAGGCTGAACTACCGGCATTAACACCTCGATAGCACCGGCGTTGTTCATCTCTTCACGCACGATGTTTTCGACTTTTTTCAGGACGCGCACGCCGGTCGGCAGCCAGGTATATAACCCGGAGGCCAGCTTGCGAATCATCCCGGCGCGCAGCATCAGCTGGTGGCTGATAACCTCGGCGTCGGCAGGTGTCTCCTTCAGAGTGGAGAGCAGATATTGGCTAGTACGCATGTTGTTACGGTTCCAGTTGAACGATCGAACAGGCTCAACGCGAGCCTGACACAAAAAAAGTGGTTTAGTTTACCAGCGAGAAAGGGATGTCAAAAGAGAAGGGCGCGAAATTACCGGGGTTCGAGCGCAAAGACTTCGAAACCCTCTGCCGTCACGCGCCAGCGCACGTTGAAATCGTGTAGCCAGACGGCGTACGTTTTGCCTGTCTCTTCACCCTTACGATACGCAGGACGCGGGTCCTGTGCCAGCACTTCACCAATAAATGTTTTTAGCAGCGGATAACGTTTTTCCAGCATCAGAAGTTGTTGCTCAACCTCAGGGGTGAAACCGACCGCCATTTCCGCGACTGGCGCATGCTGTGCATAGCTGGCGGTGGCATCGGGTAGTGCTTCAGCAAACGGCAGGTAGGGCTTGATATCGACCACCGGAGTTCCGTCGACCAGATCCAGACTGCCCAGTTGTAGGACAACGTTATCTTTCTGGCAGACAATACCTTTTAGTTCGACCAGCGACATGCCGACAGGGTTAGGGCGAAAGGTCGAACGTGTGGCAAAGACGCCCATTCTGGCGTTGCCGCCAAGTCGGGGCGGGCGTACGGTTGGCCGCCATCCACCTTCCATTGTCTGGTGAAAAACAAAAATCACCCACAAATGGCTGAACGCTTCCAGGCCGCGAACGGCATCGGCCTGGTTATACGGTGCGAGCAAATGCAGTTCGCCGTTGGCACTTTTCACCAGACCTGGCTGGCGTGGAACGGCGAATTTTTCTTTATAGGGAGAGCGGATAACGCCTATTTGCTCGAACTGAAAGTGGCTCATTTCGTCGAAATATTCAGTGCAGAACCAATGCAAACCGCCTGACGATAGCAACCCGGTGTTCCGCTGGTCACTTCGCAACTGTGCAGCAATACCGCATTCGCTTTCATTTTAGAGGCATTAATCTGCATGCGTTTGCGTGCGGTTGGAATGCTTGGAGGAGAATCCTGGTTTGATGCCTGGCAGGATTCACCGCTGACTTCACCCAGATCGCGGAATGGTTTACCGACCAGATCTTCAGCGTTGGTGATAATTCTTACCGGTGTGGCACGCGGTGCTTTTGGTTTTTCTGGCTCCACTTTCGGCGGGGTCGTAGTGCTTTGAACGGGTTCAACAGGGGATCTGCTTAACATAGAACAGCCGCTCAACATGAGTGCTACTAAACAGATCGGTAAAGCACGCATAATATTTCCTCAATGAATGATCTAAACGTCAGATATTGAATCAGGTGCTTGCATAAATGACAAGACGGGCAAGCGCCCGTCCTGATGATATTACAGATTCTGGAAACAGCCTAAAATTACCAGCCCTTAACAGCGCCGCCATTGAAGACTTTGTTTGCCGCTTCGTAAACTTCGTCGGACTGATACGCTTCAACGAATTTCTTCACGTTCTCAGCATCTTTATTGTCTTCGCGAGTTACGATCAGGTTTACGTACGGGGAGTCTTTATCTTCAACAAAGATACCGTCTTTTGCCGGGGTCAGGCCGATCTGGCTGGCGTAGGTGGTATTGATAACCGCCAGCGCGATCTGTGCGTCGTCCAGTGAACGCGGCAGCTGTGGTGCTTCCAGCTCTACCAGCTTCAGGTTTTTCGGGTTTTCAACCACATCCAGCGCGGTTGGCAGCAGGCCAACGCCGTCTTTCAGTTTGATCAGGCCCACTTTCTGCAGCAGCAGCAGGGAACGACCGAGGTTAGTCGGGTCGTTTGGAATCGCTACCTGAGAACCGTCCTGCAGTTCATCCAGTGATTTGATTTTTTTGGAATAGCCAGCAATTGGGTAGACGAACGTATTGCCTGCAGTAACCAGTTTGTAACCGCGATCTTTGATCTGCTGATCCAGGTATGGTTTGTGCTGGAAGGCATTGGCATCGATATCGCCTTTGCTCAGCGCTTCGTTAGGCAGGACGTAATCGTTGAACGTGACCAGTTCAACGTCCAGACCGTATTTTTCTTTCGCCACTTTCTGTGCGACTTCGGCAACCTGCTGCTCTGCGCCAACAATAACGCCCACTTTGATGTGGTTTGGATCTTTTTCATCCTGACCGCAACCCACAAGTGCCAGAGAACCGATCAGGGCTCCAACTGCCGCAAAGGTTTTGAATTTGAACGCCATGCTTATTTCCTTTTCTTAATGAGTTTTTCTGTGTTGTGTGTAACGTTACTTGTGCGTGACCGCCCGGACGATGCGATCGCCGGATAACTGAATTAAATAAACCAGAACGACAAGTAATACCAGTACTGTATTCATCACGGTAGCGTTGTATCCAATGTAACCGTATTGATAGCCAATCTGCCCAAGACCGCCCGCACCGACGGCCCCGCCCATTGCTGAGTAACCGACCAGGGTAATCAGCGTGATCGTTGCCGCATTCACCAGGCCTGGCAACGCTTCTGGTAGTAACACTTTACGCACGATCTGTAACGGCGTAGCGCCCATCGCTCTTGAGGCTTCAATCAGCCCGGTCGGGATTTCCAGCAGCGCATTTTCTACCATTCGGGCAATAAACGGTGCGGCACCCACGGTCAGCGGGACGATAGCGGCCTGTAAACCGATCGAGGTGCCGACAATCATGCGGGTAAATGGAATCATCCATACCAGCAGTATAATGAATGGGATGGAGCGGAAAATATTGACCAGCGCTGACAGCGTACGATAGAGCTTCGCGTTCTCGATGATTTGCCCCGGACGCGTGACGTACAGCAGTACGCCGACGGGCAGGCCAATCACAAAGCCAAAAAAACCGGACACAAAGGTCATTGCCAGCGTTTCCCATACGCCGCGAACTAGCAGCCACATCATTGGCTCAGACATAACCCAGTACCTCTACTTTTACATGGTGTTCCTGCAGCCAGTTGATGGCCGCTTGTGTATCTTCTTGTGCGCCGTGCATTTCAGTCAGCATGATGCCGAACTTGACGCCACCGGCGTAATCCATCTGCGCACTGATAATGTTGTTGTTCACATTAAAGCGGCGAGCAATTTCGGAAAGCAGTGGGGCATCGACAGAGTGGCCGGTAAACTCCATACGCAGCATCGGGACGCTATCGGCTTCTGGTTCTGCTTTTAAGCGTTCCTGATAATCTTCTGGAATATCCAGATGCAGCGTGGATTGAATGAATTTCTGCGCCAGCGGCGTTTTCGGATGTGAAAACACTTCGCTCACCGTGTCCTGCTCGATCAGTTCACCGTTACTGATAACCGCCACGCAGTCGCAAATACGTTTTACGACGTCCATCTCATGGGTAATCAGCAGGATGGTTAACCCAAGACGGCGGTTAATGTCTTTCAATAATTCCAGAATCGAACGGGTCGTTGCCGGATCGAGTGCGCTGGTGGCCTCATCGCACAGCAATACCTTCGGTTGGCTTGCCAGAGCACGGGCAATGGCGACACGCTGTTTCTGGCCGCCTGAAAGGTTGGCGGCATAGCTGTCGTGCTTATCGCCAAGGCCCACTAAATCCAGCAGCTCGGTAACGCGACGTTTGATCTCTTCTTTTGGGGTGTTGTCCAGCTCCAGTGGAAGCGCGACGTTACCAAATACCGTGCGGGAAGACAGCAGGTTAAAGTGCTGGAAAATCATGCCGATTTGACGGCGAGCTTTGGTCAGCTCGGATTCAGAAAGCGTAGTGAGCTCCTGACCGCCGACCTGTACACTGCCCTCCGTTGGGCGTTCAAGTAAGTTAACGCAGCGGATGAGCGTACTTTTACCGGCACCTGAGGCGCCAATAACGCCATAAATCTGTCCGGCAGGAACATGCAGGCTGACATTGTTCAGTGCCTGAATGGTGCGCGTCCCCTGCTGGAACACTTTGGTGATATTCGAAAGTTTAATCATGGGTTATTTATTATCGTAATTAAGTTAGCCGTGGCATTTTCGTCTGTCTGGTACGGTCGACGTCGTTAATAAAATGGATGTTAAGGCATCCAGACGTCTAAATCAATCTAGCTTTGCACGATGAGCACTTTCTTGCCTGCCGAAACATGCGATACTAGAGCAACATGCCTTATTCAGGAGCTATAAAAGGTGGCAAAGTCTGTACCTGCAATTTTTCTCGACCGTGACGGTACCATTAATGTGGACCACGGTTACGTACATGAGATCGACGAGTTCGAATTCATCGACGGCGTTATTGATGCCATGCGTGAACTTAAACAGATGGGCTATGCACTTATCGTCGTGACTAACCAGTCGGGTATTGCCCGCGGTAAATTTACTGAAGCGCAGTTCGAAACGCTGACGGAGTGGATGGACTGGTCGCTGGCCGATCGTGATGTTGATCTGGATGGCATCTACTATTGTCCTCACCACCCGCAGGGAACAGTAGAAGAGTACCGCCAGGTTTGCGACTGTCGTAAACCGCATCCAGGAATGCTTCTCTCTGCGCAAGAGTTCCTGCACATCGATATGGCGGCTTCCTATATGGTGGGCGACAAAATAGAAGATATGCAGGCGGCAGCAGCCGCTAACGTTGGGACCAAAGTATTGGTGCGCACGGGTAAGCCTGTCACGCCAGAAGCAGAAAATGCGGCTGATTTAGTGATAAATAGCCTGGCTGACCTGCCATTGGCGATAAAAAAGCAGCAAAAGTAAGCGTTATGGATAAAAGGTGAGCGGTTGAAACAAAAATGCATTTTTCCGCTTGTCTTCCTGAGTCGACTCCCTATAATGCGCCTCCATCGACACGGCGGATGTGAATCACTTCACACAAACAGCCGGTTCGGTTGAAGAGAAAAACCTGAAAATAAACGGTTGACTCTGAAAGAGGAAAGCGTAGTATACGCCACCTCGCAACAGTGAGCGAAAGCCGTGTTGCACTGCTCTTTAACAATTTATCAGACAATCTGTGTGGGCACTCGAAGATACGGATTCTTAACGTCGCAAGACGAAAAATGAATACTAAGTCTCTGAGTGAACATACGTAATTCATTACGAAGTTTAATTCACGAGCATCAAACTTAAATTGAAGAGTTTGATCATGGCTCAGATTGAACGCTGGCGGCAGGCCTAACACATGCAAGTCGAACGGTAGCACAGAGGAGCTTGCTCCTTGGGTGACGAGTGGCGGACGGGTGAGTAATGTCTGGGAAACTGCCCGATGGAGGGGGATAACTACTGGAAACGGTAGCTAATACCGCATAACGTCGCAAGACCAAAGAGGGGGACCTTCGGGCCTCTTGCCATCGGATGTGCCCAGATGGGATTAGCTAGTAGGTGGGGTAACGGCTCACCTAGGCGACGATCCCTAGCTGGTCTGAGAGGATGACCAGCCACACTGGAACTGAGACACGGTCCAGACTCCTACGGGAGGCAGCAGTGGGGAATATTGCACAATGGGCGCAAGCCTGATGCAGCCATGCCGCGTGTATGAAGAAGGCCTTCGGGTTGTAAAGTACTTTCAGCGAGGAGGAAGGGGATGTGGTTAATAACCGCATTCATTGACGTTACTCGCAGAAGAAGCACCGGCTAACTCCGTGCCAGCAGCCGCGGTAATACGGAGGGTGCAAGCGTTAATCGGAATTACTGGGCGTAAAGCGCACGCAGGCGGTCTGTCAAGTCGGATGTGAAATCCCCGGGCTCAACCTGGGAACTGCATCCGAAACTGGCAGGCTAGAGTCTTGTAGAGGGGGGTAGAATTCCAGGTGTAGCGGTGAAATGCGTAGAGATCTGGAGGAATACCGGTGGCGAAGGCGGCCCCCTGGACAAAGACTGACGCTCAGGTGCGAAAGCGTGGGGAGCAAACAGGATTAGATACCCTGGTAGTCCACGCCGTAAACGATGTCGACTTGGAGGTTGTTCCCTTGAGGAGTGGCTTCCGGAGCTAACGCGTTAAGTCGACCGCCTGGGGAGTACGGCCGCAAGGTTAAAACTCAAATGAATTGACGGGGGCCCGCACAAGCGGTGGAGCATGTGGTTTAATTCGATGCAACGCGAAGAACCTTACCTACTCTTGACATCCACGGAATTTAGCAGAGATGCTTTAGTGCCTTCGGGAACCGTGAGACAGGTGCTGCATGGCTGTCGTCAGCTCGTGTTGTGAAATGTTGGGTTAAGTCCCGCAACGAGCGCAACCCTTATCCTTTGTTGCCAGCGGTTCGGCCGGGAACTCAAAGGAGACTGCCAGTGATAAACTGGAGGAAGGTGGGGATGACGTCAAGTCATCATGGCCCTTACGAGTAGGGCTACACACGTGCTACAATGGCATATACAAAGAGAAGCGACCTCGCGAGAGCAAGCGGACCTCATAAAGTATGTCGTAGTCCGGATTGGAGTCTGCAACTCGACTCCATGAAGTCGGAATCGCTAGTAATCGTAGATCAGAATGCTACGGTGAATACGTTCCCGGGCCTTGTACACACCGCCCGTCACACCATGGGAGTGGGTTGCAAAAGAAGTAGGTAGCTTAACCTTCGGGAGGGCGCTTACCACTTTGTGATTCATGACTGGGGTGAAGTCGTAACAAGGTAACCGTAGGGGAACCTGCGGTTGGATCACCTCCTTACCTTAAAGAAACGTTCTTTGTAGTGCTCACACAGATTGTCTGATGAAAAGTAAAGAAGCAAGACGGCTGCGAAGTCGTGACACTCCGTGTCCCCTTCGTCTAGCGGTTAGGACTCCGCCCTTTCACGGCGGCAACAGGGGTTCGAATCCCCTAGGGGACGCCACTTGCTGGTCGTGAGTGAAAGGCACAACCCATCGATATCTCAAAACTAACTCAGTGAGTTACGTTTGAGATATTTGCTCTTTAAAAATCTGGATCAAGCTGAAAATTGAAACGACACACTGTGTCTGTTCTCCGTAATAAGAACAGATAAGCGGTGTGTTCGAGTCTCTCAAATTTTCGCAACACGATGTGTTTTACGAAACATCTTCGGGTTGTGAGGTTAAGCGACTAAGCGTACACGGTGGATGCCCTGGCAGTCAGAGGCGATGAAGGACGTGCTAATCTGCGATAAGCGTCGGTAAGGTGATATGAACCGTTATAGCCGGCGATTTCCGAATGGGGAAACCCAGTGTGTTTCGACACACTATCGTTAAGTGAATACATAGCTTAACGAAGCGAACCGGGGGAACTGAAACATCTAAGTACCCCGAGGAAAAGAAATCAACCGAGATTCCCCCAGTAGCGGCGAGCGAACGGGGAGCAGCCCAGAGTCTGAATCAGCATGTGTGGTAGTGGAACGGTCTGGAAAGTCCGACGGTACAGGGTGATAGTCCCGTACACAAAATCGCATGTGTTGTGAACTCGAAGAGTAGGGCGGGACACGTGGTATCCTGTCTGAATATGGGGGGACCATCCTCCAAGGCTAAATACTCCTGACTGACCGATAGTGAACCAGTACCGTGAGGGAAAGGCGAAAAGAACCCCGGCGAGGGGAGTGAAAAAGAACCTGAAACCGTGTACGTACAAGCAGTGGGAGCCTTGATTTATCAGGGTGACTGCGTACCTTTTGTATAATGGGTCAGCGACTTATATTCTGTAGCAAGGTTAACCGTATAGGGGAGCCGAAGGGAAACCGAGTCTTAACTGGGCGTTAAGTTGCAGGGTATAGACCCGAAACCCGGTGATCTAGCCATGGGCAGGTTGAAGGTTGGGTAACACTAACTGGAGGACCGAACCGACTAATGTTGAAAAATTAGCGGATGACTTGTGGCTGGGGGTGAAAGGCCAATCAAACCGGGAGATAGCTGGTTCTCCCCGAAAGCTATTTAGGTAGCGCCTCGTGAACTCATCTTCGGGGGTAGAGCACTGTTTCGGCTAGGGGGTCATCCCGACTTACCAACCCGATGCAAACTACGAATACCGAAGAATGTTATCACGGGAGACACACGGCGGGTGCTAACGTCCGTCGTGAAGAGGGAAACAACCCAGACCGCCAGCTAAGGTCCCAAAGTCACAGTTAAGTGGGAAACGATGTGGGAAGGCACAGACAGCCAGGATGTTGGCTTAGAAGCAGCCATCATTTAAAGAAAGCGTAATAGCTCACTGGTCGAGTCGGCCTGCGCGGAAGATGTAACGGGGCTAAACTGTGCACCGAAGCTGCGGCAGCGACACTATGTGTTGTTGGGTAGGGGAGCGTTCTGTAAGCCGTTGAAGGTGTCCTGTGAGGGGTGCTGGAGGTATCAGAAGTGCGAATGCTGACATAAGTAACGATAATGCGGGTGAAAAACCCGCACGCCGGAAGACCAAGGGTTCCTGTCCAACGTTAATCGGGGCAGGGTGAGTCGACCCCTAAGGCGAGGCCGAAAGGCGTAGTCGATGGGAAACAGGTTAATATTCCTGTACTTGGTGTTACTGCGAAGGGGGGACGGAGAAGGCTATGTTAGCCGGGCGACGGTTGTCCCGGTTTAAGCATGTAGGCGGGAAGTTTAGGTAAATCCGGACTTCTGTATAACGCTGAGGTGTGATGACGAGGCACTACGGTGCTGAAGTAACAAATGCCCTGCTTCCAGGAAAAGCCTCTAAGCATCAGGTAACATCAAATCGTACCCCAAACCGACACAGGTGGTCAGGTAGAGAATACCAAGGCGCTTGAGAGAACTCGGGTGAAGGAACTAGGCAAAATGGTGCCGTAACTTCGGGAGAAGGCACGCTGATGGTAGGTGAAGCGACTTGCTCGTGGAGCTGAAATCAGTCGAAGATACCAGCTGGCTGCAACTGTTTATTAAAAACACAGCACTGTGCAAACACGAAAGTGGACGTATACGGTGTGACGCCTGCCCGGTGCCGGAAGGTTAATTGATGGGGTTATCCGTAAGGAGAAGCTCTTGATCGAAGCCCCGGTAAACGGCGGCCGTAACTATAACGGTCCTAAGGTAGCGAAATTCCTTGTCGGGTAAGTTCCGACCTGCACGAATGGCGTAATGATGGCCAGGCTGTCTCCACCCGAGACTCAGTGAAATTGAACTCGCTGTGAAGATGCAGTGTACCCGCGGCAAGACGGAAAGACCCCGTGAACCTTTACTATAGCTTGACACTGAACACTGGTCCTTGATGTGTAGGATAGGTGGGAGGCTTTGAAGTGTGGACGCCAGTCTGCATGGAGCCAACCTTGAAATACCACCCTTTAATGGCTGGTGTTCTAACGTAGACCCGTGATCCGGGTTGCGGACAGTGTCTGGTGGGTAGTTTGACTGGGGCGGTCTCCTCCTAAAGAGTAACGGAGGAGCACGAAGGTTAGCTAATCCTGGTCGGACATCAGGAGGTTAGTGCAAAGGCATAAGCTAGCTTGACTGCGAGAGTGACGGCTCGAGCAGGTGCGAAAGCAGGTCTTAGTGATCCGGTGGTTCTGAATGGAAGGGCCATCGCTCAACGGATAAAAGGTACTCCGGGGATAACAGGCTGATACCGCCCAAGAGTTCATATCGACGGCGGTGTTTGGCACCTCGATGTCGGCTCATCACATCCTGGGGCTGAAGTAGGTCCCAAGGGTATGGCTGTTCGCCATTTAAAGTGGTACGCGAGCTGGGTTTAGAACGTCGTGAGACAGTTCGGTCCCTATCTGCCGTGGGCGCTGGAGAATTGAGGGGGGCTGCTCCTAGTACGAGAGGACCGGAGTGGACGCATCACTGGTGTTCGGGTTGTCATGCCAATGGCATTGCCCGGTAGCTAAATGCGGAAGAGATAAGTGCTGAAAGCATCTAAGCACGAAACTTGCCCCGAGATGAGTTCTCCCTGACTCCTTGAGAGTCCTGAAGGAACGTTGAAGACTACGACGTTGATAGGTCGGGTGTGTAAGTGTAGCGATACATTGAGCTAACCGATACTAATGAACCGTGAGGCTTAACCTTACAACGCCAAAGATGTTTTGGCGAAAGAAAGACATCAATTCAGCTTGATACAGATAAAATCAGAACGCAAAAGCGGTCTGATAACAGAATTTGCCTGGCGGCTGTAGCGCGGTGGTCCCACCTGACCCCATGCCGAACTCAGAAGTGAAACGCCGTAGCGCCGATGGTAGTGTGGGGTCTCCCCATGCGAGAGTAGGGAACTGCCAGGCATCAAATTGCAGTAAACCGGGATGAAAAATCCGGGTAGTGACAAAGAAATTCGGTGGAGCGGTAGTTCAGTTGGTTAGAATACCTGCCTGTCACGCAGGGGGTCGCGGGTTCGAGTCCCGTCCGTTCCGCCACTTATTGAAAGCCCTGAGTTAACGCTCAGGGCTTTTTCTTTTGCTGTCATTCAATTATTGCTAAATCTGCAAAAATCCTCTGCGTTATACGCTCTTTTTATCTACACGTTAGAAGGCCATACTCCTCCGACTAACGAAGACTGTGATTAAAAAGAGGAAATTTATGACTATCCCTGCATTCGGTTTAGGTACTTTTCGCCTGAAAGACGACGTCGTTATCGCTTCTGTTAAAACAGCTCTGGAACTGGGCTATCGGGCCGTCGACACCGCACAAATCTATGATAACGAAGCCGCGGTTGGTCAGGCGATTGCTGAAAGTGGTGTGCCGCGCAGTGACCTGTATATCACCACCAAGATTTGGATTGAGAATCTCAGCGAAGAAAAACTGATCCCGAGCCTGAAAGAGAGTTTGAAGAAACTGCGTACCAATTACGTTGATCTGACGCTGATCCATTGGCCTTCACCAAACGATGAGGTTTCTGTTGAAGAATTTATGCAGGCATTATTGGAAGCTAAAGCACAGGGCCTGACTCGCGAAATTGGTATCTCTAACTTTACCATTCCGCTAATGAAAAGAGCCATTGCTGCAGTGGGCGTAGAGAACATCGCGACCAACCAGATTGAGCTGTCCCCGTATCTGCAAAGCCGTCAGGTGGTTGACTGGGCCAAAGCGCACGGTATCCACATCACGTCTTACATGACGCTGGCATACGGTAAGGCACTGAAAGATGAAGTCATTACCGGTATTGCCGCGAAACATAATGCGACACCGGCTCAGGTGATTCTGGCATGGGCGATGGGTGAGGGATACTCGGTGATCCCTTCTTCGACCAAGCGAGAAAACCTGGCCAGTAACCTGCTGGCGCTGGATCTGCGTCTGGATGCTGAAGACAACGCGGCGATCGCGGCGCTGGACTGCAACGATCGTCTGGTTAGCCCGGAAGGTCTGGCACCCGAGTGGGACTAATGACCTGACCCAGCGACCCTCTGTGCCCTTTAACCCTCTTTCACAGCTCCTGCGGGAGCTGTTCTTATATGTTCACTCAAAAAGTCGATAAATGCCCGAATGCGAGTGCTTACTGCCCGATCGCTGTAGTAAACAGCGCTGAACGGCATCTCTACTGGCAGGCGTTTATCCGCCAACAATTCGACCAGTTCACCTCGTGCGATCTCCTTATCAATCATATAATCTGAAAGACAGGCAATACCGTTTCCGCTCAGACAAAGTTGTTTTAGCGTTTCGCCGCTGTTAGAAGATAGTCCGCATTCAGCCTCATGAAGCTGCCCATCGCTGCAGGCAATCGGCCAGGTATTGAGTGAAACCGGTTCAGAAAAACCGAGACACAGGTGCTGCTTAAGCGCTTCGACGCTCTCTGGAACACCAAATTTCGCAATATAGTCAGGCGAAGCAATAATCTTACGATAGCTGGTAAACAATGGACGTGCGCGTAGGCTCGAGTCAGTCAGCGTGCCTGCACGTATAGCTACATCCACTTTTCGTTCAATAAGATTGATGAACGTTTCTGAAGAGACCAGCGACAGCGTCATCTCAGGATAGCGTTCGCGGAAGGGCTTGATGAGCGGAATCAGGAAATGCAGCATAACCGGCGTTGCGGCGTCAATGCGCAGCAAGCCACGCGGCGTATTGCGAGACTCCATAATTTCCGTCTCTGCGGCGGCCATTTCCTGCAAGATTAGCTGTACGCGCCTGAAGTAACGTTCACCTTCCTCGGTCAGGCTTAGCTGTCGGGTGGTCCGATTGAGCAAGCTGACGCCCAGTTTCATCTCCAGTTTTTTTACGGCCCGACTGACGGCAGAATTGGCCTGTCCCAACTGCTCTGCGGCGCGGCTAAAGCTACCGCTTTCCACGACAGCCACAAAAATTGCCAGTTCTTCTGAGGTTGCTTTCATTTTTGCACCTGAAGCAAAATTATATTGAGATTTTGAATATTTTTGTTATTAAAGCATCCCGGCATACTGCATGTCATCTGATTACTGATGATATGGAGTTTATTTATGCCACTCGCTTTATTCGCACTGACTATAAGTGCCTTCGCCATTGGCACGACCGAATTTGTGATTGTCGGCCTGGTACCGACTATTGCTGAACAACTGGCCATCTCTTTGCCTTCTGCGGGGATGCTGGTTTCAATTTATGCGCTGGGGGTGGCTATTGGCGCACCAGTGCTGACCGCTCTGACAGGGAGCCTGCCGCGTAAACAGCTGCTGGTTGCGCTGATGGTGCTGTTTACTGCCGGTAACTTGCTGGCTTGGCAGGCTCCGGGCTATATGACCTTAATTGTCGCCCGTCTGTTGACCGGTCTTGCACACGGCGTGTTCTTCTCGATTGGTTCAACCATTGCAACAAGTCTGGTGCCTAAAGAGAAAGCGGCTTCGGCCATCGCCATTATGTTTGGCGGTTTAACGGTGGCCCTGGTGACGGGCGTCCCGCTGGGCACATTTATCGGTCAGCATTTTGGTTGGCGTGAAACCTTCCTCGCAGTCTCAATGCTGGGCGTCATTGCGCTAATTAGCAGCCAGTTGCTGATCCCGGCGAATATTCCAGGTCGGGCTGCCGCCAGCATCCGCGATCAGGTGAAAGTCTTAACCCATCCTCGTCTGCTGTTGATTTATGCGGTTACGGCGCTGGGCTATGGTGGCGTCTTTACGGCGTTTACCTTCCTTGCACCGATGATGCAGGATCTGGCCGGATTCTCCCCGACAGCGGTAAGTTGGATCTTATTGGGATACGGCGTCTCTGTGGCTATCGGTAATATCTGGGGCGGTAAACTGGCGGATAAACATGGTGCAGTCCCTGCATTGAAGTTCATTTTTGCTGCACTGTTTGTTCTGCTGATGCTATTCCAGTTAACGGCATCCACGCAGTACGCGGCGCTGGTAACGATATTGGTGATGGGGATCTTTGCCTTCGGTAACGTACCGGGATTACAGGTTTATGTTGTGCAGAAAGCGGAACAATTTACCCCCAATGCAGTTGATGTCGCCTCCGGACTGAACATTGCGGCGTTTAACGTCGGTATTGCACTGGGTTCGGTGATTGGCGGGCAAACGGTAGAGCATTATGGCTTAGCGCAGACGCCGTGGATTGGCGCGCTTATCGTACTGGCTGCTTTCTTACTGATGGGCATCAGCGGTCGTCTTGATAAACCTGTGCGGATCACGCTGGGATAACTCATTGATGTAAGTACCCACTTACAAAACAAACTGCAATTGCTCGTTGAAAGTAAGCCTTAAAGTCCCTATAACTGAAGAACCAGTCCGGCTGCGGACTGGTTGACGTTACAGAGGTTTGAAAGTCTACAGTGCGAAAAAACACCTATGCTATGCGCTATGTTGCCGGACAACCCGTTGAGCGGATCTTACCGCCACGGTCGTTTGCGCATATTGGTCAGGCATTACCCGCCGGCGTTCCCTTAAGCAGTGAAGACCGTATTCGCGTGCTGGTGTGGAATATTTTTAAACAGCAGCGGGCAGAATGGTTGTCGGTGCTGAAGAACTTTGGCAAAGACGCGCATCTGGTGTTATTGCAGGAAGCCCAAACCACGCCGGAACTGGTGCAGTTTGCGACCGCTAACTATCTTGCTGCCGATCAGGTTCCCGCCTTTGTGCTGCCTCAGCACCCCTCTGGCGTCATGACGCTGTCGGCGGCACATCCTGTTTACTGCTGCCCTCTACGCGAACGTGAGCCTATTTTACGGCTGGCAAAGTCGGCGCTGGTGACGGTATATCCCCTGCCAGACTCACGTTTATTGATGGTGGTGAACATCCACGCGGTTAACTTCAGCCTCGGGGTGGATGTCTATAGTAAGCAGTTACTTCCCATTGGCGATCAGATTGCTCATCACAGCGGCCCGGTGATTATGGCCGGTGATTTCAACGCCTGGAGCCGTCGACGGATGAATGCGTTGTACCGTTTCGCCCGTGAAATGTCGCTACGCCAGGTGCGCTTTACCGACGATCAGCGCCGACGCGCGTTTGGTCGCCCGCTCGATTTTGTGTTCTATCGTGGTTTGAACGTCAGTGAAGCCTCTGTGCTGGTGACGCGCGCATCCGATCACAATCCACTACTCGTTGAATTTAGTCCCGGCAAGCCTGAACAATAAAGGTGTGTCAGGTCTGCCGTGGGGCAGGCCTGTTAGGGTGCTGTCCTTTATCTTTCACCACAACCGAAGGACAACACAATGACTACACGCTCTCATCATGACAACGTCGAAAAGCAGTTTGGCTCGCAAGCGAATGCCTATTTAACCAGCACGGTACACGCCTCTGGCCGTGATTTACAACGGCTGGCGGAAAGGCTGTCGGCATTTCCACTGGCCAGCGTTCTCGACATGGGATGCGGTGCGGGACACGCCAGCTTTGCGGCGGCACATCAGGTAAAACAGGTCGTGGCGTATGATTTATCGGCGCAGATGCTCGACGTGGTCGCGCAGGCGGCAAAAGAGAAGGGATTAGACAATATCGCTACCCGGCAAGGATATGCCGAAAGCCTGCCGTTTGAGGATGGCTCTTTTGATGTGGTGATTAGCCGCTATTCTGCGCATCACTGGCATGATGTCGGACGCGCGCTGCGAGAAGTGAATCGTGTATTGAAACCTGGCGGTGTGGTGATTGTGATGGATGTCATGTCACCTGGGCACACGGTGCGGGACATCTGGCTGCAAACCGTTGAAGCGTTACGCGATACCTCACATGTGCGCAACTATTCCAGCGGTGAGTGGCTGTCATTGATGAATGATGCCAATCTGATTGTCGATACGGTGTTTACGGACCGCCTGCCGCTGGCGTTTAGCTCATGGGTCGCGCGGATGCGTACTCCGCAGGTGTTGATTGACGCGGTTCGTTTATACCAGCAGAGTGCGTCTGCCGAAGTGCAGGCCTACTTCGCGTTACAGCAGGACGGGTCGTTCACCAGTGACACGATTATGGTTGAGGCGCATAAAGCGGCATAAATAAAAAAGGCACTGGGGGGAAACCAGTGCCTTAATGTTTATCCTGCTATCAGGAGTCCGGCATACCGTTGTTTTTCACAAACAACGTCAGCTGATCGCCCGGCTGCAGATTGTCGGTATCGTTATTCCAGCGCATCACATCCTTGATGTTGACCCCGTGACGTTTAGCAATGCTCGAAAGCGAATCGCCCTTACGTACACGATAGGTAATGCTATCGCTGTTTTTAGCCAGTCGCTGCGCGCTGGTGCCTGCACCTACGGTCAAACTTTGGCCCACTTTCAGAGTCGAACTACGCAGATTATTCCACTGCTTTAGCTCATTCGCATTCACGCCAAGACGTGAAGCGATGCCGGAAAGCGTATCGCCAGAGCGAACCTTGTAGCTACGGCTGTTCAGCGGCGTGTTATCCGCGACCAGCGTTGACTGTACGGCTGCAATTTCGCCTGACGCCAGGGACTCACGCAGTTTCTCCGCGTGCTTCTTTGGCACCATCACATATTGCGGGCCGCTGACACCCAACGTGGAGCCTTTCACGCCAGCATTGAAGGTCTTCAGCTTGCTGACGGAAATACCCGCCATATCGGCAACCTGAGCCATCTCAACCGGGCTGTTCAAGCGAACACGTGCCAACGCGCGGCTTTCGTCTGTGGTTGGCAGACGCACGCCATAACGCTTGCTGTTCTTGAGAATATCACTCAATGCCAGCATTTTGGGCACATACTGCTTCGTTTCCTGAGGCAGAGGGAGTGACCAAAAATCGGTGGGCTTGCCACGAGATTTGTTCGCTTTCATTGCCTTCATCACGCGACCTTCACCGCTATTATAAGCAGCAACGGTCAGCAGCCAGTCGCCATCAAACATCTTGTTCAGACGCTGCATCATGTCCAACGCGGCAGTGGTGGAAGCCACAATGTCGCGACGTGCATCATAATTGCGGGTCTGCTTTAAACCATAATTGCGCCCCGTGCTCGGAATGATCTGCCAAATGCCTGCGGCATTGGCGCCAGACGTTGCGTGAGGATCAAAAGCGCTCTCCACTATGGGTAGGAGTACCAGCTCCATCGGCATGTTACGTTTCTTAACTTGCCCGGCTATCCAGTACATATACGGCTCTGCCCGTAACGTTACATCGTGGAGATAGCTCTTATTGCGTAAATACTTCTGTTTCTGTTCGCGAATCCGGTTGTTTTCCGGAATTCCCATCTTTAGCTCGTCACCAATGAAAGCCCACAAATCCTGATCGGCGGCGATAGATGTCCCATCGTCCATCCAGCGCGCCTGGCTTGTAAACTTTCCTGCTTCCCCTTGACCAGCTGCAGAAAGGCTCTGTGCGTGTTGTTGGACGTTACCAGTATTCTGGCACCCAACAAGCAGGACAGAGGCGAGTAATATCGCTTTTGCCTTCATGTGTGTGTCAATAGTTGCTTAAAAGACGACCGATCATAACGGCGAAGTTTTCAAAAGGCAACCCAGAATTGTCAGAACGTATCTTTCTTTGACCTTAACCACGCAAAACGCGCTTCAGGTTGTTGCAATATTGTTTCTTTGTTGATTTCATTAATTAAATCAATATCTTCCGTTCTTAAAAAAATATTATTTCTGCGCTCATTTTTCAGAATTACGGGTAGTGTCATTTGGTTTTTTACGCGTAACTCATTAACTTTACGATAATAATCATTTATAGACGGATCGTGCGGGAGGATGCTTAAGGCAAACTTCATATTTGCTAAAGTGTACTCATGTGCGCAACAAATTAACGTATCATCCGGAAGGGCACTTATTTTTTTAAGTGATTGATACATTTGTAATGCTGTGCCTTCAAAAAGCCGGCCGCAGCCGCCGGAAAACAGCGTGTCGCCGCAAAACAGATAAGGGTGGCTGAAGTAACAGATATGTCCTAAAGTGTGACCCGGCGTGGCAAATACGCTAAATTCATGCCCTAAAACGAGTGCGATATCACCCTCTTCGACTACACGTGTGGTTCCCTTATCTTGTGTTTCAGCAGGTCCATAGACCACTATTTGTGGAAAGCGCTGCACAAGTTCTTTCACGCCGCCAACGTGATCATGATGGTGGTGGGTAAGTAAAATAGCCTCTGGCACCCAGTTGTGCTCAGCAATGGCTTGTAGCACCGGAGCCGCCTCGCCAGGATCGACAATCAGGCAATGATTCTCATTATTGGTCAGGACCCAGATGTAATTGTCATCAAAGGCGGGAATACTGTTAAGATTCATAAATTACCTCTCAATGCGAAACGGAAGGTTGTGATGAAACCGGCAAGGCTCCCTCAAACTGTCGTAGCGCCCGTGAGCTGGGATGATTTACCCTGGGGCGAACACTATCGTGAGGCGCTGGAGTATCAGCTTAACCCGTGGTTTGCGAAAATGTACGGTTTTCATCTGCTTAAGATTGGTAATTTAAGCGCAGAAATCAATTCCGAAGCGTGCGCGGTTTCTCATCAGGTCAATGTTTCTTCGCAAGGCTCGCCAATGCAGGTGCTGGCGGATCCTCTGCATCTTCCCTTTGCCGATAAATCTGTTGATGTGTGCCTGCTGGCGCATACGCTGCCGTGGTGCTCTGACCCGCATCGCTTACTGCGCGAGGCCGATCGTGTGCTTATCGATGACGGCTGGTTAATACTGAGCGGATTCAATCCGGTCAGCCTGATGGGCCTGCGCAAGCTGGTACCGGTATTACGTAAAACATCACCTTACAACAGCCGGATGTTTACGCTGATGCGCCAGCTGGACTGGCTTTCGTTGCTGAATTTCGAAGTGTTGCACGTCAGCCGTTTTCACGTTTTGCCCTGGAAGAAGCAGGGGGGGAAAATGTTAAGTGCGCATATTCCGGCGTTGGGATGTATGCAGCTGGTGGTCGCGCGCAAGCGAACTATCCCGCTTACGCTTAACCCAATGAAACAAAACAAAAGCAAAGCGCGTATCCGTCAGGCCGTTGGTGCAACCCGGCAATACCGTAAACCGGACGCTTAAGCTTCGGGTTGATACCCAACATCATCCTGTGTAGGACTCATCGCCGCGGCGCGGGCAAGCTCGTCGCAGCGTTCGTTTTCCGGGTGGCCAGCGTGGCCTTTGACCCATTCCCACTTGATTTGGTGCTGACCCAGCGCCGCATCCAGGCGTTTCCAGAGATCGACATTCTTGACCGGTTTTTTGTCTGCGGTTTTCCAGCCGCGTTTTTTCCAGTTGTGGATCCACTGGGTAATACCCTGGCGCACATACTGGCTGTCGGTACTGAGCACCACTTCACATTGTTCTTTAAGTGCTTCCAGCGCGACGATGGCCGCCATTAGCTCCATGCGATTATTGGTGGTGAGGTTGTATCCTTCGCTAAAGGTTTTTTCTCGCCCGCGAAAGCGTAAAATTGCCCCGTAGCCGCCTGGCCCTGGATTTCCCAGGCAAGAACCGTCGGTGAAAATTTCTACCTGTTTAAGCATCTCTGGTAGACTTCCTGTTTTAGAGATCGATATAAACGATAAGTCTGACATAAATGACCGCTATGAGCACTGGAATTACACGGCAGATCGTCCTCGATACCGAAACCACCGGTATGAACCAGATCGGTGCCCACTACGAAGGCCACAAGATTATTGAGATCGGTGCGGTTGAAGTGGTGAACCGACGCCTGACCGGCAATAACTTTCACGTTTACCTGAAGCCCGATCGGCTGGTGGACCCGGAAGCGTTTGGCGTACACGGCATCGCGGATGAATTCCTGCTCGATAAGCCCACTTTTGCCGATGTTGCCGATGAGTTTCTTGACTACATCCGCGGTGCGGAGCTGGTCATCCATAACGCATCGTTTGATATCGGCTTTATGGATTATGAGTTTGCAAAGCTCCATCGCGATATCCCGAAAACGAACACCTTCTGTAAAGTGACCGATAGCCTGGCGCTGGCGAGGAAGATGTTTCCTGGTAAGCGTAACAGCCTTGATGCACTATGCTCGCGTTATGAGATAGACAACAGCAAGCGTACCTTGCACGGCGCATTGCTCGATGCTCAGATTCTGGCCGACGTTTATCTGATGATGACCGGTGGGCAGACCACGATGGCATTTTCCATGGAGGGTGACAGCCAGCAGCAGAATGATACCGGGATCCAACGGATTGTGCGTCAGTCCGGCAAGTTACGTGTTGTTTTCGCCACTGATGAAGAGTTAGCGGCCCATGAGTCGCGCCTTGACCTGGTTCAGAAGAAGGGCGGAAGTTGCCTCTGGCGGGCATAGTTTGCGCGTTTACCGTGCAGAAATGGCTATTCGGGTGATTTTTGCAGCAAACGATTAAAAACGTGAGAAAAAGCGTTGACGAGGGGCGAGGCAATCCGTAATATTCGCTTCGTTCCCAAGCGGAACACAACGCGGAGTGGTAGTTCAGTTGGTTAGAATACCTGCCTGTCACGCAGGGGGTCGCGGGTTCGAGTCCCGTCCATTCCGCCACTATTCAGAAAGCCTGAATCAGCAATGATTCAGGCTTTCGTCGTTTTAATCCGCCCAAAATATCCATCCCCCCCTGGCTGGCTATCAGTCTCCCTGTCCTGTCGATTCCGGCAGCACATCAGGTCATCCTTAACCTGATGAATAGCGCAGTGTGCTTAACTGGAGAAGCGATTCATTACGCAGGCAAAGCGGGGTGAAAAATTATCGCCAATCAGAACCGTCTCTTTATTCAGGTGCTTCAACATATACAGTTTGTCAGTACGTTCGTAGGCATCGAAGAAGAGATAATCAACAGCATCCGTTGCGTTATCATCAGGCGATTTCTCACGTCCCTCGGGCGTTAGCATGAAGACCCCCGCGGTATGGCCGAGCGGCCGTACGTAACGGAAGAACAGTTTGCGGTTAACGCTGAACTCGCTTTCATCACTTTTTAATTTCCCTTGTACGGACAATGAGAGATGCCCGGAATTGTAGCTGGTTATCAGCAGGATCCCATTGAGCTCCTTTTTTGTATTATGGATGTCGAGTATCGACGTGAATTCCGAGGAACAGGAAAAACTGATTTCCTTTTTCTTGGCATCTCCGGCGACGACGAGAAAAGCGATAGCCGCCAGTCCGCAAATGGCAATCATGACGGACCACAATAATGGAGAGCGATCGCTTTCCTGTTTCATATTATTCCTCATGATGGCGATACTGGCTGATGCAATGGTAGTAGCCGAGGTTGAGCCCGCATTCTGCCGCAAACGACCAGTCAACCAGATTATGGTTGCTCGACCAGGTATTGAGATACAGCTCTTTTGGGGTTGAACAGTTCGGGTTAATGCCGACGGATTTAAAAATATCCAGCGCCTTCTTTTCAGTAATGGTGTCTGTGAGGGCATTCCCTAATATATGTACCCGGCATTGCTCGTAATCGATGGTACGCAAAATAGATGCATCGGTCATGGCAATTTCATTTGGTATCCACGTTAACCAGGCTGTTGCCAGTACGGCGATGCCGGTAATTAATGCGGTGATTGCTATAGGCCATCGGTTTTGTTTTTTTGTCTTTCGTACCGATGTAAAAGAAGCGGTACTGGTGAGGGGCTTTTTTTCTTCTTGCTGCTGAATATTGATATTGACGTCACCCATGCGAAATCCCGTACGCGGAATCGTTACGATATATTCTGCCGGGTGCCCCGTCGACGTTATTGCTTTGCGCAGAAATGAAATGTGCTGATTGAGATTAGCATCTGTCGCTCTGGCGCCATTATGCTGGAATACATTGAGTAGAATCTCGTCGCGCGTGGAGATATCTTTACCATTTTGCAACAAATACATCAGTAATTGTACTGCTACATTATTCAATGTGGCTATCTCACCAGATGAGATATCTTTTAACGCATTTTTATGTGGTTTAAATACTAATCCATCACCAATAATTACGGATTTAATCTTATTTATTGGTATATGAGAAATCACGGATATCTCCTTTGATGCAACAAAGCATGGAATCTCACAGTCGAGTGGTTGATGCAATAGCATAACATAATTTATTTATGAAAAATGACTGTGTTATTGAACGTTTTATTAATGTTTTTATAACAATATTTTAATGTTTATCTGAACGTGCGCTATTATCCTTTCCCATTTCTCCTATCTTATTGTCATTCCTCGTTTTTGATATCCATTGGCATTTTTACAAAACTTTCATAAATACATTGCTCCTCCTTTTTAAGCTAAATAAAAAAATATCCAATAGATAAAAACACTATAAAATATATAAATGATAGGTATTAACACTGGTTTTCTTGCGATTTTAGGCGGTTTTTGCGCGATAGATCGGTGTGATAGCGGGGAGGCAACATGATTCCCTGAGTTTGATTGAAAGCACGATTTTTCGTTGTCTCATTTTATTGCCGATTTAATATAAGCCCCGAAACAGCGTGAACGGCTGCGGAGGGTATTTCGGATGAAATGCCAGTAACGTTCAAAATCAAGGGTGGTTCGAGAAGGAATGTTTGCAAGGTAATGCGCGTCTACCACCTGAAGACCCATATTTCCCAGGAAAAGTAGCCTGTGGAAATAGCACGTCAAAATAACCAGAACAGAAATAAGGTTTAGAAGTAATATGAAAATGAAAAATGTGGCCGTCGTCTGTGCACTGATGGCAGGAATGACTTTTACTGCCTCTTCTGCTTTCGCTGCAAAAAGTGTAGAGCCGACCAACGGTAAAATTCATTTCACCGGTTCACTGGTGAATTCAGCATGTGGCCTGGCACCGGAATCCAGCCCGGTACAGGTAAACTTTGGTGAAATCCCAACGTCTCAGTTAAAAGACAACCAGCGTGCTGGTGTTAAACACGCCAAAATCGTTCTGCAGGGCTGTGATACCACTGTCGCCAAAACCGCAACCGTAACATATACCCCAGCAACAATTGACCAGGACAATAGCGCGCTGGCTGCATTTACTTCAGGTACTGCACAGGGTGCGGGCATCGGTATGATTGATAGCGGCAACCAGGATGTAAAATGGGGTGAAGCTGCCTCTCAGGTTAATATTACCGATGGTGAAAGTGACATCGATTTTGTGGCTTACCTGCAGGCAAATAATGCCTCCGCAGCGGTCACACCGGGTGATTTTGAATCTACCGTTAATTTCCAGATTGACTACCAGTAATGGTCTGCAGCAGGCGCATTAATGCGCCTGCTTACGTCTTCCCGCGAATAAATGAAAGGAAATGCGGTTATGCCTGGATGGCGAACGTTACTGCTTTTTATCTTTATCTCGCCTGCGTGGGTCATGGCTGGCACTGCGCCTGTCGCCAGCACGCCCGGCAAAATGCGCATGCGGGGACATATTATTGAGGCTGCTTGCTATGTCGATCCGCGCGATCGTTCGTTGTTGGTTGAATTTAATGATATCTCCGCTCGGGATATATCCGGGAGACCAGAAAAAGTCTCTGCGCATGGTTTCAGTATTCATTTGCTGGGATGTTCATTAGGGGATTCTCGACATTCAGAGAATGTGTTTCAGCGCGCAAATATCACTTTTTCCGGCATGCCCGATCGCGACAACCCTGATTATCTGAGCGTGCAGTCGACGACTGAAGATTTAGCGATAGAAATATTTGATAGCATCGGACAGCAAATTCATCTGGGGGAGCCTTCTCCGGATTATGTCCTAAACCCTGGAAAAAATACGCTCAATTTTACAGCTTATTTAATCTCCCGCGACGGACGAATGACATCCGGCGAATTTACTGCGGTTACGCATTTTGTTGTGAATTATCTCTGAGCTGCTCCGGCAATTTGGGTATCTGAAGGTTTGCGAACGAAAATGATTACGCTGAAAACAGATAAAAAACGTCTGGCGCTTATTATTGCTCTGGTCTGCAGCGCTTCATGGGCTGAGGCTGATGAGGCTATTGAATTTAATACCGACGTCCTGGATGCCAGCGACAGGCAAAACGTAGATTTGCAGCGCTTTTCTGAAGGCAACTTTGTCACCCCCGGGGAATATTTGCTGGATGTTCGTATTAACGGGCAGGAGATCCCACAGCAGTCGATTCGCTATATCACCGATCCTGACAATAAACATAAATCTCTGGCGTGCCTGTCACCACTACAGCTCGAATTACTTGCGCTCAAAGAAGACGCATTGGCGCATATTCATCCGATTACCGCGACCTGTCATGACATATCCCGCCTGCCGGGCGTGGTGTTGAATAACAGTGCCGGACTTCTGGACATTACCGTGCCGCAGGCATGGATGAAATATACCGATCCTGACTGGACGCCGCCGGAACGTTGGGATAATGGCGTCGCGGGGCTGATTTTTGATTACAGCGTGTCGGGTCAGGCCACCCACTACGAACAAGGCGGAGGTCATTACCGCTCGCTGTCGGGCTATGGGCAAACGGGGTTCAACCTTGGTGGCTGGCGTTTTCGCGGGCAGTATCAGGCCGATTACTCTTCTGATAATCAGCACGGGCGGATTAACTGGGATCAGATCTACGCCTATCGTCCATTGCCCATGCAGGCTGCGAAGCTGACGGTGGGTGAAATCTATCTGAATTCTCAGGTCTTTGATTCTGTTAGCTTTACCGGGGTTAACCTCGCCAGCGACGAGCGTATGCTACCGCCAAATTTGCAAGGCTACTCGCCTGAAGTTCACGGCATTGCCCGCAGTAACGCCAAAGTGACCGTCAGCCAGCAGAAGCGCGTGATCTACCAAACGACCGTTCCTGCGGGGCCGTTTAATATTCAGGATCTGCATGCTTCGGTACGCGGCACGCTGGATGTGCGGGTAGAAGAGCAAGATGGCAGCGTGCAAACTTTTCAGGTCAATACCGCTGATATTCCTTACCTGACACGTCCGGGCTATGTTCGCTACAACACCGCCGTCGGTAAGCCTTCACTCTATAACCATGATGTCCAGGGGCCGGCATTTTACAGCGGTGATTTTTCATGGGGAGTGAGTAATGCCTGGTCCCTGTACGGCGGGGCACTGCTAACAGGTGAACGCTACAACGCTTGGTCGATGGGCATCGGGCGGGATCTGAGCTGGCTGGGTGCGTTGTCGGCTGATGCGACGCAATCCGTCAGCCGGGTGAAGCATCAGGACGAACAAAAAGGCATGTCCTTTAAGCTGAGCTATGCCAAAACCTTCGATGAATACAACAGCGCCATCACTTTTGCCGGTTATCGTTTTTCACAGCGTAGCTTCCGTTCTTTCTCGCAGTTTCTCGATGAGCAATATAAAAATAATAACAGCGCCGGGAACGAGAAAGAGATGTACACCATCACCGGTAATAAGACCTTCTTTGCAGACGATCCGCGCCTCTCCACGACGCTGTATCTGACCTATACCCACCAGAACTACTGGGATCGCCGTTCGCAGGATCGCTATGGGCTGTCGGTGGGTCATAGTTTTTCATTTGCAGGCATTCAGGGGATCAGCACCAACCTTGCCGCATATCGCTCCGAGTACCAGGGAAAACGGGATGACAGCCTCTCGCTCTCGCTGTCTATTCCGTGGAGCGATGGCCGCTCAATGGACTATGAGCTGCAGAACAACGGCAACCAAACCAGCCAGATGGTTTCGTATTCCGATAACCGTGACCGAAATAATCCGTGGCGCCTGCGCGCCGGACTCTCCGGCGAAGGCCATACCGCCTTTGACGGCTACTACCAGCACCGGAGCATGATGGCCGAGCTGGAATCTAATGTCAGCTGGCAGCAGTCACGCTACTTCTCCGTGGGCGGCACCTTGCGTGGTGGTTTTACTGCAACCCGTCACGGAGCGGCGCTCCACAATAGCCAGGCATCGATGAATACCGCCCGCGTAATGGTTGACACCGACGGCGTCGCTAACGTGCCGCTGAATGGCGAACAGGCACACTCGAACCGCTTTGGCATTGCCGTGGTACCGGATGTCGTGAGTTACCACAGCTTTGATACCCGTATCGACGTGGACACAATGGATGAGGATATTTCCGCAGCCAAAGCCATCGTCACCAACACCCTGACCGAAGGAGCGATTGGCTATCAGCGCTTTGCCGTCGCACAGGGGCTAAAAATGATGGCCCAACTGCGTATGAAAGATGGCTCGGTACCACCGTTTGGCGCCGAGGTGTTTAACGCCAACGGCGTGAGTGTCGCCATGGTGATGGAAAACGGTGAGGCCTGGATTGCTGGTGTGAAACCTGCCGAACGCCTTTCCGTTGCCTGGGGAGGGCGCGCGCAGTGCTATCTGGCGGTGCCTTTGCAACCTAACCCGGAAGGTAACGTCCTGTTGCCTTGTGAATAATATTAACTACCTGAATGAAGCGAACCATGAATAACCAAGCTATTTACTCCGTGCAGCGCTGGCTGAAGCCGGTCGCCTGCGGTTTGCTGTTTGCCGCGGACATCCATTCCGCGTGGGCGGGCATTGCGCTTGACCGTACCCGGCTGATCATCACCGGCGATGCGCGCTCTGTTAGTGCGAACTTAAGCAATACGAGCCCGAGCATTCCATTCCTCGCGCAGTCATGGGTGGAGGACGCGAGCGGGACAAAAATCACCTCGCCGCTGATGGTTTTGCCGCCGTTGCAGCGCATTAATGGCGGGCAAAAGGGCATTGCCCGGGTAACAAAAACCGGCGGCATTAACGCATTGCCGCAGGATCGCGAAAGCCTGTTCTATCTGAATGTTCGTGAGATTCCACCTAAGCCAGATAAGCCAAACGTGCTGCAACTGGCGATGCAGTCACGCATCAAACTGTTTTACCGTCCGTCGGCAATTGTGCCTGAAACACCCGGAGCGGTATGGCAAAACCAGCTGGTGTTCCACAAGCAGGGTGCCCGCTGGACCGTGAATAACCCGACGCCTTACTTCGTGACCTTAATTGGCTTGAGCCGCAAGCCGGAAGCGCAGGGCGGCGGCAGGCTGACTGACTTCCCCGGAATAATGATCTCGCCTAAGTCGTCTCTCGATTTCAGCGTGAAAGAGGGCGATGTCAGCCAGTTCAGCATGATGTACGTGAACGATTTTGGCGGCCATCCCGAACTGAAATACCGCTGTACAGGCAATGTGTGTCAGGCATTGCCGATGGAGCAACAGCCCCGGTAACAGGACTCGGTAAATGAAAAAAATGCTTTGCGCCCTGCTGATGCTGGGAGTGGCCGGGATGGTTCAGGCCAAAAGCGGCCGTCAGGATATGAGCCATGTGTCCGGCGAGTATGGCAACGTTCGCTTTCACGGTCGTGTTTATGTCTCACCGTGCGTGCTGGATATGGCATCGCGCGATCAAACCATCAACCTTGGCGATATTTCTGCCCGCCGGTTTCACCAGGGAGGCGATCGTAGCGATTCGGTGTTGGTCACGCTGTATCTGAACGACTGCTTAAAGGGCTCAGGTCATGCCCTGCAGGATTTTCCCGGGCAGGCCAGCGAAATGCCTAAGCTGGCGCACAGCACGGTGGAGCGTGGCGTCTCGCTGACGCTGATGGCCGACAGTTCTCCGGGAAACAGCGATCTGGCCCGGATCCATGGCAATGTGCGAGGAGCAGGCATTCGGCTGATGACCGAACGTCAGCAACCGCTCCATCTAAGCCAACCGCAGCGCATGTGGATCCTCAAACCTGGAGATAACGCTATTCACTTTCTTGCCGCGCTGGAGTCTATCGGGCGCGAGGTCAGCGCTGGTGAATTTCGCGGTCTGGTGAGACTTAAGCTGGAGTATCTATGAGCGTTTGGCATAAAACGTTGTTCTGGACAGCGCTGGCTTGCTGTCCGCTGACGGCGCACGCATTTAGCCAGGGAGAGGGTGAACCAGAGGGCGGGGCACCGCATCAGTACGATATTGAACTGAGTTCGCTGGATGTCAGCAAAAACCACGTTGGTGGTCGAACGGAGCCGTTTCCATGGAATCTGGGGAGCTGGTATGTAGTGAATTTTTATTGCCAGCAGGCCGATATCTCACGAGAACCTATTTACTACACCACCACCACCACGATGCCACCTTCAAGTCAGGGGGCGAACCGTTTCCGACTCAATGAGTATCTGGATGTCGATGTTCAGGTATGGGTCGCCGGGGGCTATAAGAAATATGTCCAGGCTCCCTTTACCAATGTTTCAAACCGCAACAACAGCAACACCTGCAAAAAGCGAAAGGGCTACGTGCGCGCCAGTAATGTTGAAAGTGGTTCGAAAGGGAAAGTGACGTTTATTGTCACCAAACCCATTATTAACGGTATCAGTATCACTTCTCAGTCGTTGCTGGAGGTCGCCGGGCGCATGGGAAACGGTGGACCCACACCCACAACGGCGATTTCCCGCGTGGTGATTAAATCCGGGCTGATTACCGTGCCGGATAAATGCACCTTTAACCGGGGCGATAAAATCAGTATCGAATTTGGCGATTTGCCCGGTTCTGCCGCCCGGCTCAATGGTTCCAATTTCAGCAAGTCGATCCCGATTCATGTGTCCTGCGAAGGCGGCAGTTTTGATCAAGGGGCGTTGAACATCAATTTGGGCGTACAAACCACCACGGCTTCAGGCACGGCGGGGTTTAACGATCATTTCCTCGGCACTCTCAGCAGCGGAGAAAAACGCGACGACCTCGGTATTGTCCTGAAGGATGAGAGTGGAAGCATTGTGGTGCCGAATCAGTTCTATAACGTCAAGGGCTTTTACCAGAATCAGGGCGACTGGAACCTCACCGCCGCGCCGGTAGCGAAGCCAGGCGTGGGTAGCGTTAAGGTGGGGGAGTTTGAAGCTTCGGTCACCGTTGTTGCGCAGTTTCAGTAAGGTAATGCCATGATATTCAGGACGTTAATCACACTCAGCGCGCTGCTGATCGGCGGTACGGCGCAGGCCGACACCAAACTGGTCGGCGGCGATATGCACTTCCACGGCACCATCAGGGCGCTGGCCTGTAGTATTGCGCCGGGTGGCGACAAAATCGAGGTCGATTTCGGGCAAATCGCGACCCAGGAGCTTTATCTTGCCGGGCGCGGTAAGCCGGAAAAATTCAGTATTCAGCTCCGTGATTGCGATCCTGATGTCTTTCGTGGGATCTCCGTGACCTTCGGCGGCACTGAAGATGCGGAACTGCCCGATCATCTGGCACTGGATAGTCACGAGCTGGGGGGCGCATCAGGGATCGGTATAGGGATGAGCGAAGAAGACGGCGCGGCAATCCGGCTTGATGAGAGTACGTCAGTGACAGACATTACCAAAGGATCGATGACGCTGAATTTTCTGGCGTGGGTCGAGGCCCAGCCGACAGCGTTGAAAAATCAGTCCCTTGAGTACGGTCCTTTTAGCGCCAGTGGGACCTGGACGCTGAACTATCAATAGTATGAAAAATACACTGAATCGCCTTGCCCCGCTGCCTGCGCAGAGAGTATTTCTCGGGCTCAGCCTGTTTTACTGGTGCGGGGCAATGCACCTTTACTGGCCGAATAATGGCGGCAGCGGCCTGTCGTTACCGCTCAATATTTTGGCCTGGATCTACGCAGTTGTATTAGCCGGCTGCGTATCCGTACGACCCCCTCGCCAGGTCTGGCGCGTCACCTTGCCTGCCGTCGGGTTTATCGCAGGCTCACTCATTCTGACGTTGCTCTGTCTGATGACGCCCGCAGTCTGGCAACCTGAGTCACTGTTGGTGGCTGGGGCGCTGTTGGGCGGTGTGCTGGTTTATCTGGTGGTGCTGCAAATTCCGCTGGCGGCGAACACCCTGACGACATTACTGGCGCTGTTATGGGGAGCCAGCCTTATCGAGTGCCTCGTCTTCGTCTATCAGTATTGGCATCTACCGGGTGTGGGCTACTGGGAGTTTGCCTGGTGGCGCAGTACGCGGCCCTACGGCATTTTTCAGCAGGTTAACCTGATGGCCAGCTTCACCGCCTGCGGCACCCTGCTGTCGGTAGTGTTGGCCCTGCGACTACGCGGCAGAAAGATAATCGCCATGGTGTTTGCCCTTGGTGTGATGGGGTTTGTGCTGCATGAATCACAGTCGCAAACCGGGTATTTGTCACTGGTCGTCGGTGAAGCGCTGCTGCTGATGATTTTCCCCGCCCGGCGGCGGACGTTACTGCTTCTTGTGCTGCCGCTGGTGGTCGGAATGCTAGCCGGAGCGGCCGCGCGCCATGTTATGTCCGTTGCGACGGTCGAGCACTTGACGTCATCGCAGGTGCGCTGGACGGTATTGAAAACGTCGCTGGCCCTGTTTATGGCGCGACCGTGGACGGGCTGGGGCATCGGCAGCTTTCCCGCTCTGTTTCTTGACCGCGCGGGCCATCTGGGACTGAGCAGCATGTCGCACCCGCACAACGAGCTGGTGCTATGGATGGTCGAAGGCGGCATGGTCGGACTGGCGGGCACGCTCTGTTTTATTGCCGGAGGGTTCTGGCTCTGGCGGCGTGGCGATCGCTGGCACCGCGCCTGCATGGTGGCGGCGCTGCCGGTGGCGATTCATATGCTGACTGAATATCCCGTCAGGCAGTCGACGCCTCACTGGCTGCTGCTGATCCTGCTGCTACGTTGTGCGGATCGCACGGAAAACGCGTATCGGCTGGCGCTGTCGGTGACGAAAGGGATGTGCGTGACCGCGTTTATTACATTTTTGCTTTTAACACCGGTATTGCTCCTCACGCTACAAACGCAGCAGCAGTTGACGATGGTGGAGCGGCGGGCAGAGCAGTGGCGACTGGCCAAATCGATCCCGGTAGGGGGCTGGTTGCTGGTCAGTCGCTACCGGTTTGATGTTGCAATGGGCGATGTGCAACGTTATCAGCGAACCCGGGATACCCGCTGGCTGGCGCACGTTCAACGCTGGGCGCCTGACTATGTACGTGTTCATCCTGACCCGAACGTCTCCTACATCCAAATCTTGCTGGCGCTCAAGCAGCGCGACATGCCCGCAGCACGTCGTCTGGCGGCACGCTTTTATCGTGAATACCCGAACGATCGCCGTATCCCCTGGCTGCAGGATGCCCGACGTCCTTTTAATCAAAAAATGGAATGACATGAACAGACCAAACGAACAGGCTCAATATCTACCCGCACGTCCCCGCAATGCCGAGCTGCTGCGGATAACCGGGATCCGTTTACAGCACATTCATTTTTTTGATGACGCCTCGCTGGATGTCCGTGAGGTGTTGAGTCAGGTTCGGACGTCGTTACCGCTGGATCTTTTTTTCAAGCACCTTTCCACAACCGCGAAGCAGCAACTCTTTCTTTGGCAAATGCAGCGGGTACTGGCGCTGCCGGGAAGCTACTCCCTGAATGTGTCTGTCCGGATGCTGACCTGCATGTCGTGGGTGACACGATTGATTAAACGGGCGCATCAAGGGCGTATTGTGATCGAAATTCAGGACCCAGGCACCATGATGCGTCTGGAAAAGTCAGAACAGCAGGCGGTGTGTATTGCGATAAGATCCCTGGTGCGCCACGGGTTCCGCGTCTGGCTGGATGATGTATCGCCCGAGCTATTTTTTGTCTGGCGACTGTCTGGGGTTCGGTTCGATGCCATCAAAATTGAAAGCGGAATGTTTCATCAGTTCAGAGAATCGGAGTGGCAGCTGAGAGTTCTCATCAACCAGTTTCGCGGGCTGGGCGAGCGGGTGGTGATCGAGGGGGTGGAAACGCCGGAGGATTATGCCATCTGTCGCGTAAGCGGTGCCGATGCCGTGCAGGGATTTCTGTTTGCGCAAGAAATAATGCCTGAGCTGACAGCCTGAACCATTGCTGGTTCAGGCTTATGCCATTACTCGCCCAGCGTCTGTGCGATATCTTTTTGCACCAGCTTACGCTGCTCAGGCGTGAGGACTTTGCTCAGGTCAAAGTAGTATTTCACGCGGTAGTAACGTGCCTGCTGTTCGATGTTGCTGAACGCGGCAAGCTGTTTCTTAACAGCGGCATCATCCCATTTTCCGGACTTGATCACGTCAATCAGCACGCCGTCTTTAACGTCGTTCACCGAAATCTGGCTGACATTGGTTTCCAGCTGTTGGTGCAGCTTTTTAATCTGCGCCACCTGGTCATTGCTCAGTTTCAGGTGCTGTACCACTGGATCCTGGGCCGGGGCCGGAACGTTGGATACGTTTGCTGCAAGTGTGCTAAAGGAGGCACCCGCCAGGGTAGCAGCCAGCAAAGTCATGCGTACAAATTTCTTCATTTTGATATCCTGATAAGGGAATTTACGTGTGATTATCATTTTCAGAATACGTTGCCTGAGGCATGTCGCCACGCGAATTTGTTTTGCGGTTAGTTACGGAGTGAAACAATCCCGCCACGAGGAAACCGTTCCGTAACGGGCGAGAAGAGATATCTCTATAGTGTAAACGGGTCGGCATCCTGCCAGGCTGGAAACTTCCCGCGATACTCCCGCAATGCTGTAAGCGACAGCTCAGCATCAATCCGCGTGGCCTGGTGCGCCTCGGCGGTGGCAATAATTTCCCCTTGCGGGTTAATTACCCGGCTGTCCCCGCGATAATGATGGCCATTGCCATCGCTACCAACCCGGTTACATCCTGCTACATAAGCCTGGTTCTCAATTGCCCGGGCGACCAGCAGTGCCTGCCAGTGCAGTGAGCGTGGTGCAGGCCAGTTTGCGACATATAATGCCAGGTCATAATCCTCGCGATTGCGTGACCATACCGGAAACCGCAGGTCATAACAGACCAGCGGTAAAATACGCCAGCCGCGCCATTGAACAATGACGCGTTCTTCTCCAGCCTGATAATACTGGTGCTCGTTCGCCATGCGGAACAGGTGGCGTTTATCATAAAAATGAACGCATCCTTCGGGTTCTACCAGTAAAAAACGATTTACCGGGCCACGTTCTGACTGTAACGCGGCGCTGCCGGCGATTAGCGCATTTGTCTGCTGCGCTTTGGCGTGCATCCAGCGAACAACCTCTTCCTGCGTAAGCGACGTGCTGGCCGCTTCCATCGCAAAGCCGCTGGTAAACATCTCGGGCAATACAATGACGTCTCGTCCGGTGATGGTTTCAAGCTGTCGGTCGAAATGGCGCAGGTTAGCCGGGCCATCCATCCAGATCAGTGGTTGTTGCAGTAGGGTAATTTTCAAACCAGGCACAATCGAGGCTCCTCGTTGAACAGCATTTTGACACTGTAGCATGAGCATTACCGAAAATGTGGCAATAAAAAGCCCCGCGTTAAGCGGGGCTGGAAGTCGTGCGCGATCGCTATGCCGCTTCGACTTTACGCACTTTCTCTGGCAACTTTACCGGCTGGGTCGCCAGCTCCTCAGGGTCAAAATCATCCACGTTGATGCTGCGCAGACGGCTCTCTTCCGCTTTCACCAGAATCGCGGCTTCGTCTTTATCAATCAACCCTTTTGCCAGCGCGTTACGCGCCAGTTCATCCAGGCGGGTAAACGGCAGGTTTTTACCCAGCTCTTTGCAGATACGCTGGTGGATAGGGTCGGCGGCAATCACGTCCAGCAACGCTTCTTCCAACAAGCCGACCGGATTGTATTGGCTTGGCGTCAGGTACTGACCGCGACCGATGCGTGAACGGGTTGCGCTCGGCACCTGCAAAATCTTCGCAACTTTATGATCCAGTTTGTCAGAAGGCGCATGGTAGTGGCGACCGGTCGGGAAGATAACCACATTCAGCAGCCCGGCAACGAAACGGTTCGGGAAGTTTTGCAGCAGATCGTCCATCGCCTGTTCCGCTTTATACAACGCATCCTGTACGCCCCAGTGAACCAGCGGCAGGTCGGCTTCATGGCGGCCTTCGTCGTCATAACGCTTCAGCACGGCGGAGGCCAGATACAGCTGACTTAACACATCGCCCAGACGCGCGGAGATACGCTCGCGACGCTTCAGACTACCGCCCAGCACGGCCATGGAGACATCTGAGAGTAATGCCAGGTTGGCGCTCAGACGGTTCAGGTGCTGGTAGTAACGTTTGGTGGCATCACCGGTTGGCGTGCTGCTGGTAAGCCCGCGCGTCAGACCGAGCCAGAAACTGCGTACCTTATTGCTGCCGACGTGACCAATGTGCTTAAACAGCAGCTTATCGAACGCATTCACATCGTTGTTCTGCGCCGCCGCCATCTCTTCCAACACGTACGGATGGCAACGAATTGCCCCCTGGCCGAAGATCATCATGCTACGGGTCAGAATATTGGCACCTTCAACGGTGATGGCGATCGGGGCGCCCTGGTAAGCACGCGCCAGGAAGTTGCTTTCGCCCAGCATAATGCCTTTACCGCCAGTGATATCCATCGCATCGATGATTGACTGCTGCCCGCGGTGGGTACAGTGATATTTCACGATGGCGGAAAGTACCGCTGGTTTTTCGCCGAGCATAATACCGTAGGTAATCAGCGACGCCGCGGCGTCCATCACGTAGGCGTTACCGGCAATACGCGCCAGCGGTTCTTCAATACCTTCCATCTTGCCGATAGAGATTTTGAACTGGCGACGAATATGCGCATAGGCACCTGTTGCCATGGCAACCGATTTCACGCCACCTGTCGAGTTAGATGGTAGCGTAATGCCGCGCCCCACAGACAGACATTCCACCAGCATACGCCAGCCCTGACCGGCCATCTTCGGGCCACCGATAATGTAATCAATCGGTACAAAAACATCTTTACCCAGCGTCGGACCGTTCTGGAACGGGACGTTCAGCGGGAAGTGGCGACGACCAATTTCTACACCCGGTGTTGAGGTGGGGATCAGCGCGCAGGTAATGCCCAGATCTTCTTCGCCGCCCAGCAGTTTTTCCGGGTCGGAGAGTTTAAACGCCAGGCCCAGCACGGTGGCGATAGGGGCCAGCGTGATATAGCGTTTGTTCCAGGTCAGGCGCATACCCAGCACCTGCTGACCCTGCCATTCACCCATGCAAACTACGCCGGTATCCGGAATCGCCCCTGCATCGGAGCCCGCTTCCGGGCTGGTCAGCGCAAAGCAAGGGATTTCCTGACCACGCGCCAGACGCGGCAAATAATGGTTTTTCTGTTCTTCGGTGCCGTAATGTTGCAGCAGTTCACCCGGGCCTAATGAGTTAGGTACGCCAACGGTGATCGCCAGGATCCCGGAGACGCCGGAGAGTTTTTGCAGTACGCGAGCCTGTGCATAAGCAGAGAATTCCAGACCGCCATACTCTTTCTTGATGATCATCGCGAAAAAGCGGTGCTCTTTCAGATACGCCCACAGTTCTGGCGGCAGATCCGCTAATTCATGGGTGATCTGGAAGTCGTTTGCCATGCGGCACGCTTCTTCGACCGGACCGTCAATAAAGGCCTGCTCTTCTGCCGTCAGGCGTGGCTGCGGATAGCTGTGCAATTTCTTCCAGTCCGGTTTGCCCTGGAACAGATCGCCTTCCCACCAGGTGGTACCGGCATCAATTGCTTCTTTCTCGGTGCGCGACATCGGCGGCATAACCTTACGGAAGCCGCGGAACACTGGCGCAGAGATCATGGATTTACGCATCGGCGTAAAGTTAAACGGCACCAGAATAATGGCCAGAGGAACCAGCAGCCAGACCGACCACAGGCCAGCTACGCCGAGCGCAGCCGTCCATGCGAGCAAAATTACGCTGCTGAGAAACAAGCTCACGCGGTGATAAAACAATACGCCGAGCAGAACAATCGTTGCGAGAATACTCAAAATCATCATATCGAAAAGCTCCCTTGCTTGTAGGAGGTCTGACCACTTGTGATGATATGGTTGTAGTGGATGTAAATTCTTTTAGCAATGTGTTTACAAAATAATTACAACAAAGCTCACATTGTTGTTGTTTTCACCGGCACAAAAAATCAAAAGCCACAGCAATTCCTGTGGCTTATGCTTCTCGCCTGTAGTGCTATCCGGTACACTGCATCTTGTCATTTACATTCATGCTGAAGGATATCCTCATGTACCAGGATCTTATTCGTAACGAACTGAGCGAAGCGGCGGAAACGCTGGCTAATTTTTTAAAAGATGACGCCAATATTCACGCTATTCAGCGCGCGGCGGTCCTGCTGGCAGACAGTTTTAAAGCGGGTGGCAAGGTACTTTCCTGCGGTAACGGCGGCTCCCATTGCGACGCAATGCACTTTGCTGAAGAGCTGACCGGGCGCTACCGTGAAAACCGTCCGGGCTATCCGGCGATCGCTATCTCTGATGTCAGCCATATCTCCTGCGTCAGCAATGATTTCGGTTACGATTATATTTTCTCTCGCTATGTTGAAGCGGTAGGGCGTGAAGGGGATGTCCTGTTAGGCATTTCGACCTCCGGTAACTCGGCAAACGTGATTAAAGCCATTGCCGCTGCGCGTGAGAAAGGAATGAAAGTCATCACCCTGACCGGGAAAGATGGCGGCAAAATGGCCGGCAGCGCCGACATTGAAATTCGCGTCCCGCACTTTGGCTATGCTGACCGTATTCAGGAAATTCACATTAAAGTGATTCATATTCTGATTCAGCTGATCGAAAAAGAGATGGTTAAGTAAGAAGGCTATTGCCGGATGGCGGCTGAAGCCTTATCCGGCCTACTTGCGTTTTGCGTAGGCCTGATAAGTGTAACGCCATCAGGCAGTTCAGCGTTTTAAGGTAGGTGATATATGTGCGAACTGCTCGGGATGAGCGCCAATGTGCCAACCGATATTTGCTTTAGCTTCACCGGGCTGGTTCAGCGCGGGGGAGGTACCGGGCCGCACAAAGACGGCTGGGGGATTACGTTTTATGAAGGTAAGGGTTGCCGTACATTTAAAGATCCGCAACCCAGCTTTAATTCGCCTATCGCCAAACTGGTACAAGACTATCCCATCAAATCCTGTTCCGTGATTGCTCATATTCGTCAGGCGAATCGGGGAGAAGTGGCGCTGGAAAATACCCATCCGTTCACGCGTGAACTGTGGGGGCGCAACTGGACCTATGCCCATAACGGACAGCTAAGCGGTTATAAATCGCTGGAAACCGGTAATTTTCGTCCGGTCGGAGAAACCGACAGCGAAAAAGCGTTCTGCTGGCTGCTACATAAGCTGGTTGAACGTTATCCGCGTACGCCGGGCAACATGACTGCGGTGTTTAAATATATTGCCGTCCTGGCCGGGGAACTGCGTGAGAAGGGCGTCTTCAACATGTTGTTGTCCGACGGGCGCTACGTGATGGCGTTCTGTTCGACCAATCTGTTCTGGATCACCCGCCGCGCACCTTTCGGCGTGGCGACGTTATTGGATCAGGATGTAGAAATCGACTTTAGCTCCGAGACCACACCCAATGATGTGGTCACCGTGATCGCTACGCAGCCGCTGACGGGCAATGAAACCTGGCAAAAGATTATGCCAGGTGAATGGGCGCTATTTTGTCTCGGGGAGCGTGTAGTTTGACGCCAGCTGTGGCTGAATCACTTCATGGCTCAACGGTTTGCTAACGACGTAACGACCATCGACCACGGAAACAGTCGGTGGCTTACGCGTCTGTTCAAAATAGTCGTATCCCGGTTTTAGCTGTGACCAGAACTCTTTGTAATACGAGTTCTGGTGGCGCTTCATGTTGGCATCGGTCATGCGGAACGGGTAAATGCTGACCTGCACGCTGGACTGGCCAAATACTAACGCCCCAGTGACAAACTGGAAAATCTCATCAATGCCGTTGTCGGTCATGGCATAGCAGCCGACAGAAACGCAGGCGCCGTGGATCATCAGGTATTTACCTTCGTACCCGTGCGCGCGGTCATAGGCGTTGGGAAAGCCAATATTAATCGCTTTATAGAAGCGGCTATCCGGTTTGAGCTGACCGCGTTGTACGCTGTAAAACCCTTCCGGGCTTTTAAAATCGCCCTGACGTTGCTTGGGTCCTAACCCGCCGGAATAGTTACAGATCTTGTAGCTGTCGAGCAATTGATACTGTTCGCCCATTTTGACGTACAGATCCAGCGTGCGTTCTTCTTTAAAGATCTGAATATAGACAGGAGATCCCATCAATTGCTGCTTATATTCTTTGCTGACAGGTGCAGTTGGACTGCTACTGCTCAGCAAACCGGCAAATGAAACGCACGGTAATAAAAGCATCGCAAGAAAAAATGCGATTTTACGCATACTGCTTATTCCTTGATAAAACGGTTACACACGCCAGGACGGCAAATAGAGTCGCCAAATCGGATAAATCTGGATTTGGAGCGCTCACATTAGCACCAAGAAAGTTTTTCGCAAGTCTCTCGTGCTGCGTTTACACTTTAGTTTCTCTTTATACGCAAAATTGGACTTAAAGACAGTCAGACAGCGGCGTAATTTGTCGCTGCTATCCGTCCATTGCATAAGATTAATACTGACTTTCTAATCTATTGAATTTAAAAAATTAATCTATTAATAATCAAATATTAAAAAAGATATCCCGCCAATAGCAGTACACTGCGCCGAACGTGTTTGACCAGGTATTCTTTTTTCATGTCTTTTGCCACTGCACCCCGACGCCTTTTGCCGGGCCTGCTGTCTTTGTGTGTCGTGTTGTCATTACCGTGTATCGCCAAAGTTCAGCCTGTCTTATCAAATACCCCCTTAAACTATGCGGCGCAGTTGCGTATGCGTAATCGTGCCCGGTTACTAAAGCAGTATCATGTGCAGGTAAAAAAGCAGGCCAGCTACGTGGTAGAAGGTAATGCGGAAAGTAAAAAGGCACTGCGCCAGCAGAATCGCGTGCAGATTAAACAGCACCCGGAATGGTTCCCAGGTCCGCTTAAAGCCAGCGATCATCGCTGGCAGGAACTCGCCGAAAATCCTCATTTTCTCAGTAGCGATCACCTGCACAACATCACCGAAGTGGCGATTCATCGCCTTGAGCAACAGTTAGGTAAACCGTATCTGTGGGGGGGAACCCGTCCGGATGAAGGCTTTGACTGCAGCGGGCTCGTTTTCTATGCCTACAATAAAATTCTGGCGGCGAAACTGCCCCGTACTGCCAATGAAATGTATCACTATCGGCGGGCGACAATTGTCTCTAATCGCGATTTACGTCGTGGTGATTTACTGTTTTTCCATATTCACAGCCGGGATATTGCCGATCATATGGGGGTCTATTTGGGGCAGGGGCAATTTATTGAGTCGCCACGTACCGGCGAAACGATCCGGGTCAGCACCTTGTCCGAACCTTTCTGGCAGGATCATTATCTCGGTGCCCGACGAATTCTGACGGAAAATACAATTCTGTAATAGTCAGGCGGTACTTTCAGCACCGCCTCATCACGCGTTAGCTCAACGCGCCCATAATTTTTAATTCCAGCTCATCCGGCACTTCATTATAAGACAGCACCTGTAGCCCCGGCGCGAACAGACGAGCATAGCGAGCGAGCAGCGGACGTAACTGTGGAGCGACCAACAATATCGGTTCTTTCCCCGCGGCTTTCATTTGTTCTTTTATCTGCGGCATATTGGTCTGGAACTGATTAAGCATATTCGGATCGACCGGTACGCTGTCGAGCATCACTTTGCCACTTTGCTGTGCCTGATTGACCACGTTTGCCAGTAAATTCTCCAGTTCACTATTGAGCGTGTAGACCGCCAGCTCATCTTTACGTACAAACGGGTGAGTAATACTGCGACGCAGCGCAAGACGGACATCTGCCGTCAGCAGAATGGGATCTTTGGTGGTCGCGCTGCTGGCAACCAGCACGGTGGCAATGGTAACGATATCGCGTAATGAAACGCCTTCGATAAGCAGCGTCCGGTAAATCTTCAATAACTGGCTGTAATTCAGCGCCGCGCTGAGATCTTCCGCCAGACGCGGTGCCATGGACGACAGGCGGTTATGTAACTGCGTAATATCATCGTAATTAAACAGATCGGGAATATAGCGACGAATAATCTTATTCACGTGCGTGGCAATGACGCTGGCGCTGTCAATAACCTGATACCCCATATTTAATGCCTTGGCTTTTTGCGCCGGCACAATCCAGGTAACGGGCATCCGGTAGGCCGGGTCGTTCCCTAACACGCCATCTATTTCGCCGTAAGTTTCGCTGGAGGGTAGCGCCATCAGCTTATCTGAGGGGATATCCGCCTCATCCGCTTTAATCCCATTGATGAAAATGGCGTACTGCGTGGGTTTCAGTCTGAAGTTTTCGCGGATACGAATTTCAGGCAGCAACACGCCGTTGCCGTCAGAAATCACCTGCCGCACGCCACGAATACGCTGGGTCAGCGGATTACCTTTCGATTTATCGACCAGCGCCACCAGCTTATAGCCCAGACTCAGGCTAATGGGCTCAATTAACGGAATGGTTTCCCAACTGACCTGCTGCTCGGTGGTTTCGGTGATGGTTTTGGTCAGCGTTTCGAGATTTTTCTCTTCAGTCTCGGCGACTTTCGGACGCTTGCTCATGCGCCAGGCGGTGAACCCTAACAGCGCCGTAAAAGCCAGGAACGGGAAATGTGGCATGCCCGGCACAACGGCCAGCACGAACATAATGCTGGTGGCGGTATAGAGCACCGAAGGGCTGGCCAGCAGCTGGCTACGTACGTCGGTAGCAATATCGCCGCTGTCGCTGACGCGCGTGACGATAATCGCCGCCGCCGTCGACAGCAGCAAAGACGGGATTTGCGCGACCAGGCCGTCACCGATGGTCATCAGCACGTATTGCTGGAACGCGGCCTCAGCGCTTAAATCGTATTTAAAGATCCCAATACAGACGCCGCCGATCAGGTTGATGGCCAGGATCATCATCCCGGCGATGGCGTCCCCACGCACGAACTTTGAAGCACCATCCATCGCACCGTAGAAATCTGCCTCACCCGCCACGTCTTTGCGTCGTGTTTGCGCCTGCGCCTGGTTGATCAACCCGGCATTCAGATCGGCATCAATCGCCATCTGTTTACCGGGCATCGCGTCCAGCGTAAAGCGGGCAGACACCTCGGAGATACGTTCAGCACCTTTAGTGACCACGATAAAGTTGATGATCATCAGGATGATAAACACCACAAAGCCGACCACGAAGTTACCGCCGATCACCACCTGACCGAAGGACTCGATCACTTTACCGGCGGCACCGGCACCCATATGGCCATGCAGTAACACCACGCGCGTTGACGCCACGTTTAGCGTCAATCGCATTAGGGTGGTAATCAGCAAAATGGTCGGGAACAGGCTGAATTCGAGCGGTCGTTTTGCGGAAACGGCCACCAATAGCACCATCACCGCCAGCACGATGTTAAAGGTGAACAGAATATCCAAAAGTGCAGGTGGTAGCGGCAGGATCACCATCGCCAGAATACACAGGATCACCAGCGGCACGCCGATATTGCCGTTACGCAGCAGCGCCATGAATTGTTTAGTTATTTTCGGCATCCAGTTTAAGAACCTCTTTTGGAATGGAAATATGTCTGTTCAGTGAAGGGCGTGCTTGTGCTCCGTCACGCCAGTGTTTCATTTGCAGGACGTAGGTCAGGACGTGGGCAATCGCCCGATAAAGTTGAAACGGAATTTGCTGATTCACCTGGGTTGTGTAATAAACAGAGCGTGCCAGCTTGGGAAACTCAACGACTTCAATGTTGTTCTCTGCAGCGACCTGGCGGATATACAGTGCAATTTCATCCGTGCCTTTGGCGACAACGAACGGCGCGGCGGCGCGAGCATGGTCATACTGTAAGGCGACGGCGTAGTGCGTTGGGTTGACGATCACTACGTTGGCCTTCGGTACCACTTTGCGAATTTGGCCCATCGCCATTTGCCGTTGCAAACGCCGGATCCTCGCTTTAACCTCTGGTTTACCTTCCTGGTTTTTATATTCTTCTTTTATTTCCTGCTTGGTCATCTTCAGCCCGGTGATGCTGCCAACTTACTGATTTAGTGTATGATGGTGTTTTTGAGGTGCTCCTGTGGCTTCTGTTTCTATCAGCTGTCCCTCCTGTTCAGCTACTGACGGGGTGGTGCGTAACGGCAAAAGCACCGCCGGACATCAGCGCTATCTCTGCTCTCACTGCCGTAAAACATGGCAACTGCAGTTCACTTACACCGCTTCTCAACCCGGTACGCACCAGAAAATCATTGATATGGCCATGAATGGCGTTGGATGCCGGGCAACCGCCCGCATTATGGGCGTTGGCCTCAACACGATTTTACGTCACTTAAAAAACTCAGGCCGCAGTCGGTAACCTCGCGCATACAGCCGGGCAGTGACGTCATCGTCTGCGCGGAAATGGACGAACAGTGGGGCTATGTCGGGGCTAAATCGCGCCAGCGCTGGCTGTTTTACGCGTATGACAGGCTCCGGAAGACGGTTGTGGCGCACGTCTTCGGTGAACGCACTATGGCGACGCTGGGGCGTCTTATGAGCCTGCTGTCACCCTTTGACGTGGTGATATGGATGACGGATGGCTGGCCGCTGTATGAATCCCGCCTGAAGGGAAAGCTGCACGTAATCAGCAAGCGATATACGCAGCGAATTGAGCGGCATAACCTGAATCTGAGGCAGCACCTGGCACGGCTGGGACGGAAGTCGCTGTCGTTCTCAAAATCGGTGGAGCTGCATGACAAAGTCATCGGGCATTATCTGAACATAAAACACTATCAATAAGTTGGAGTCATTACCAAAAATAGCCGCACCGTATAAAGATATATTGGTGAAAAAAGTCGTGTTCCAGTAAGCGATGAGTCAGGAATTTAAATGATGCAAGACGCTTACGAGTCAGAGGAATTCAGCGCGACACCGGTGCTCACCCCACAGCAAGAGAGTCATTATTTACAGGCTTATCTTCCGTTGGTGCGCAAAGTCGTGCGCCAACTCGCGCCGCAATGTACCTGCGTGATGGACCGGCAGGACATGGAGCAAACGGCGCTGATGGGATTGCTGAATGCGATTCGCCGCTACGGCCAGCCCGATGAAGGCTTTGCGGGTTACGCCGTACACCGCATTCGCGGGGCTATTCTGGATGAATTGCGCAGTCTTGACTGGCGGCCGCGCCAGTTACGGCAGAAATATCATCAAATTAAGGATGTGATTCGTGAAGCGCGCACAAAACTCGGACACGAACCCACCCGGGAGGAGCTTTCGCAATGGGGGCTATCGTCTGAGGATTACCTGGAATTTCAACAGCTGGAAGGGGCCGAAACACTGGCCAGCCTGGATGAGTTACTGAATGGCGACCTGCCAATTGCACCGCTTGAAGGGCGGGGGCTGGAAGAACAATTTGTGACGCAAGAGATGCTGAGCTATGCCCTCGGTCAACTCAGTGAAAAAGAGGGCCTCGTGCTCTCCATGTATTACCAACACGATATGAATTTAAAAGAGATTGCGCTGGTGTTAGGCGTAACTGAAGCCAGAATTTGTCAAATGAATAAAAAAATCACGCACAAAATTCGTGATTGTTTATATCAAGATTAACAATTTCGAATTGAAATGCGGAGAAGTGAATGCAAAAGATTTTAGGTTTGTTGGTGGTTATTGGCTGTGTTTTTGGCGGCTATTTTGAAGCGGGTGGACAATTAATTGCCATCTGGCAGCCTGCTGAAATTGTTATTATTCTCGGCGCCGGATTTGGTGCCATGATTATCGGCAACCCGAAGCACGTGCTGAAAGAGATCGGCCATCAGTTGAAAGGTGTCCTCAGCAAGAAACAGCTGGGGCCAGAGTTTCAGCGCCAACTATTAATGTGCCTGTTTGAACTGCTGGAGCTGGTACAAAACGGCGGCTTACGCATGTTGGATCAGCACATTGAAAAACCGGCTGAAAGTACCATTTTCCAAAAGTACCCGCTGGTGCTGACTCAAGAGCGACTGGTGACCTTTATCGCTGATAACTTCCGCCTGATGGCAATGGGCAAAATTGACGCCCACGAACTGGAAGGGATCCTCGATCAGGAACTGGATACCGTAGAAGAAGAGCTGTTGACACCGTCTCGTTCATTACAGCGTACGGCTGAAGCTATGCCGGGATTCGGTATTTGCGCCGCGGTACTTGGCATCATTATTACCATGCAATCTATTGATGGCTCCATTGCACTGATCGGCCTGAAAGTAGCAGCGGCGCTGGTAGGGACCTTCCTGGGGGTATTTATCTGCTACTGCCTGATGGATCCGCTGGCGAACTCGATGGAGCAACAGGCGCGTGCGGAACATTCTCTGCTGGAATGTGTGCGTACTGTGCTGGTGGCGCATGCTGGCGGTAAGCCAACGCTGCTGGCGGTGGATGCAGGACGTAAACTTCTGCATCTGGCATCTAAACCAACGTTTGCCAATCTGGACGCGTGGGTGAATGCGATGCTGGAGCAGGAATAAGCATGAGGAAGGCGCCAAATCGTCGCGACCGTGGTGCGAAGACCACCATTATTCGGCGACAAATTAAA